>JANLSZ010000039.1:0-5156 GCA_031362685.1 Vicinamibacteria bacterium | reverse complement strand
ACCCCACACCGTCATTGCGAAGGCCAGATCGGTCTGGTTGGCCTGAAGCAATCTCCCGAGAGATTGCTTCACTCGATCCCGGAACGTCGGCTCATTCGCAATGACGGAAAGGGGCTGAAATGGGGCGAACTCGCACGGGTTCCTCAGCAGGGACCCGTCGTTTTGGAGTGGAGCGCGAAGCCTGGCCCCGGGCCACCGAAGCAATCCCCAAGGAGATTGCTTCAGGCCATGCGGACGGACAGTGGCCTTCGCAATGACGGTCATGGGGTTCCTTCCAAAAGTCACGGACGTAGTCCGTGCCCCGCTCGCAATGACGTGAGGCGGGTACTGGACGTCAGCACGAACTTGGTAGTGGGGTGCCGCGCGTACGGAGTGGCGCGCAGCGTGGGTTGGCGTGGTTCGGGGCCGCACTACCACACACGGCGGTACCAGCTACCAACCCCGTGCTGTCCGTCCTGTACCCCCTCACGTCATTGCGAGGAGTCACTCCGTCTGGACTGCGACGAAGCAACCCCCTCCCACCACTACCAACCCGGACTGCTAATGCCCTGCTAGTAAACCCAGACGATGTCGTGGCGCAGTAGCTTCGTGGAGGTCTTCGTCGGCACCAGGGTCTTCTCCTCAAATCGAGCGGGATCTATCTCCGAGGCGCTCGCGATCTCCGCCTCCATGCCCGCGATCTCCTGCTTGAGGGACTCGACCCGCGCCTCGGCGTTGTCCTCCATCCGGTTCTTGGAGAGTGCTCGTTCGATCGGAGTAGTTCCGAGCCTCTTTCGGTTAAACCCCTGCCAGACTTTCCACGCGGCCATACCCCACGCGACCAGGGTTTCCTTCCCACGACCCGACAGATCGCCCTCACGGGCTGTCAACTCGACTCGCTTCTTCTCCAGTTGTTGTCGCAGCTTGTCCGTTTTCGCGCCGCCGCCCGCGCTGGCCAGCCGGGCGGCGAAGTCCTCACGCGATTCATCCGGCTTTGACTGAGTCTTCGTGGCCGCGTCGAAGAACACTCTCACCGCGAGTTCTTCGGCCAGTCGATCCTTCACCGCCTTCTCGAGTCCCTTGGCCCCGGCCGCGGCCAGAAAGCCCGGCAAGTCGCCATAGCGCACCGAAGCCGGGGCCTCGGCCGAGACCTTCGTGTCGTCAGCGATGTCGATGTGGTCGGTGTCGAAGATCTCCGCGGGCGAGCTGACTCCGATCGGATAAAGACGCACGCCGATCGCTTCGTCCTGGTCCTTGAGCCGGTACGCGTACTTCACGAGCAAGTGCGGCTCCGCCTGCTCCGCCCCGTACTTCGAGAAGTAGAGATGCTTGAAGGGCGGAGGAAGCAGGGGGGCGAATGAGACCTCGTCGCGCGCGGCCGCCGGACTTGCCGGAGCGCCTTCGCTCCGGCCGGCCATGAGTTGCCCGATCTCCTCCCGGGTGATCGGTCCGCGCAGATATGACATGGCGAAGCGCGAGGCCAGGAGGCAGGGCTTGCCGCGGTGAACATCGTGGAGAAGAAAGACGCGCTTGCGGGTCGCGCCGAGCAGGGTTTCAACCGCGGCCGCATCCACTCCGGCGCCGACCAGACCATCGCGCAGGCGTGCCCGATCGTTATCGGTCTGAAGCCTTCCCACCATCCACGTGCCGATGTTGCCTAGTCCCTTGTAGTCGAGGTCGATGGGATTCTAGGTGGCCAGCACGATGGAGACACCCTGTGCGCGCGCCTGCTTGAGCAGGGTCAGGAGCGGCCGCTTGGTCGGCGGATTCGCCGGGTGGGGCGGAAAGTAGCCGTAGATCTCGTCCATGTAGACCAGGGCTCGAAGCGACGTGGTCCCGGACTGCCGGCGCATCCAGGTCTTCACCTTGTCGAGAATGAGCGCGGTGACGAAGAAGCGCTCCTCCTCGGAGAGATGCGCGGTGTAGATGACCGAGAGACGCGGCCGCCCGTCCGGCGCGTACAGCATGCTCTGAATGTCGAGAGGCTGACCCGCCCGCCAGGACTCGAACTGCGGCGAAGCGAGCAGATTGTTGATCGCCATCATCAGAGCCTGACGCTGCTTGCGTGGATAGACGCTGTCGAGCGGCAGAGCTCCAATCTTGTCGAAGGGCGGGTCGGCCACCGCGGCAATCAGGGTCTCGAGGGTGAGGCTCTTCCCCGACTTCCAGGCGTTCTCGATGATGTTGGCGAGAAGGATGAACTCCTGCGACTGGAGCGGGTCGGCCTCGATCTTGAGCAGGCCCAGGAGACCGCTCACGATCCCCGCGATCTCGTCGCGAAGGTCTTCCGGCGCAGTGTCGAACTTGACCGACGGCGCTTCCAGAGACTGGAGGACATTCAACTGAATTCCGGACGACGAGCCCGGCGTGTAGACGACCGCGTCGCGCTTGGCCTTGAGGTCCTTGATATCAGCCGGGCCTAGGCCCCAATCGGCCAGTCCCTTGGTCCAAAGAGCCGCGGCCTCGGCGGCCACCGCGGCTGGAGTTTTTCCCTCACGACGCGCCGCGTCTTTGTCGATCCAAGGCTCGAATGAAGAGGCCTTCAGGTCATCGAAGAGGAGCAGAAGGTTTCCGAGGTCGCCTTTGGGATCGATGGCGATGACGGGAACGCCCTGACCCATGACCTCCTCGATGAGGGCTATGGCCAGGCCGGTCTTACCCGACCCGGTCATCCCCACGATCAGGCCGTGGGTCAGAAGGTCGGTGGGATCGAGGTCGATGCGGGGGCCGAGCGTGTCGCCAGAAACCGGCGCTTCCTTACCGAGAAAAAGTCCTTGGGACATGGCGGGAGTATATGAGGCGCGTCCGTGGTTCGAATGAATCATTGACCGAGCGGATCGGCAAACCTAACCTTTTCCCATGCTCGACCTCCTCACCTCTGGACGGGCGGATGATCTGCGCTTCCGCGGCCTCAAGAACATGGTGGGCAACACGCCCCTCATCGCCATTCATTTGCACTACCGCGGCGAGCCCCGGACGATCTTCGCCAAGGCGGAGAACCTCAACCTGACCGGCTCGATCAAGGACCGGATGGCCGTTCACATTCTGCGCAAGGCCCTCCACGGCGGCCTTCTGGCCAAGGGTGGATACATCGCCGAGGCCACCAGCGGAAACACCGGGATCTCCTTCTCCGCGGTCGGACGCGCGCTCGGTCACCCGGTGCGCATTTTCATGCCCGACTGGATGAGCCAGGAGCGAAAGGATCTCATCCGCAGTTTCGGCTCGGAAATCCAGTTGGTGAGCCGCGAAGAAGGCGGGTTCCTCGGCAGCATCGCCCTGGCCGAGGCTTTTGCGAAGGAGACGCCGGGGGCCTTTCTTCCTCGCCAGTTCTCCAACGACGAGAACGCGCAGGCGCACTTCGAGACCACCGGCCCGGAGATCTGGTGGCAGCTCGACGCCCACAACCTAATGCCGGACGCCTTTGTCGCCGGGGTCGGCACCGGCGGCACGGTGATGGGGGTGGGACGGTTCCTGCGCCTGCGAAAACCCGCGGTTCGGATTCACCCGCTGGAGCCTTCGAACTCTCCGACCCTCACCACCGGGCACAAGGTCGGCAAACACCGCATTCAGGGGATTTCCGATGAATTCGTGCCGCCCATCCTCCACCTGAAGGAGCTGGATGAGGTGATCTCGGTCGACGACGGGGACGCCATCCTCATGGCGCAGAGACTCGCGACCGAACTTGGCCTCGGTGTCGGCATCAGCTCCGGAGCCAATGTCCTCGGCGCCCTTCAGGTTCAAAACCGCATGCGGTCCAACGCGGTGGTGGTGACCATCCTTTGCGACAGCAACAAGAAGTACCTCAGCACCGATCTGCTGCGCGAAGAGCCGGTCAAACCGGGTTTCATGACCCCCGACATCGAGCTGAAGAGCGCGGAAGCCTTCCGCCGGGTCTGTATGACCTGCTGACTTCCGAGGGAGGTTCGACCGGGCCCGGCGATTCAAGGCCCGCTTCCCACCCCCCGGGAACCCGCTCGCATCCTCGTTGGCCGCGAGTCTGCGGCTAAAGGCTCAAAGGGAGCCGCTGATAAACTCGCGTTTGATGGAGACACCCGAGGTCGAGCCCGCGCCGGTCAGGTCCAAGCACTATTGGAAAGCGGTCGGCCCGTTCAAGGAGATTCTTCACCGGACGGTCTCGCCGGAGCAGCTCGTCGCCCTCTCCGAGAAGAACCCGGCGCTTCACCTCGCCTACGCGGCGCGTCAGTTCGCGATTGTCCTGGTCGGCGGCGCGGTCCTTTTCCAGGATCAACCGTGGTGGATCACCGCCCCCCTCATCGTCCTGCAGGGCTTCACCTTCTTCAACATGACCACCCTTCTCCACGAGGTGGTCCACAGCGCCGTCTTCAAGAAGCCCCAGCCGGCGGCCGATCGCGCACTCGGGCTGCTTTACGCGATCACCAGCGGCATCTCGGCCTCGCAGTTTACCCGCTGGCACCTCGACCACCACGACGGCCTCGGCACCAACGACGAGGATCCGAAGCGGCACTGGCTTTCACCGAAGAAGAACAAGCGCTGGTTCAAGCTTCTTTACTGCACCCCCGCCCTGATGCCCATCTACTTCCGGGCCGCGGCCCAGGAAGTGAAGACGTATCCGGCGGCCCTTCGCACGGTCATCGCGCGCGAGCGCATGGCCACCATCGTCATTCAGCTCTCCACCGGCGCCGCGTTGTACTACTTCGGCGGGGTGGGCGCGATGCTGCGGGTCTGGTTCCTGCCTTACTTCATCATCTTCCCCATCGCCTTCACGGTCAACCGGCTGGGCCAGCACTACAACATCGACCCGACCAATCCCCTCAAGTGGTCGACCGTGATGCGGCCCTCGTGGATCTGGGACTTCCTGTTCGTCTACTCGAACTACCACGCGGAGCACCACTACTTCCCGCGCGTGCCGTTCTACAACCTTCGCAAGCTCCACATGATTCTGCGACCGATGTACGCGGAACTCGGCATGAAGCCGCACACCTATCGCGAGATCGTGTGGGAGTGGTTCGTCTTGAACCGCGCACCCCACACGAACTGGGAAATCGCCCCCGGCGCCACCCAGGACGCCGCCGCCGAACCCTCGCGCGCGTAGGGGTATTTCGGAGATCGTAGGGGCACGCTGCGCGTGCCCCGGGATGTGGCGCGCGGGATTTTGGGACACGCGGGGCGCGGGGTTTTAGGGCACGCGCAGCGTG
>JANLSZ010000038.1:0-5383 GCA_031362685.1 Vicinamibacteria bacterium | reverse complement strand
TTGTCGGCGGCGTCCACGTACCAGAGATTGCCCTGCGGGTCGTAGCGCACGGCATGCGCGCCCTTGAACATGTCGGAGCCCTCTCCCCACGAGCGCACGAACGTCCCGTCCGACCTGAACTCCAGGACGGGATGATGGCCGCGCACGAGCGCCGTGATACCGCCGTTCGGGGCCACGGCGATGCCGCTCACCCGGCCGATGATGGAGTTGGCCGGATAGTGGAAGAAATTCTCCACCAGGCGGAATGGCAATTGCGGTATCGGCGCTGCGGCCGGAGCAGCGTCCTGCGCACCTATGGCCGCGATGGCGCTAAGCGAAACCGCGGTGGCGCACACCGCCGACATCACGAGGGATTTCTTCACTGAAGCCTCCACAGGAGTTTGTTGTTAAGCCGATCTTAGGCCCAGGTTTCCCCAATTCCTACAACCCTGGCCGCCATGGGCATGGCCACACCGGGCCAGCCATCGTAGATTCGCCCCAGTGACCGATACCCTCTCCCTCCGGCCCTGGATTCGCCTCACCTTCCTCGGCTGGCTCCTCGGCATCATCCTCGTCATCGCCATTGCGCTTGCAAGCGAGATGGTCGGAATCCGTGCCTCCCAGATCCCGGTGGGTCTGGGAATGGGCCTCGGCGTCGGCCTCGCGCAAGAACGCGCACTGCGCCCGCTCCAGGGCGACTCATCGGCGTGGCCATGGGCATCTGCGCTGGGCCTCGCGCTTCCCTTCTTCCTCGTCGACCTTTCCCATCTCCTCGGGATGCCCATACCGTACTCGCTGTACGCCGGCCTCGCGATCGCTGGAGTCACCGCCGGGGCCAGCCAGGCCTATGTGCTGAGGCCCCATCCGGTCAGCGCTCCCCTTTGGATCCTGACCAGTGCCCTGGGTTGGACGGCCGGGAGCCTGATGGTCGCCGCCGCGGATTCGCTGGGCAACATCCCTGGCCTTCGGGGGCTCGGAGGTGCCTTGCTTTATCTCGCACTCGTCGCGATGGGCGGCGTCTTCCTCGGTCTCGCGACCAGCGTCCCGCTACGGCGGCTGGTCAATCGCAAGGAGCTGAACTCGTGATCTGGGGCCGCAGCCCGAAGAAGGGTGGGTAGTCGCGGGACGCTGAAGTGCGGAGGCGCGGTGGGCCCCGCCGAACGGAGAGGGGTGGACGATCGCGGAAAGGGCTGGGGCTAGACGAGCGGGCCGAGGTGTGTCAGTTGAATTACTGGTTCGCCGGCTTGCCGCGAGGCGGCTACATCCACATCGACTTCGACCAGCCAGTCGTTGATGGCTTCGGTGTCGATCAGCATCTGCTGAACGCGCCATGACGTTCCATCGTCCGCGGGCTTCACATGAGTGTGGCGGAGATTGCGCGCTTCGGGGTCGAGGCGCAGGCCCTTGTGCTCGACGCGGTGCGTCGCTCGCGCTGCGCGCAGTCGCTCCGTAGTCCAGGCAACACCCTCTTCGTTGTTCGAGGAAGACCGGTGCGAGGCCTCGGAGTCGATGGAGGCCGTCGGCTCGGGTGAAGGCGCGAAGGTCGCCAGCGCCGCCTCATCGTCGCCCATGGACCATGCACGCAGGAACGCGAAGACCCGCGTGCGGATTGTCGCGGTAAAGGCCTTGGCGTCCCGCGTGACATCGACCGGTTCGTCGGCGCCGGGCGGTCGGATGTCCAGACCACTGCCGCTCGACATCATGGGCGCCAGATAGTTCGGATCCTTCATCCGCTCCCACTCTTCGAGCAGGCTCGAGTCGACATCGCGCAGCATGGTGCGCAGGTAGATCTCCATCTCGCGCACGGTGTCGGACTTCACCGGGTCGGGCACGGTCTGGCTCAGGACTTTGTAGACACTGTTGAGATGCCGAAGCAGCAGGCCCTCGGCCCGCTCGATCTCGTACTCCCGTACGTAATCCGAGAAGGACCAGAAGCCTTCGAACATCTCGCGGGCGATGGACTTCACCCGGATCGCTTCCTCGCCCACCCAGGGATGCCGGTCCGCGAAGGCGTTGAAAGTGATGTAGATGAACTCCTTCTGCGGCTTCGGGTATTCGAGCTTTTCCAGTTCGGCCATGCGCTGCTCGTACTCCATCCCGTCGGCCTTCATCCGCGCGATGGCCTTGCCCTTCACCTTGTCGAGCTGGCGGCGGAGGATGAGTTCGGGATTCTCGAGAATCGATTCGATGAGGGTCAGCAGGTCCAGCGGGTAGTCAAGAGCGTCGGGATCCAGCAGCGGAATGGTCTCGAGCAGGTACAGGGACAGCGCCTGGTTCATCGAGAAATCGTCCTGCAGCTCGAGATTGACCCGGACTTTGGCGGCCGGGGTCGGAGTCGCAGTCGGGAGCAGGGAGCGGTCGACGAACTCGACGATGCCGCGCTGAATGAGCGAGCGGAAGAGCTGCCATCCGCGCTTGAAGTGGCCCTTCTTGGCGTGATCTGTCTCGTGCGAGTCGCGGATCAGGTCGCGCATGGCCGCGCAGCCATCCGTATTGCGCGACAACACATTGAGCAGCATGGCGTGCGTGACTTGAAAGCGCGAGGCCAGCCGCTCCGGAGGTGCGCCGATCAGTCGCTCGAACGTCTTCTTGTCCCAGTTGACGAAATTGTGCTCGGGCGGCTTCCGCTTCACCGACTTCTTGCCCCCTGCCGCCGCCTTCTCGTCGAGCCGGAGGTTTTCGATGAAATGTTCAGGGGCCTGCGCCACCACGAAGCCAATATCGTCGAAGCCCTTGCGGCCCGCGCGACCGGCAATCTGATGGAAGTCGCGGGCGGAGAGGATGGCGGTTTTGTGGCCGTCGTATTTGCACAGCCTGGTGAAGAGAACGGTGCGGATGGGAACGTTGATGCCGACGCCAAGGGTGTCCGTGCCGCAGATCACCTTCAGCAATCCGCGCTGAGCGAGTCGCTCGATCAGAACCCGGTACTTGGGAAGAAGACCGGCGTGATGAAGGCCAATCCCCTGCTTCAACCATTTCCGGATGTTCGGACCGTACGGACTCGAGAACTTGAAACCCTCGATCTCCTTGGCCACCGCATTCTTCTCTTCACGCGTCGAGAGCACGAGGCTGGTGAAGGCCTGGGAACTGTCCGCCGCGTCGGCCTGGGTGAAATGGACCACGTACACCGGGCCCTTGCCCTCGGCCACCAGAGTCTCGAGGGTGATCGGAAGGGCGATCTCGGAATACGTGAACTCGAGCGGCACTGGCCGCTCCACCGACATCACCATCGAGGTGGGCAGGCCGTTCAGGGCGGTCAGCGCCTCCGCGAAGAACGTCATGTCGCCCAGGGTGGCCGACATTAGAAGGAACCGCGTGCGCTTCAAAGCCAGCAGCGGCGCCTGCCACGCAACCCCTCGATCGCGGTCGGCGTACCAGTGGAATTCATCCATGACCACGTCGTCGATCCGCGCGTCTTCACCGTCACGCAGCGCGATGTTGGCCAGAACCTCTGCCGTGCAGCACAGCACCGGCGCGTCACGATTCACCGTGGCATCACCGGTGGACAGACCCACGTTTTCCGGACCCAGTTCGCGACACAGGGCCATCCACTTCTCGTTCACCAGGGCCTTGATCGGACAGGTGTAGACGGATCTTCGCCCGCGGGTAAGCGCATCGAAGTGCATGGCGGAAGCCACCAGCGACTTTCCCGAGCCCGTGGGCGTATTCAGGATGACGTTCTTCCCCTCGAAGAGGTCGAGGATCGCTTCTTCCTGGGCGGGGTAGAGGGTCAGTCCTCTCGAGGCGACGTAGTCGAGAAACCGGCCCAGCAGTTCGTCGCTGCTGGCCGATGGATCGGGCAGGGAATTGAAGAGGGTGGGGGCCATGGTCCGGGGGCTCGGCGAGAGCGAAGGGTGGGAAGGATATCTCGCGGCGCGCGCAGCGGTTTCGGCGGTCCGCGTGACCCCGCGCACCACGGCGGGGCCAGCCTGCCGTAATATTCCAGCTTCCCTTGTCGCAACACCATAAGGCCGCACCCAAAGACCGCTCGATGTCTCTCCTTCGCCTCGCCAAGGAATGGTCCTTCGACGAGTCGCGGCGCATTGGTGCGCCCGGCGGTTTCGGCGACGTGTTCGAAGGCGCGGGGGCCGACGGGCACGGAGTTGCGGTGAAACGAATCCGTCGAGTGGCGCCCGGTCTCGCCACCAGTGAGATCCGGATTGCCAAGACGCTCAAGCTCCGGCCCAGCGATCACGTCATACCCATTCTCGACGCGGGTACCGACGAAGCCTCGGGGCACTATTTCATCGTGATGCCGCGGGCCGAGGAAAGCCTTCAGGATCGGCTGGAACGCGAGGGGCCGATGGTCGATGCGGAGGCGATGTCGGTTCTTTCGGACGTCCTCTTCGGCCTGCAGGAGATGGGCGGAATCGTCCATGGCGACCTCAAACCCGCGAACGTTCTCTTTCACGAGAACCGCTGGAAACTGGCGGACATGGGTTTCGCGCGCAATCTGGATGAGGCGCCCTCGAGTATGTCGGAAAGGATGTTCATCAGCGACCCCTACGCGGCTCCCGAGCAGTGGAACCTCGATCGCGCGACCCGGGCCACCGATGTGTACGCCTTTGGGTGCCTGGCTTACGCCGTGCTGACCGGCGAACCGCCGTTCCCCGGACCACGTCAGAAGGACTACTCCGCTCAACACCTCGAGGCGACTCCTCGCCACCTCCCGGCTTCCGCGCCGGTCCGGGCTCTGATTCAAATGTGCCTGGCCAAGGACCGCTCCGCGCGCCCGTCGATCGACACCGCACTGGTGCTGCTCAAGAGGGCCTGGGCGAAGCACTAGCCGGGCAGAGGCAGACCCGCCCAAGCTACCTTGCCCCTCGCCACCAACGCACGCGGCCATCATCGCCATCATCGCCTCGCCAAAGTAGGCTACGCGTTCGAGAACCAGTCACGCGCAGCAGAACAAAGGATCAAGAGGTAAGGCAATGTGGGCGGTCGGTCGTCTTTCACTTCTCTCCAGAGGCCGCACCGCGGTCCCACCGAAGCTGGATAAGCCCCTCGCGCCCGTCCCTACCGCGGTAAGGCCAACGGCGGTTCCCTCCGAGTCCGCCCTATCAACTTCGATGCCGTCCGCGGCGCGGAAAGAGGCGAAGCCCTCGCTGCCCGGCCTCCTGCAACGGATCGTCCTGCGGGTGAAAGGCCTCTTCCGACCCTTCTTCGGATAGGAGTCAAGGGGAGACCGCAGAGTCCGGGGTATCGTCCGCTCCACTTCCCCAGGAGACTGATATGCACTTGAACGGCTGGCTCGCACTCGCACTCACCCTTGCTCAAAGTCCGACGTTGCCAGCGCCCGCCCAGGCGATCAAAGCGGCGCCGCTTCAGTGCGACATCCTCTTCGCCGGTGGACGCGTGGTCGACGGCACCGGCGCCCCGTGGTTTCGAGCCGATGTTTGCGTGG
>JANLSZ010000036.1:0-15723 GCA_031362685.1 Vicinamibacteria bacterium | reverse complement strand
ATAAGGAAGCTGCTCGACCTCCATGCGCCCCGAGGCGTCGAACCGTCGCAGGGAGGCTTCGGGCGGATCAACGGTAGCGAAGAGACGATCACCCTGAACCGCGATGGCGCCCACGTTCTCGCCGCTCGTGATGGATCGCAGCACGCCGTCGGCGCCTTCGCCATATAGACCCAAGGGCGTGACCGCGTAGATTCGCCGGTGGAACACCGCGACCCCTTCGACCCAGGGAGTTTGCAAGCCCTCCATTCGCATCGAGGTGGTCACGTCTCCCTGGGTGACGAACAGTCCCTGCTCGCCTCCGCTGATCACCCGACCTCCATCGGCCACCCCCACCGCCCGAACCGGAGACTTGTGAAGCCGGGCCATGGATCGCTCGGCGAAGCCCATCCGGAAGAGGCCCTCGCGCGCGCCGATCCAAAGTTCGCCGGCCGGAGTCTCCGCGAGCGCCCGCACATGAAGTGTTCCGAAGCCAGAGCGAACTTCGGACCAGGAGCCGTCGTGATAGACAAACAGGCCTTCGAAGACGAGGCCGGCCACAAGGTCGGTTCGCCATGAACCGAGGGCGGCAACGCGACGGGTCGGAAGGGCCGCCGAGACAAGGGCATGATCGGGGCCCGCGGCCCGGGCGTCGGGCCGCAACTCAATCCTGGTTACGCCAAGGGCGCCCGCGGCATACAGGCCGCCCGGCAGCGCCGCCACCGACTCGATGTCTTCGCCCCCCCATGAGGAAAGCGGGGTTCCTTCAGAAACGGCCACCCGTTCGACTGGTTGCTCGATGGAAGCCTCCGTCTCCAGCGCGCGGTTCACGCGGCGATTGAGAACGAACCCAGCCATTCCGGCAGTGGCCACGGCCACGACCACGCCGATGACCGCGAGCTTCCTAGAGGACAGTCGCGTCGCTTTCGATCCCGAGGGCCGGGAGACCCACAGGACGCCGGGCCGAGGTGATCCTTTGTTTTCGGGTAGACATGAAGGGCGGAAGGGTAACACCGGAGGTGAACGGTTCGGCCCGACGAATCCGTTTAGGATCTCCTCCACGTGACCGCTCTCTCTCGGACCGACGTCCACCCCGAACCCTTTGGACGCCGACTTGGCCGCGGTCTCCTAATGGCGACAGCGTTGCTGGCGCTCTTCGCCCTGCTGCTTGACCTCGCCGGTCGGTTTCGACAACCCATCATCGTGGACATCGGGCCCTCGACCGGCCGTTACGGTTCAGGCTTCGAGGACAGCGAGGAGACGCCGCCCACCACCTCGCGCTGGACTCTTCAAAACGCCACGTTCGACATTCCTCTTTCGGTCGGCGCATCGCCCGCCCGTTTCTCCTTCCGGGCCGCACGCTATCTCGATGACCCAACCCGGATCACCGTGACCGTTGGGGGAAAGGGGTTCGCCGCATTCGAACAGGCCCCGGGTCGTCAGCGCATTCAGGAGGTCGAAGCCCCTCTGCCGGAAGGCCGGCTCCGCCTGGGGCTCACCAGCGAAGACCCGAAGCTGGGGATGGCGCTCGACTGGATCCGCATCGACGGCGCGCGTTGGAGAATCCCGGCCGACGAATGGACGGTGTGGATCCTGCCGATCGGCATCTTCGGCGCCCTTTTTCTGGCCGGCGCCTCGCGGAACCTCGCGGGCGGAGCCCCCGCGGTGGCCCTCGCTGTCCTCGCGGCGATCGCGGCGATCGACCCGTTCGGTTTTGTTCACAGCATGCGCGACGTCGCGGTGCCGGCGGTTCTCTTCTCCCTCGTGGCCGCGGTGGTGTTTCACGGCCAGACCGCGGTGGTGCTCGCGGTGACGGCAACCGTCCTCCTCAAAGGCGGTTTCCTCTTCCACCCGAACTACTTCTACAACGATGTCCGTCAGAACGACCGCTACGTAAGCGCGCTCCGCAGCTACGAGGGCGGCTTGCTGGAACGATCGACCCAGGCTCAGATCAATCTGGGCGTCGGCTACCCTAGGATCATCGGGGGGAAGAAGTACGCCTTCCCCTATTCGCCCATCTTCTACTGGCCCTTCACCGCCCTGCCTCCCGACCGCGACATCGTTGTCCGGGCGCTCAAACACGTGGCCCTGCTGGGGGCCACCCTGGAAGTGGCTTTGGCCGTTCTGTTCGCAAGAAAGATCTCGCCCACCGCAGGCGCGGCAGCCGGCTGGCTCACCTTCGCGTTCCCAATCGTGAGCAGCCGCATGCTCTTTGCGATGTGGTCCACCGTGGTGGCCCATGCGCTTGACCTTCTGGTCATTCTTCTGGCCGCACGCATGGTCGAGGAGCCCAAAGACCGCAAGGCGTGGCTGCGTCTGTTCGCTGCGATCATCGCCACCCTTCTGACCTACGTGTCCAGCCTGTTCACCATGAGCGCCTTCCTTCTCGTTCTGGCCGTCGTCAGCTCGAACATCAGATGGCGCGTGATCGGCCTTTGGCTCATCGCGATTCTCGGTGTGGTGCTCGGTCTCTATCGGGGATTCACGATCACCTTTCTGAGCGAGATCCTCCCGGTCCTGTGGTCAGGTTCGGGCCGGATGGCGGTTGCGCCATCGGCGGACGCCGGTGGCCTTCTCGCCTCTTTTTCAAGGATCGTCCTCTTCGCCGGCTATGGCTTCCCTGCTTTCGCGGTCGCCGGATTCGCCCTAACCCTGCGACGTCGGGAGCCTTCCGCGATCGTCCTCAAGGCCTACGCATTGGCCTTCGTCGGTCTCGTGCTTCTGCGCGGCCTCTCCGAAGGCCTGCTCAAGGACCTCAAGGAAGTCGAATTCGGCGGACCCGCCTTGACGATTCTGGGCGCCCTGGCGCTGGAAAGGTTCGGCCCCAACCATGCCCGGCGTCTCGTCCTGCTTGGCCTCGTGGCGACCGGCCTCTGGATGCAGTACGGCCATTTCGAAAAGTGGTCTCGCCTCGTTCTTGGGTAGAGTCACGGCCTTGACTTCCAACGTGATGAGAGAAGACGAAGCTGAGGGAGCCCCGCAGAGCCACCGGGGGGCCGACAATGAAACGGCCTCGGCCTTTGCGTCGTCCTGGAACAACGTCCGCTCGGGAAGTGTCTACACCCGCGCTCAATTCCTCGACTGGATGAATCCCCTTACGCCGCAAGACCTGCACAATGCCTCGGTGCTCGAACTGGGCTACGGAAACGGATCGCTGCTCGTGCACGCAGCCGGTTGCGCGCCCGCCCGACTTGTCGGGGTGGAGCTTGGAGATACCGAACAGGTGGCCCGCGCCAACCTCGCGCATACCGGAGTTGAGGCGGAACTCATAAAGGGCGATCTTTGCGAGGCCGATGTGGGGCGCTTCGATGTGGCCTACTGCGTCGGCGTACTGCATCACCTCAAAGAGCCGGAACGTGGCTTTCGCTCGCTCCTGCGGCACACCCGCCCGGGCGGCCGGTTTCATGCCTGGGTCTACGGCCGCGAGGGAAATGGAGTGGTCATTGCGATCGTGGAACCACTCCGAAAGATCGCCTCGCGCCTGCCCTGGTGGTTCACGAAGTATCTGATTGCAGCACCAGCGGTGACGCCCTATTTCTTTTGGGCGAAGCTCACTGAAGGCGCCGTCCGTCTTTGGCCGGGACTCCGAGCCATCCTCGCCTGCCTGCCCCTTCACGACTACACCCGCTGGATCGCGGTTCGCGAGTTCTGGTTCTTCCACCACGTGGCCTTTGATCAGCTCGTCACTCCTCAAACCCGGTACTTCTCCGAGGCTGAGGTGCGACAGCTTCTGAAGGACTCACAGATCGATCAGGACTCGACCTACGTGACTCAGCGAAACGGGAACTCGTGGAAATTCGGCGGACGCAAGCGGCAAGGCGCGCCGCAGTGAGCGTGGCCTTCGATCTCTCGGTGTTAGTTCCATGCTTCAACGAGGAAGCGAATCTCGGGAATCTGGTGGAGCGTATTCGCGAAACGATGACCATTGCGAACATCGCCACGGAGATCGTGCTGGTGGACGACTGCAGCCGCGACCGGACCCGGCAGATCATCGAGGAATTGTCCCGGCGGCATCCGTTCGTATTGGGCGTCTTCCACGAGCGTAACCAGGGCATCGCCGGCGGCTGGCGCAGCGGCCTCAAAGCCTCGCATGCCCCCGCCATCGCCATCATGGACGCCGACCTTCAATATGCCCCGGAAGATCTACCGCGGCTCTACCGCATCTGGCAGCGGGAAAAGCCGGACGTGGTTCAGGGATGGCGAATCGCGCATAATTTCAAGGCCACCTATCGCTACCTCCTCAGCCTAGGTTTCAGTTTCCTGCTGAACAAGCTCTTCGGAACGGACCTCCGGGACATCAAGTCCGGGTTCTTGTGCACATCTCGCGGGATCTTCAAGGAGATGCTCGAGACGCAGCACCCTTATCTCTTCCCGCAACACTTCATCGTGATCAACGCGGCCGCCAAGGGCTATTCGATCCGGCAGGAACCGGTCCTCTTCTGGAATCGAGAGGCCGGCGAGTCGTTCATCACCTCTCCGTTTCGCTTCGGCTTGCGATCGCTGGTGGATCTGCCGCGCGCCTTCGTCGAGTTTCGACTGAATCGTCGAAAGCGCACGTAGTTATGTGCGGCATCGCCGGTTCGTACGGTCCTGCCGACATCCGGCGGATGACCTCGACCCTGACCCATCGAGGTCCGGATGACGAGGGGTTCTTTGCCCACGGACCGGTCCAGTTCGGGGCGCGGCGACTGGCGATCATCGATCTCACCACCGGTCATCAGCCGCTCTCAACCGCGGATGGGTCGCATTGGATCACCTACAACGGCGAGCTTTTCAATTACCTGGAAATTCGATCAGAGCTTGTGGCTCTCGGCTTCCATTTCAAGACGGCGAGCGACACCGAGGTTGTGGTCACGGCCTACAAGGCCTGGGGAAAAAAGTGCCTCGACCGCTTTATCGGCATGTTCGCGTTCGCGATCTGGGACGGGCGGGAGATCTTCCTCGCCCGCGACCGTCTGGGCGAAAAACCTCTCTACTACATTACTCAGGGCGACCGCTTTCTTTTCGCCTCCGAGATCAAGGCCCTGCTGGTGGAAGTAACGCCGGAAGCGGCTCTCGACGACAGGTTCCCCGTTCTCGAAGCGGCACTCGAACCGGACACTCTTTTCCGCGGCGTTCGGGCTCTTGAGCCGGGCTGCCATCTCGTCTTCAACGGTCGGACGACCGTGGTGGAGCGCTACTGGTCGATACCCGAGGGGCCGATCGAGAGGCGAAGCGCTTCAGACTTGACTGAAGAGCTGCTCTGGTTGCTCAACGACGCGGTGCGTCTGCGGCTGCGTAGCGACGTTCCTGTCGGCTTGTTTCTTTCGGGCGGGCTCGACTCCTCGCTGCTTGCCGGCATCGCTCGGCCTCATAAGACGTTCACCTGCCACCTGCCCTACGGACCCGCGTACGACGAATTGGCCTACGCGCGCCTCATGGCCGACTCGATCGGGTCGCAGCTGCACACGGTGACCGTCGGCCCCGACGACTTCCGCCGTGACTTCCCCAAGGCGATCTGGCATCTCGAGCAGCCCATCGCCACCACCTCGAGCATCGCGGAGTTTGCTCTGGCCCGCCTCGCCCGCGAGCATGTGAAAGTCGCGATCGGCGGACAGGGAGCTGACGAGGCCTTCGGCGGCTATGTTCGATACGCCCTTCTCGCCGAGGAAGAACGAATGGGCGCCTCGCCTCTTTTCCGCGAATACCACCCCCTGGCCCGGCTGCTTTGGGGACCGCAGGTCTTTGGTCCCCCGGCGGACCGTTATTTCAAGCTGATCCAGCGAGGCGCCGGATCGAACGCTCCCCTCGAAGAGGCTCGCAGGATCTTCACCCGTCAAGGGAGCCTGGTGGATCGGATGGGCGCAGTCGATTTCCGAATGACCTTCCCCTCCCTTATCACCATGAACGATCGCGCAGCGGCCGCCTTCGGCGTGGAGAACCGCACGCCGCTGCTCGATCATCGGCTCGTGGAGTTCGCCTTCCGGCTCCCCCCGGAACTGAAGCTCCACGCGGGGCAAACGAAGATCCTTCTGCGCAGGGCATCGCGAGGTCTCGTTCCTGACGCGATCATCGACCGGCCGGAGAAGAAGGGGCTTGGCGTGCCGGTGGGCCGCTGGCTGCAGAACGAACTCAAGGACTGGGCCGCTGAGTTGTCGAGCTCGCTGGAACGGCGCGGCATCAGCCTGGGCGCGGCGGAAGACCGGGGAGAGTTCGATCGAACCCTCTTCACCAAAGTGAGCCTCGAACTCTGGTTCCGAACGTTCATAGACAACCGGGGCGTCGGACCCATTCAGTAGCGCGGTCCGAACCACGACCTGCCGTGGCGGCGAACCAAGGAACTCGTGGCCGACACGATCTCAGAATATCCTCGGCCAGAATCATGCCCTACTGCATCATCAACGCCATGCGCCTGGCCCGGCCCGCGGTGACCTCGAAGCTGAGCCTCGACTTTCAGAAGCTCCAATACCCAGAGCGTCGCGAACCCTGATGACGGCCAGGCCCCGCCTCGCCATTGTCATGGCCGGGCTCGCCGCCACGGTCTTCCTCGCCTGGCCCGGGTTCTCCATCGACCGGAACGGGGAGTGGCGAACCGTGCTCGCCGGCTTCCAGCTCCAGAAGGAAACGGGCGACTTCATCGGAGCGTCCCGGGCGCTTATTCATCTTCATGGCCTCGATGGACGCTCGGGTCGGGCTCGCTTCACGTTGGCTCCTCGAGTCGAGGGCGATCGCGTCGAGATCGATGTCGTGGGCCCCGCGGGGGTGCGTCATGTTGTCCTTGGGGCCAAGGCGGTGGAAGTCGAGGTTGGGTTTTTCGGATCACCGGATCTCGAACTGCGATTGGAGGCGACGGCCGCCAACAATCCGCGCCCGATCCGGCTTTCCGATCTCCAGCTTGATCGCGAGGCCACGCCTGGATCGCTGGCCATGTCGTTTCTGCCCCTCCTGCTCGGCGCTCTTGCCTTCGCCGCCCTGTCACGGCGTGAACCCTCGCTCGCAGCGGCCCCCACCGCCATGTTTGTGATCGTGGCTTCCGTTTTTTTTGTCGCCGCCGCCGGCGATCCGGCACGTGCCTTGAGCTTCGCCACGAATGTCAACGCGGTTCTTCCGGTCGCACTGGCGCTCGGCAGCGCGGTGGCCGGCCTCCTCGGCTCAGGCTCGCTTTCCGCGGCCATCGCTCTGGTTGGCGTCACCTTGAGCCTTCATCTCCATACCGTTCACGGAGGCTTCGTCTACGACGACCGGCTGTGGGCCAGGCCCTGGACCCTCGCCCAACTGGCTTCCACCTTCGTCGGATCGGAAGACCCGCTCGGGATATCGGGCGAACAGTACCGGCCCGTACCAAGCATCACCCACGCCTTGGACCACGCCTTGTGGGGACCCAGTCCCTTCGCGTTTCACGGCACGAACCTGGTTCTGCACGCAATCTCGGCATTCCTGCTCTTTCTCCTTTTGCAGCGTTTGCCACTTCCCCGAGGCCCCTCTTTTCTGGGCGCGCTTGCGTTGGCGGTTCACCCCATGGCCGCCTCCAGCATCGGGTGGATCAGTGAGCGCACCGACACCCTGACCGACATCTTCATGCTGGCCACCCTCATCGTCTTCATGGGACCGAAGGGAACGCAGATCCTGCGGGTGCTCGGCGTCGCGCTGCTTGCTCTGTGGAGCAAGGAGACCGCGGTGATGCTTCCCGTGCTCGCCGTCCTGTTTGCTATGGCTGGTCTCGATGCCGAACAGCGGAGAGCTCGGTTCGCCACCTTGCGCGCGCTCTTTGGTCTTACGGTTCTCTATGTCGCGGCATGGGTGTCTCTCTTCCCGGACAAGACGGTAGGGCGCCTCCGGGCCACCGCGGCCACGCTCCAGTCCGAACAAAGCGGATGGTTGCTCCTGTTCGGGAATCTCTTCGGTCAGTTGTTCCATCCGATCGGTTTCGAGACCTGGCGCGCGACCAGGGACTCGGCAGCGGTCTGGCCGTGGGTCGGCCTCGCTCTCCTTCTCGGGCTGGCGACGCTTGGCGTTTCATTCCTCGATGCAACCCGCTCATTGGCGTGGCGCCTCGTGGCCCTGGGTCTCGCGTTCTCGGCCCTGGTAGTTCTGCCGTTCCGGGGCCACGATGCGGTCGACGTCTATCGACTGGGTCATACGCCCGCCATCGGATTCGCGATCGCGGTCGCCGGACTCGCGACTCTGGTCGCGCGCGAATTCAAATGGCGATCCTTGGCGCTTGCCGTCCTTCTTCTCCTCCGCTTCGGACCGGTGGCGAGCGAGACCTCGGCCGTCTGGGGCTATCCCGGTTTCCAGTTTCGAATGGCGCTGCGCTTCAATCTCGAGAACCCGATCCTCCTCGGCGGGCTGACCCCCGAGATGAAGCGGGATCTGGAACGCGAGAGCCGGTTCGAGGCCCACCGGGACGCACCGATCGCGTTCCCGTTCGAGCCCTAGCCCCGCGGTGGCCGGACCGGCAGTGACGTTCTCGCCTCCATGCTGGCGCAGAGGAAGAAGCAAGGCATCGAAGGCGCATGATTCGCGCCCTATCAACGACTACGGCCACGGTGCGGGACCGCTGATCGGACTCTGCGGCCCAGACGGCAAGATGCGCTGGGTCCTGAATCGGCAGACGAAGTATCACTTGGTCAAGTAGCCAGGCGCAGGGAAGTGATCAGAGCCCGGTGGCCACCGCCGCCGTCACGGCTAAGCCGCCCAGCGCAAGCAGCGCTCCGAAAAGGGGCAGCGCGAAGCGAATCCACTTCTCGAACGGGACATTCGCGGCGACGAGGACGGCCATCATTCCGCCGTTGGTCGGGGTCACGATGTCGGTGAGTCCGGCGCCGTACTGGTAGGCGAGAACGACGGCCTGCCGGGGGATGGACACGAGATCGCCGACCGGGATCAGCACCGGCATGGTGAGAACGGCCTGCCCGCTGACGCTGGGAACCGGCACGTGGACGGCCACATGGAGGATCATCATCCCGAGGGCGGAGGCGTAGGAGGGGAGGGTAGCCAGCGGCGTCACCAGGGAGTACACGAGAGTGTCGATGACGTGGCCCTGGTCCAGAACAACCGAGATCGCGCGCGCGGTGCCGATCATCATGGCGGCCGAGGCCATCGAGGCGAAGCCTTCGGCAAAGGCGATCGCCGTTCCCGAGACCCCCAGGCCTCCGACCAGGCCGGCCCCGATTCCCATGGCGACAAACGGCGCCGAAAGCTGGTCGAAGTCCCAGTTGAACTTCATGATGCCGACCACGAAGACCCCGAACGCGGTCACTACGGTCGCGAGGATCACGAGATTCCGGCCATCCATGGACACTGCCGTCACGGGCTCCGTGGCCGGCTGATCCAGGGGGCCTCTGGTTCGAGCGGAATAGCGCATCGTGGCCACTATCCACCCGGCCACCGCGACCAATAGAAAGGCGGTGCGGAACCCGGCGCCCGAACCGGGCTGGAGTTGAGACAGCTTTTGCGCGATCAAGACCTGAAAGGGATTGAGCGGACTGAAAGAAGCGCCCACGGCAGCCGATCCCGCACTCATGGCCACCGCAACCAGGGGGTCGAGTCGGAGACGCCGGGTGAGAAGCAGAAGCACGGGGATGAGGGCGATGATTTCCTCCTGCGTGTTCTCGAGGGCTCCCAGGGTCGCGAAGAGGACCGCCACCACCGGAATCACCAGAATCCCGCGGCCCTCTGATTTTAAAACGAGTACGTCGACCAGGGAACGAAGCGCGCCCGTCTTGTCAACGGCGCTGAAAGCTCCGCCGATCAGGAACACAAAGAAGATGACCGAACCCGCGTCGGCCATGCCCTTGGGAATCGCCACCAGCGCCTGCCCAGGTCCGATCGGGTTCGCTCCCGTGGTGCGATACGAGCCCGACACCACGATACTGCGGCCGGTGGCCTCATCCTGGCGACGTTCGTACTGCCCGGCGGGCAGCACCCAGGTGAGACTCGCGGCGACCAGGATGCACACGAACAGCAGCGAGAGAGGGTGCGGGAACTTCATGGGGTGTTCAGTCGAGGTTCCTCGGCACTATATCGCCGCCGCCGAAAGCGCTCTGGCCGTTCGACCAAACAAGAGGGGGCGTTCGCTGGTTTATGGTGCGAACACGATGCGAGACGAAGCGGAACCGAAAAGCGCGCGCGCCATCCGAGGGTTTGTCGCGCCGCAGACCCTTCTCAATGAGGTGCACAACACCGCGCCCTGGCTCCCCCCGCCCGGGGCGGAGCCTTCGGGAGATGTTCTCTCCCGGGCGCGCGGGCCGCTCGGGTTCCTCAACATCCTGGCGGGATTTCGTCTCGAAGGCGCCGCCGCGCAGGCTCTAAAGAACGACCGGACTCTCGACTACTTCGGCCTCTGCCTGGCCTGCCATCACGCCACCGTTGCGACCTTCGTGCCCACCGATGTAGACACCAAGATCCGCGGTTTGCTGTGGCGGTTGATCAAGGACCCCGCGCAGCTCGACCCCATGATCGAGTTGACCGAGTCGTTTTGTTCCTGGGATGTCCCGTCCGTCTCGCGACGAACGGTGAGCGTGCCGGGCCTCGGCGTGTTCGCCGGTCACCACGGAGAGCGGCTTTCCGTTCTCGTCGCCGCTCTCGGCCGAGCCATTCACCTGGGCCGCCCGGACGTCACCGAACGGGTTCGCAGCCACATCGGAGCCGAACTCACGCGGGAGTCGAAGGGTTTGGCTGCACTCCTCTCGGGGAACGACGAACTCGATGTCCTGCGGATGGCGGCGGTGATGACTCACAACGCCGGGGATATCGACCAGTCGATTTCATTCTGGCCGCAATCAACTGCCCATACCGCAGCGGCGGACGATATCCGGCGACTCGCCCACGAGAACGTGCGCCCCTGGGGCGGAGGCTTTGCTCTGGCCGCGCTGATCTACAAGGCGACACTGGCACCCGAGGGTCATCGGAACTATCCACTTCGCCCGATCAGGTGCCTGAGACTCTCCTTCGACTTTCTGATCGAGACCGCTCCCTTCCTCGACGATTGGGGCGGACGAATCGCCCGCGACGTGCGACTCCGCGAATCAGATCGAAGCGAGGTTCTGGAGGCTCTGGTGATCGGTTGCCGAAAGATCGAAGGTCAGCGCGGATACCAGCGAGCCATAGCCGGGATGATCCAGGGCCTCGAGAGTGGCGTCGATGCCATCGTGTCGAAGATGTCGGCGCGAGCGCGAAGCGAGTTCAAGAACGCCGACCTGCGCAAGGCGGTGGCGGTGCCCCAGGTCTCCTTCGAGTCGTCGATGAAGTCGATGCTGAGAAAAGTCCTCACCCGGTAGCCGCTAAACGCGACCGGGCGCGATGTGATATATATTTAATGAGTCGTTATTCATTAATAATGTGAAGCACCCCGACGAGGTGACCCTGTGACCGAGATCAACGCGCACATGAAGGACGCTGGCAAGGACGTCAGCGAACTCGAAGCCCGCAACGTCGCGGAGGCGGCGCGGGAGACCCAATGGAAGCACCCGAGCTTCGTCAAGGAACTCTTCCTCGGCAACTTCCGTCTGGATCTCATTCACCCCTATCCGCTCACCGGGGATGAGCGGCCCGAGTTCAGGGAGTTCTACCTGAAATTCAAGACCTTCCTCAAGACCGAGGTCGATCCTGCGGAGATCGACCGCACCGGCGAGTATCCCGAGCCTGTCCTGAATGGTCTGCGCGCGCTCGGAGCCTTCGGTATGAAGATCCCGAAGGAGTACGGGGGGCTCGGCTTTACCAACGTGGAATACAACCGGGTGATGAAGCTGCTGGGGACGTACTGCGGCAACATCGGAGCGCTGCTCTCCGCCCATCAGTCGATTGGCGTCCCCCAGCCGATCAAGCTGTTCGGTACTCCCGAACAGAAGAAGAAGTACCTCCCCCGCTGCGCCAAGGGCGAGATTTCCGCCTTCGCCTTGACCGAACTCGGGGTCGGCTCGGATCCGGCGCGAGTGACCACCACCGCGGAGAAGACCGCGGATGGTTCGGCCTACATCCTCAATGGAACCAAACTCTGGACCACCAACGGGACACTCGCGAAGCTCCTGGTGGTGATGGCCTCCGACCCCTCGACCCACAAGATCTCCGCCTTCATCGTGGAGACCGAGTGGAAAGGCGTGGCCGTCATCCACCGTTGCCGGTTCATGGGGCTCAAGGCCCTCTCGAACGCCGTCATCAATTTCGACCATGTCCGCGTCCCCGTGGAGAACCTGGTGGGCGGCGAGGGCCGCGGGTTGAAGATCGCTCTGACCACCCTCAACGACGGTCGCCTGTCCATTCCGAACATCTCCGCCGGCACGGTGAAAGCGGCCCTCGAAACCGTCCGCAACTGGGCGGGGGCACGAGTTCAATGGGGCCGGCCGGTCGGCCGGCACGAGGCGATCGGGCACAAGATCGCCGACATGGCTGCCACCGGCTTCGCCATGGAGGCGCTGGTCGAGCTCGCCACCCAGATGTCCGATCGGGGCGGAGCGGATATCCGTCTCGAAGCGGCAGCCGCGAAGGAATGGAACAGTGCGCGGGGCTGGGAGATCGTCGACGACCTCATGCAGATCCGCGGCGGGCGCGGGTACGAGACCGAGGGCTCGCTCGAAGCGCGCGGCGAAACCCCCATCCCGGTGGAACGCCTGATGCGCGACTTCCGCATCAATAAGATCTTCGAAGGGTCGAGCGAGATCATGCATCTGTTCATGGCCCGCGAGGCGGTGGACAAGCACCTCGAGGTGGCAGGAGCTCTGGTGGATCCCCAGTCGACCATCGGCCAGAAACTCGCGGCCCTTCCGAAGATCGGTGCGTTCTACTCATGGTGGTACCCGACTCGCTTCCTGGGCTGGGGTCATTGGCCGAAGTTCTCCGAGTTCGGTCCTCTCGCGACGCACGTGCGGTTCGTAGATCGGCGCTCCCGCAAACTGTCGCGGTCGAGCTTCCATGGCATGGCGCTTTATCAGGCGGGCCTGCAGAACAAGCAGGCGTTCCTGTTCCGGCTGGTGGATATCGTGAACGACCTGTTCGCGATCTCCGCCGCCTGCACGCGTGCTCAGGCGCTGGTCGCGGCCGGGAAGCCGGAGGCAAAGGAGGCGGTCGAACTGGCCGACCTCTTCTCGCGCGGCGCGAGCCGTCGGGTCGATGCCGCGTTCCGAGCACTCTGGAACAACGACGACGTCCGCAAGTACAGCGTGGCCAAGCATGTCCTCGACGGAAAGCACGTCTGGATGGAGAACGAACTCATGGGCCTCTCCGCCGCGGGTTCGCAGAAGAAGACCGAGCCCGCATCACAGCCCCGCGCCGTCGCCTGAAGCCGCGTCGAAACCGGGGACTGGAAACGCGGTATCTTCGTCCCCAAGATGCGAAGAATCCTCGTCACGGGCGCGCTGGGCCAGATCGGCTCTGAACTCGTGGTCGCTCTGAGGTCGCGGTACGGCAGCGAACGCGTCATCGCCTCCGACATCCGACTCCCCCCGCTCGAAACCCTGCGCCCGGGCGAGCGCTTCGAGTTCCTCGACTCCACCAACGCCCGCCAGATCCAGGACCTTGTCCGCAACAGCGAGGTCGGCACGATCTACCATCTGGCGGCACTTCTCTCCGCCACCTCCGAGGAGAAGCCGCATGTGGCCTGGGAGCTGAACATGGGCGGGCTCTACAAAGTGCTCGAAGTGGCGCGGCAGCACGATTGCAAAGTGTTCTTTCCGAGTTCGATCGGCGCGTTCGGACCAAGTACGCCCAAGGACAACACACCCCAGGACACGATTCAGCGACCCACCACGATGTACGGGGTCACCAAGGTCGCGGGGGAGCTTCTCTGCGACTACTACCACCGCCGGTTCGGCGTCGACACCCGCGGCCTCAGGTTTCCCGGCCTGATTTCCCACACCACACCTCCGGGCGGCGGAACCACCGACTACGCGGTCGCCATCTTCTACGACGCGATCCGCTACGGCCGGTACACCTGTTTCCTGAGATCCGACACCCGGCTCGACATGATGTATATGCCCGACGCCCTGGTCGCTCTGGTGGCGTTGATGGAAGCCGATCCCGCGAGGCTCGTTCATCGCAATTCGTTCAACGTCACGGCTATGAGCTTCACCCCCGAGGAACTCGCGCAGGAAATCCGAAAGCATGTTCCGGCCTTCGAGATCCGCTACGAGGTCGATGCGGTCCGCCAGGGAATCGCAGACTCGTGGCCCTGCTCTCTCGACTGTTCGGCCGCGCGCGCCGAGTGGGGCTTCGCTCCTCAGTACGGACTCGCGGCCATGGTGGAGGACATGCTGACTAAACTGAGGGCGCGAATCACCTGACGCACCGCCACGAACCCTCAATCTATCCTCCGCCGGAATCATGCCCTTCAATCGCCTTGCCCAAACCCTGACCGCCGAAATCGCAACCATCGACGGCCGGGGATCGAACAAGCGCCATGAGGTCGTCATCGTCGCCGTGGTCGCCCCCCAGGATGGTCATGGGCCGCGCTACCTGCTCCAGGGCGAGGGTTCGAAACCTTTCCTCAAGATGAATTCCAACAACTACCTCGGCATGGGCTTGCGCGAACGCGTGGTCCGCGCTGAAGAGGCGGCGGTTCAGCGATTCGGATGCGGTCCGGGGGCGGTGCGGTTCATCAGCGGCACCTACGAACCGCACGTCGCTCTCGAGACCAGGCTGGCCGCGTTTCATGCCCGTGAGGCCGCCATGATCTTCTCGTCGGCCTACGCCACCATCGTGTCGACCATAGTTCCCCTGATCACCGCCGAAACCGCACTCATCTCGGACGAGCTCAACCACAACTGCATCATCAACGCGATGAAGATGGCGCGGCCAAAGGAGAAGTACGTCTACCGGCACAACCAGGTGGCCGACCTCGAAGTCGCCTTGACCAAGGCGAGCCAGATCGGAGCGAAGCGCGCGGTGGTGGTCACGGACGGCATCTTCAGCATGCGGGGCGATCACGCGCCTCTGCTCGAGATCCAGGCGATGGTCCGAACGTTCGATGACCGTTTCCCCGAGAACGCGGTGCTCGTGGTCGATGATTCGCACGGCGTCGGCGCTTTCGGGCCGACCGGACGCGGCACCGAGGAGTTCACCGGCTGCCCTCCGGTGGACATTCTCGTGGGCACCCTGGGTAAGGCCTTCGGCGTCAACGGCGGTTACGTCACCGGACCTCGCGTGCTCATCGACTTTCTTCGCGAGACGTCGATGATGTACATCTACTCGAATCCGATCACTCCCGCCGAGGCGGCGGCGGCCCGGGTGGCCGTCGATATCCTCGATTCTCCGGAAGGACTCGGCCTCCTCACCCATTTGCGTGCGATGACCGCGAAGTTCGAAAGGGGTCTGATCGACCTCGGATTCGAGACCATACGCGGCGAGCACCCGGTGACGCCGCTGGTCGTCCGCGACACCCCGAAAACCCAGGCGCTGGTGAAGCACCTCTTCGCCCACGGAATCCTGGGAACCGGCTTGTCCTATCCCGTGGTTCCGAAGGGCGACGAAGAGATCCGGTTTCAGGTGTCGGCCGATCACACCCCGAAGGACATCGACACGGTATTGGGCGCGCTGAGAAGTTTCTCCTCCTGAAGCACCCTTCGATTCCCCTCCGGTTCGGTCCAACAGGCGGATAGGATGTCGAGATGATGCTGCGCCGACCCCTTTCGGTCTTCACCCTTGCCCTCGCCGGTCTCGTCGTTTCCGCCCCGGCCTTCGCTCAGACTCCCCACCCCGGCCAATCCGCGGGGTCCCCAGCGAAACCAGTACCTCGTGTCCCGATCAGCCGAGTACCACCCGCTCAGTTCGCCG
>JANLSZ010000006.1:0-4427 GCA_031362685.1 Vicinamibacteria bacterium | reverse complement strand
CCGAGAACCGCGCCGAAGAACGCCTTCGTCGAGCTTCGCGTCGCCCCGATGTGCGAAAGCAACAGAGCGACCAGAGCGTTCACGGTCGCGAGGAGGGCCGAGAAAAGCACCGCCGTCTCCACCGCGGTGTCGGAAGCCAATCGGACGGCGATCAGAGAAGACCCGGCCGCGAAGAGGGTCATTCCGAAGGCCAGTTGAAGGGAGGTGATCAAGGCTTTGAAAGATTCTTGTTGAGGTTTAACGCCATCCTTATGAACTGGACGAGGGCGATGACCACCCCCAACGAGCCAAAGATGAGAGCGAGCCAGGGCTTTGTCCCCGCCAAACCGTCAAGCCAGAACCCCAGGGCAAAAAAGAGCCCCACGGTGGCGGCCAGCGCCGTGCCCATGCCCAGATAAGGGGCGGCTTCGCGGATGACTCGCTCGAAATCGCTCGACGAACGGTTTCGCTCGGGATCCATCCCTTATCTCGTCCTGGACTAACGCACCCGTCATTTGCTGGGCGAGAGACTACCAGAGGCCAGAACCACCGACAAACCTTCGCGGACCCCGGCCGAAGGCCCGTGTTCGGTGTTCCCGCCGATCAAATCGAGGGCGTGGAGCAGAACCGGCGACAGCGCTTGAAGCCCCTCTGAGACGCTGCGGGGAGACCCGGGCAGGTTGACGATGAGACTCTTCCCCCGGATGCCACAAACCCCTCGGGAAAGTGCGGCATAGACGGTTCGGTCCAGTCCGCGCAGCCGGATGAGTTCGGCCAGGCCGGGCGCTTCCCGGTCGATGATCCGTTTGGTGGCTTCGGGGGTTACATCTCTCGGTCCAAGCCCGGTGCCACCGGTGGTGACCACCAGGTCGGCGCGGGCGGCCGAGAATATGAGGAGTTCGCAGATCCGCTCCGTTTCGTCGGGAACCGCCAGGGGACCGTCGACCTCCAGCCCCAGGCTCTCGAGGCCTTTCCGGGCTTCCGGCCCGGACAAATCCTCCCGGCGGCCTTCATGGGTGGAATCACTCACCGTGATCACCACTGCGGTTTTTCGTTGGGCTATCACCATCGCGAACGCCGCCCTTTCTCCACTCTGAGGATCCAGCGCCCGCATGATAGAAGAGTCGGTGTGATCCTCTGCTTTCTGGCCGCCCTCGGCCTCTTTCAACCGGCTGGGGAAACCTACTCTGTGCGCGCCGTGGTCTCGGACGTCAAGGGAATAGCCCTCCGCGATCTCGAACCTTCGGATGTCTCCTTGTCCGAGGGCGGCGCCACCGTTTCCCTCACCAGGTTCGAGAAGGACGACCGGCCCGCGCGCGTGGCCCTGATCGTCGATTCGTCACAGCCCATGGGCTCGGCATATCGGGTGCAGTTCATCGACGCGGCCCGGGCCTTCATCGCGTCCCTCCCTTCGAACACCCGCGTCTCGGTATGGACCACCGGGGATCGGCCGGTCAAGGCGGTCGATGACCTCAACCTCGCGGAGGACGGCTCTTCCCGGGAAGTCGGCGCGCGCCTCGGTCGAATTGCCCCCACCGGCGGAAACACCATTCTCGATGCCGTAGTCGAGGCCGCCGAAGACCTGGAGAAGAAGGAGGGAGAACGAAAGATCGTGGTCTTCCTCTCCGGCATGGGTCCGGGTTTTTCCAACGACAATCGCCAGAGCATCGTGGATCGCGTCCTGAAAAAGAACGTGGAAGTGGCGGGCGTTCTGGTCGCGGAGAGCGGGGAGGCTTCGGGGGGCGGGGAGGTGTCCCAGGAGGACTACGACTATGTCTTCAGCACCCTCACCGAACGCACCGCCGGGCGGCTGGAGCGACCCCTGACCGTCATGGGCGCGAGCGCCGCACTATTGAGAGTGGCGGCGGACCTGCGATCGACGTATCGTCTCACTTTTCATTCCCGTGGCGAAAGGCGCTCTCGGATCGCGCTTCAGGTGGCGCGTCCTTCCGTGAAAGTCCGATTGTCCACGCCCAGAAAAGAGACTTCTTCGCCTTGATACTTCGATTTCGTAGCGGCCTTCTTATTTTCGCCGCGCTTTCGTGTGTTGGAACCGCGCTGGCCTTCTCCCAAACTCAGGGCCAGCCTCCGCTCACCTTCGGCTCGTCGATCGAGATCATCAATCTCACGGTTACCGTCACCGACGCCCAGGGTCGCCTGGTGCCGGGACTTGGCCGCGACACCTTCTCGGTCTTCGAAGATGGGGTCAAGCAGGAACTGGCGCTTTTCAGCAAGGAGCGTCTGCCTTTGTCGGTAGTCCTCCTGATGGACACCTCGGCTTCGATGGATGAGAAAATTGGGGGGGCCAAGGCCGCGGCCAAGCGTTTTGTCGCCACCCTGGTCCCGGAGGATCGGGCCCGAGTGGTGGCCTTCAACAACCGGATCGATGTGCTGCAGGACTTCACCAACGACCACACCCTGCTCAACCAGGGCATCGACAAGCTGTTGCCCTCGGGTTCAACCGCCCTGCACAACGCCTTCTATATCTCCATCAAAGATCTTCAGAAAGAGAAACGAACCACCGCGGCCGCGCGCCGGCAGGCCATCATTCTGCTCTCCGATGGAGAGAACACCTCTTCCATTGTCACCGACGAACAGGTCATCGACCTTGCGCGCAACGCCGAGATTTCCATCTATTCGATAAGGTTGACCGCCGACTACGAGGGCGATAAGGGGCGGGCTGCGTTCTCGCAGGCCACCCACCTGCTTTCCGTGCTGGCCCGCGAGACCGGGGGCCAGGCCTTTTTTCCCGCTCAGATTCAGGAACTCGACTCGGTTTATGACCGGATCGCCGAAGAGATGCGAACCCAGTACAGCATGGGTTACGTGCCCACCAACCAGAAGAGAGACGGGCGCTATCGTCGCATTGTTGTCCGCCTTCCTTCGCTCGACAATGTCCTCCTGCGGTACAAGCTTGGGTACTTTGGTCCCAAGGTCTGACCGGTAGAACGCCCCCCTGCAGATATCGAGGAGACTCTCCCCCCATGCCACGCACCATCATCGTCGGGAGCGGTTCTGAAATCGCGAAGAACCTCGTGACCAACGAGATGTTGTCGAAGGTTCTCGACACCACCGATGCCTGGATCCGCGAGAGAAGCGGCGTGGAGACGCGCTACTACGTCGATCCGGGAACCTCCTCCTCGGACCTCGGCGTGGTCGCGGCGGAGCGGGCGATAGAGAACAGCGGGGTGGGCCGCGAAGAGATCGACCTGGTCATCTCCGCCACCATGACGCCGGACTATTTCTTCCCGGGAAACTCCGGCATCTACCAGACCCGTCTCGGTCTCCGGCAGGTTCCGTGTTTCGACATCCGGCAGCAATGCACCGGATTCCTTTATGGCCTTCAGCTGGCCGACGCTCACATAAAGTCCGGTTTGGCCAAGAACATTCTTCTGGTCTGCGCCGAGATCCACACCGGCTTCATGCCCTATTCGCCGAAGACCTGGGACGTGATTCATGGCCGCGATCCCGGTCCCATCTCCGCCGAGGATTTTGAGTGGAATTCACGGTTTCGCCATCTGCTCGTGCTCTTCGGCGATGCCGCCTCCGCCGTGGTCATCAAGGGGCACGAAGGCAACGATCGCGGGATTGTGGAGACCATCCTGTGCGGCGACGGCAAGGAACTGGAGAAGCTCTACGTCCCGGGGACCGGTTTCCGCTTCCGCCCCTACACCGGGCCCGAGCAGTTCGCCCGCGGCGCGCATGTTCCGGTGATGGACGGGAAGGTCGTCTTCAAGATGGCCACGACCAAGATGATTGAAGTGGCCAACGAGGTCATGAAACGCCAGGGAGTCTCGGTCGCCGACCTGTCGCTGGTTCTGATGCACCAGGCCAACATGCGGATCAACGAATACTGCGCCAAGCAGTTGGGGATCCCGCCGGAGAAAGTGATCCACAACATCGAACGCTATGGCAACACCACCGCGGCCACCATCCCCCTACTCTTCGACGAGGCCGCCCGCGCGGGCCGGATCAAAAAGGGCGATCTGATTCTGATCGTGGCCTTCGGCGCCGGGATGAACTGGGGCGCGACCCTCATGCGCGCCTAGACGTTCCGCCGCCCCGGAGCCGCCGCCCCGGAGCCGCCACCCCGTCCCGCCGCCCCACCGTCATCGCGAAGGACCCGAAGTTCCGCCTCGCTCCAAGCCAGAACGCCGGGTCCTTCGCAATGACGGCCGGGCTGTCGGGCCCCCACCGTCATCGCGAGGAGGCCATCGAGAAGCTGCCGACGAAGCGATCCCCAAGCCTCGCGAGATTGCTTCAGTCGATCCCGGAACTCCGGCTCATTCGCAATGACGACGGGGTTTCGCCCCGGCGTCACGGAGCGCGCAGCCTGGCCCTGGGCCAGCGCGAAGCCTGCCCTCGGGGCACATCGTCCGTGACCACTTCGCAATGACGGTGCGCTCATCTCAGCAGATCAGCAGACAGATCACGCCAATCCGGGTTCG
>JANLSZ010000017.1:0-3094 GCA_031362685.1 Vicinamibacteria bacterium | reverse complement strand
CGAGAACGTCCGAACAGAACCCCACGACTCTGCAAGAGGCTCGTCTGCGGCCTCGCGATGGCTGCCTCCAGTTCCTTTCTGGAGTCACACTTGCAGGCTCTCGCCCTTGACCTCGGTGTTCCATTTCCAGAGCAGGTAGATCGCGGGATAGACGAGCAGCTCCATCAGGAACGATGTGGCGAGTCCGCCCACCATGGGCGCGGCCACGCGCTTCATCACGTCGGCCCCGGTACCCACGGACCACATGATGGGCATGAGTCCCATCATGGCCGCGGCCACCGTCATCAACTTGGGCCGCACGCGCTTGACCGCGCCGTGGACGATGGCCTCGTGCAGGTCTGACATGGAGCGAAGCCTCCCCTCGGCTTTCGCCTCGGCGTAGGAGAGGTCGAGGAAGAGAAGCATGAAGACGCCGGTCTCGGCGTCGAGGCCCATGAGCGCGATCATGCCCACCCACGCCGCGATGGAGACGTTGTAGTCGAGGAGGTACATCAACCACACCGCCCCCACCACGGAGAAGGGCACCGCGAGCATCACGATGCTCGCCTTCACTCCCGAGCCCGTGTTTAGGTACAGGAGGAAGAAGATGGTGAAGATCGTGATCGGCACCACCAGCTTCAACCGTTCGCGAACCCTCAGCATGTTCTCGTACTGGCCGCTCCACTCCATCGAGTAGCCGGGTTTGAGCGCCACCCGCCGCGCCGCTTCCTTGGCGCGTTCCACGAAGCCGCCGATGTCGCTCTCCGCGGTGTCCACGTAGACGTAGCCCGCGAGCAGGCCGTTCTCGTTGCGGATCATGGACGGGCCTTCCACCATGCGGATGGCCGCGACCTGCGAGAGCGGGATCTGCGCGCCCGAGGGCGTTGACACGAGGACTCGACCGAGGCGATCGAGATCGTCGCGCAATTCGCGAGGGTAGCGGACGTTCACCGGGAAGCGGGCGCGGCCCTCGACGGTGGTGGTGACGTTCTCGCCGCCGATCGCGGACAGGATGACGTCCTGCACCGACGCGATGCTCAGGCCCCGGCGCGCCAGTTCCTCGCGATTCAGTTCGAAGTCGACGAAGTACCCCTCGGCCGCGCGCTCGGCGAAGACGCTGCGAGCACCCTTCACCTCGCGCAGGACTTTCTCGAGTTCGAGACCGAGCCTCTCGATCTCCTTGAGGTCGTCGCCGAAGATCTTGACCCCCACGGGTGTGCGCACGCCGGTGGTGAGCATGTCGATGCGGGCCTTGATGGGCATGGTCCACGCGTTGGTGACGCCGGGGAGTTGCAGGGCCTGGTCCATCTCGGCCACAAGCTCCTCCCAGGACAGACGGTCCGGAGTGATTCTGCGCAGCACCGCTGCTTTCAACCACTCGGGCGCCCACGATGAGTACCAGCGGTCCTTCGCTCGCCATTCCGAACTGGGCTTCAGGACCACCGTGGTCTCCATCATCGAAAGGGGTGCCGGGTCGGTCGAGGTGTCCGCGCGCCCGGCCTTGCCGAAAACACTCTGCACTTCGGGAAACGAACGGAGCACCCGACCCTGGGTCTGCAGCAGGCGCGTCGCCTCCGTCACCGAGATCCCCGGCAGCGTCGTGGGCATGTAGAGCATCGTGCCTTCGTTCAGGGGCGGCATGAACTCGTGGCCGAGACGGAGGTAGACGGGGATCGAGCTCAGCACGATGAGGATGGACGCGAGGATCGTCGACTTCGGGTGCCGGAGCACGAAGCGGCACGCGGGCTCGTAGACCGCGAAGAGCGTGCGGCTGATCGGGTGTTTCTCCTCCGGGTGATACCGGCCGACCGTGGCCTGATTGAAGAGCCAGGAGAGCCAGCGCGGACGGAAGGAAACAAAGTCCATCCGGGTGAAGAGCATGCGCAGGGCGGGATCGAGGGTAATGGCGAGGAGTGCTGCGATGAAGAGGGTGAGGTTCTTGGTCCAGGCCAGGGGCGTGAAGAGACGCCCCTCCTGGTCGACGAGGGTAAAGATGGGGAGGAACGCGACCGCGATCACGAGCAAAGAGAAGAACACCGAGGGTCCCACTTCGAGCAAGGCCTCGAGCCGCACCGCATGGAAGTCCCCCTGCCGTCCCCCGTGCTCCCATTTCTCCAGTTTCCGGTACGCGTTCTCCACTTCCACGATGGCGCCGTCCACCAGGACGCCGATGGAGATGGCGATGCCGGCGAGAGACATGATGTTCGAGGAGATGCCCATCAAAGACATGGGTATGAACGCGAGCAGCACAGACACCGGAATGGTGACGATGGGGACGATGGCGGAGGGAATGTGCCAGAGGAAGACGAGGATCACCAGGCTCACGATCGCGATCTCGATGAGAAGCTCGTGCTTGAGGTTGTCGATCGAGGCATCGATGAGCTCCGAGCGGTCGTAGGTCGTGACCACGCGAACACCCTTGGGCAGGGACGGCTGGATCTCGTCGAGCCGCTCCCGGACGAGCCGGATCACCTCGCGCGCGTTCTCGCCGTGACGCATCACGATGATGCCGCCCACCGCGTCGCCCTCGCCGTTGAGGTCGGTGACTCCGCGGCGGATCTCGGGGCCGAGGGCCACTGAACCGATGTCGCGCACCAGGACCGGCGTGCCACGGTCGTCGGTCTTGAGCACCACTTTCTCGATGTCCGCGACCGACTTGATGTAGCCCCTCCCGCGCACCATGTACTCGCGTCCCGAGAACTCCAGCAATCGGCCGCCCACATCCGAATTACTCTTGCGCACCGCCTCGCTTACCTCTGCGATCGAGAGCCCCCGGGCTTTGAGGCGGTTGGGATCGACCGTGACCTGGTACTGCTGGACGAAGCCGCCGATGGACGCGACCTCGGCCACCCCCGGCACGGACTGCAGCCGGTAACGGAGGTTCCAGTCCTGGAACGAGCGGAGTTCGGCGAGCGAGTGGGTTTTCGATTCGTCGACGAGCGCGTATTGAAACACCCAGCCCACGCCGGTGGCGTCGGGTCCGAGTTCGGTCTTCACCCCCGCGGGAAGCTGGGGCTGGATCTTGCTCAGGTACTCGGAGACGCGGCTGCGCGCCCAGTAGATGTCGGTGCCGTCCTTGAAGATGACGTAGACGTACGAGAAACCGAAATCGGAG
>JANLSZ010000332.1:0-14907 GCA_031362685.1 Vicinamibacteria bacterium | reverse complement strand
CTTACCCCCGTCGGTGGTCTTGTAGACCCCGCGTTCCTTGTTCGGGCCGTAGAGCCGGCCGACCGCGGCCACGTAGGCCACGTCGGGGTTGGTGGGATGTACGACGATCCGCCCGATGTACTGGGTCTCTTTGAGGCCCACGTACTGGAAGGTCTTGCCCGCGTCCGTGCTCTTGTAGACCCCGCCGCCCCACGAGGTCGACTGCCGGTTGTTGGGCTCCCCCGTTCCCACGTAGAGGATGGAGGGGTCGGAAGGGGCGATCGCGAGATCGCCGATGGAGGAGACCTCCTCGTCCGTGAAGATGGTCTCGAAGGTGGTGCCGCCGTTCGTGGTCTTCAGGATGCCCGCCGAGGCCATGCCCACATAGAACGTGGTCGGGTTCGACTCGACCACCGCGAAGTCGTCCACCCGCCCGCCCATGTTGGCGGGCCCGATGTTCCGGAACTCCATGGCTTTGAAGTGGTCGGCGTTCAGGGTCGAGAGGGCAGAAGGCGTGGGTGTGGCCGCTGGCTTCGCCCCCTTCTTCTGGGCGCTGGCGACGGAAGCAGCAAGCAGGAGCGAGAAGATCGCGATTCTTGCGGTTCGAGCAGGGTTCATGGGAGTCTCCACTGAGAGGGGGAAGGTGCAGCACCCGAACCGCCAGCGGGTTCATCGGGGCAGACTGATTCTGGGGCGGTAGGGCTTTGCGGTCAAATGCAAATGCATCAGGGCCTTCCCGGCGCGAGGGCCCAGGGCCCCGGCTGACGTTTCAGCCACGCGGCCAGTTCTTCGGCGATGGCCCGATGCCCGAGCGGCGAGGGATGAAGGTCGGTGGGTGAGAGGGCGAGCGGGGACCCGCCATAGTCAGGCGCGCCGAGACCGCGCGCGCGCTGGCGAAGAGAGGAGCGCAAGACCAACACCGGGATGCCATTCGTGGAAAGAGCCTTCAGCATCGCGTCCTCGAACCAGACGCCGTGGGTGATGGCCCGGACCGGAACGCGGTGGCCGCGACCGAACTCGGCGAGTTCGGCGAGGGATCGCTCGAAGGCGCCGAGGCCGACCATCGAGGCGTACTGAGGTGGCACTCGCGCGGTGTCTCGCGAGAAAGTGTCGACCGTGCCCCCCGCCTCGCGCGGCGCTTCGCTCAGTCCTCGGTCGGCCCCCATGGCCGGGTCGCTGGCTCCAAGTCGGCCGCGGATAAAGTCCAGGAGAAAGAGGCGGCGGAGCGTCCACGGATCCACCGCGTTCCAGAGGAAGTTCGGGAGATCGAGATCATTGCCCACGATCTCGATCAGGATGAGATCGGGTTGAAGCATGGGGCCGCGGGCCCGAAGAATTTCCACCTCCATTGCCGTGTTGAAACCCGGCACCGCGAGGTTCACGGTTTCGGTGGAGCGGCCAGGCCCCGCCACTTCAAGCAGGCCAGGAAGCTGGGCGAGGTAGGTCTCATGGTCCGCCACCCCCTGACCGAACATGTACGAATCGCCGATACCCAGAATGCGATGGGCCTCGGCAGGCTTCGGGATCGCAACGTCGCGACCGCGATAGCCGGCGTCTGATGTGGTCAGGCGCGCTCCGCCGAACACCACATCGAGTCGCGGCCGAAGTTCATACACGATGCGGGGGTTCTCCGACTTCAAGATGATCTGACCGAGAGTCGCCGCCGCGCCGGGACTCGGATCCTTGGCCCGGCCGGCGTCGCGCTGAAGCCGGCCCTGCCGCCGTTCCTCGCGGACCGCGGCGACGCGGGCGCCCGTCTCCAGAACGGCCAGTGCGAAGAGCGTGCCGAACATGGTCAGAAACACAGTGGGCCAGGGGCCGCGGAGGCGGGTCATCGGGGTGTCGCACTCTAATAGGAACGCTGTCGGTTCAGCGCGCGGTCGCGCTACACTCGGCCGATCATGAACGTCGGCCTTCGCCGCTCCCTGTCCATCATTTCGCTGGGCGTCCTCGTGGCCTGCGCGACCAACCCCGCTACCGGAAAGCGCCAGCTCATGCTGATGAGCGAAGGGCAGGAGGCGGCCATGGGGAAAGACGCCGATGAGCAGTTCCACGGCCTCTACGGCGACTTCCAGGACCCCAGGGTTCAGGCCTACGTGGAGTCGGTGGCGCGTCCGCTCGCGGCGGTTTCGGAGCGGCCAGGCCTTCCCTGGACCTTCCGGGTCGTCGACGACGCGCAGGTGAATGCCTTCGCTCTCCCCGGCGGCTATGTGTATGTCACCCGCGGCATCCTCGCCCATATGAACTCCGAGGGCGAACTGGCGGCCGTGCTCGGCCACGAGATCGGCCACGTCACCGCGCGCCACTCGGCGAGTGCGCAAAGCAAGCAGCTACTGGGCATGGTGGGCCTCGGCGTCGGCATGATCCTGTCGCCAACTCTTCGCGAGGGAGGTGAGGCCTTGAGCCAGGCCTTTGGCCTGGTCTTCTTGAAGTTCGGTCGCGATCAGGAGAGTCAGGCCGATCAGCTGGGACTCCGCTACATCGTCCGCAAGGACTACAACCCCGAAGAAATGCTGGACGTGTTCCGCATGCTGGACGGCGTGACCACGGCCGCGGGAGGTGACCGCCTGCCCAACTGGCTGTCCACTCACCCGGCCCCGCCCAATCGTCTCTCCGACATGACCAGGATCATCCAGGAGCAGCATGCCACCGGGAGCCGGGTCGGACGGGCCGAGTTCATCGGCCAGCTCGATGGTCTGATGTTCGGCGAAAACCCCCGAGAAGGATTTTTCAAGGAGCAGGTTTTCTATCACCCGGACATGGCTTTCAAGATGACATTTCCTCAGGACTGGGCCAGCCAGAACGAGAAGCAGGGAGTGTCCTCGATGCCTTCCGCCAAGGACGCAATGGTTCATCTGACCCTGGCCGCGGGCGAGCCCGAGGCCGCGGCCGCGGAGTTCGCCGGGCAAACGGGGGTTCAGGCCGGGCCGGTGGAACGAGGGAACGTCAATGGTCTTCGCGCCGCCTCGCTCAAGTTTCATCTTCAGGACGAGCAGAGCGGCGTGCTCGAGGGAATGGTCACCTTCGTCAAGCATGGCGACCGGACCCTCCAGTTACTGGGTTACACCACGGAGGCTCGGTACAGCTTCTATAAGTCGATCCTGGCCGCGTGGATCGGCGGCTTCGAGAGATTGACCGACCGGAGGATCCTGTCCGTCCAACCGATGCGGTTGAAAATCGAGACGCTTCGATCGGCCACTACGATTTCGAACCTTGCCCGAGACTGGAGTTCGCCCGTGAAGGCGGAGACTCTCTCCCTCATCAATGCGGTCTCTCTCACGGATTCGATTCCCGCGGGGAGTCAGGTCAAGAGAGTCGTGGGCGAGAAGGTGCCCTGACCCTGGAAACGGAGGCGAGGTTTACACCCGAACCGGCCGGCTGGAGGAACTGGCGGAGGAGAGGGTGAAGCGAGCGTCGGCCTGGCCTAGAGGCCCTTCAGCGCGGGCCGGTGGCCCAGGGCTTGAGAACCGAGTACAAGGCCTTGATTATCGGGGTTTCAATTCCATGCTTCTCACCCAGACGGACGGCGAAGCCGAGGAGTCCCTCCACTTCGATCTTCTTGCCTTGCTGGAGGTCGATCAGCAGGGAAGATCGCGTATCCGGCTGCAGGGAGCCGATGTAGGTTTCAAGGTTGGAGATTGAATCGGGAGGCAGGGCGACGCCCTCGGCCTCGGCCAAGGCGTGCATCTCGCCCGAGGCCTGAGCCGACAATCGCAAATCGCATGGTCCGATTCTCGCAGGCCGGGCGCTACCGGTGCGCGGGCGCGAAGTCCTTGAAGAGGAGAACGCCGAGGAGCCCGGCCTTGGCCAGGCGCGAACCCCAGCGCGCGGTCCCAGAGGCCGGCCGAAAGTACCGCCAGGTATCGAAGGCGGCGGGCGCGAGGACGAGTGCGCCGATCAGTCGCTCGTCGCTGCCCGTGGCATCGGCGATGCCCCGGGTATCGCGTTCATAAGGGCCATAGCGCGCGAAAGCCGCCCCCGCGTAGGCCACTGAGGCCCCGACATGAAAGGCAAGCGCCCCCTTCTCGAAAGCCGAAACAGAATCGGCGGGTGCGCGTCGCGAGAGAATCACTTCTGACATCACGGACTGAGAGATGAATCCGGCGCCGGAAATGAGGGCCTCCTGCCACGGTGGCGGACTGCTTCGATGAGTGATCGCAAAGAAGGGAATCGGGCCGAAGCGGACCCCTTTGAGGCTCGGCTCGGCATCGAAAGCGATATCGAGGACCAGATGAGAGGCCTCATGGAGGGCGAACCCCGACGCGGCCCCGGCGGTGAAGGGCTTCCAGAAATCCCCGGCCGGGGCGCACGGCGTCAGGGAGAGGAGAAGGGCGGCAACGATCGCCCTAGTCAATGACGAAGGTGACGAGCATGTTCACCTGGTAGGCCACGATCTTCCCCTTTTTGATCTCGACTTTCTGCTCCTTGATCCAGGCCGAGGTGACGCCACGCAGCGTCTTGGTGGCGCGGTTGATGCCCACGTGCAGGGCATCCTCGAAGCTCTTGGCGGAACGGGCGGTGATCTCGGTGACGCGGGCGACTGAACTCATGTGTTGTTCTCCTTTTGTTTCGTTGGAAGTCCGGAGCAGCGCCCAAGCCTTTGACCCAATCGCGGAAAAAGCCACGAGACGTCGAGTCCGGACCACGATTGTAGATCGGGCGCGCCGCCGTCGGCCCGGGAAGCGATCCATTCGGCCCCCGTCCGGATCCTTGACGTCTCTTCGCGGCCCCCTTATAGTCCGCCCGCTTTCGTCATTCGGTGGCGCGCACGTGCGATGGTGCCCCGAGACCACCACCGCCAATAGAAATCAAAGCCCTGCAACTTAGATGACGCTCATCGCAGCCACCTCGAGCCTGCCGGCCTATTTTCCGGTGGTGCTGCTGTTTCTAGCCGCGACTGGCTTCGCAGTATTCAATGTGGTGGTGTCGCAACTTCTCGGACGCCCCCGCCCGAATCCGGCCAAGAGTTCGGTGTACGAGTGCGGCGTGCCCTCGGTGGCGAAGCTCTCTGAGCGTTTTCCCATCAAGTTCTATCTGGTGGCCATGCTCTTCATCCTCTTCGACGTGGATGCGGCCTTCCTCTATCCCTGGGCCCTCGTCTTCAAGGAGCTCGGGATGTTCGGCTTCATCGAGATGATGATCTTCATGGGAATGCTGGGCGCCGGCTTTGCCTACGCCTGGAAATCGGGTGCGCTCGAGTGGTAGTTCAGGCGGAGCCCCGGAAGTAGATCCTCAGAGCGATTCAGATATTCAAAATGCCCTTCACCGCAGACAACCGCAAGAAGCTCGACGCCACGATCGCGAAGTATCCGGTCAGGCGGTCGGCCCTTCTGCCCGCGTTGCGGCTGGCCCAGGAGCAGGATGGCTACATCACGCCCGAGGCGATGGCCGAGATCGCCCAGATCCTGGGCTTGTCCACCGCGCAGGTCCACGACACCGCCAGCTTCTACACAATGTTCTCCCTGAAGCCCGGGGGCAAGACACTCATCGAAGTGTGCACCACGCTCTCGTGCGCTCTGGGCGGCTCGGAAGAGTTGATGAGGCGGACGTGCGGCAAGCTGGGCATCAAGCCGGGCGAGACGACCGCCGACGGAAGATTCACGGTAAAGGCGGCCGAGTGCCTGGCCGCTTGCGGTGGCGCCCCGGCGGTTCAAGTGAACGGCGAGTGGCTCGAGAACTGCACCGACAAGGATATGGATCGTGTCCTGGCCGGGGAAACGGTCTACCGGTCTTTCGAATGGCCGAAGAGTCCAGGCGAGATGATCCTCTTCAAGAATGTCTGGACCAAAGACTCCCAGTCCATCGATGTCTACAAGAAGAGCGGCGGCTACGCGAATCTCAAGAAGTATCTGGAAATGCCGCCCGATGACATCATCGACCAGGTCAAGAAGTCGAGCCTGCGCGGTCGTGGGGGCGCCGGTTTTCCGACCGGTTTGAAGTGGACCTTCCTTCCCAAGGATTCCCCGAAGCCGCGCTATCTTTGCGTGAACGCCGACGAGGCTGAGCCCGGCACCTACAAGGATCGGGTCATCATCGAGAAGGATCCTCATCAGCTTATTGAAGCGTGCGTGGTCTCGTGCCATGCCATTCGGTCGAAGAGCTGCTACATCTACATACGCGGCGAGTTCCACGAGGGCGCCCGGGTCCTGAACAAGGCGGTTGACGAAGCGTACGCCGCAGGCTACGTGGGCAAGAACATCCTCGGCACCGGGGTCGACGTGGAGATCGTGGTTCATCGCGGCGCCGGCTCCTACGAGTGCGGGGAAGAGACCGCGCTGCTCGAGAGCCTCGAGGGCAAGCGTGGTCAGCCGCGGCTGAAGCCGCCCTTCCCGGCGGTTTCCGGGCTCTATGGCTGTCCGACCATCGTCAACAACGTCGAGACCCTGGTCAACGTCCCTCTGATTCTGGAACGGGGCGCCGAGTGGTTCGCGTCCCTGGGGCCCGAGAAGAACGGAGGCCCGAAACTCTTTTCCATCAGCGGTGATGTGAAGCGGCCGGGGAGCTACGAAGCCAACCTGGGGCGGATCACCCTTCGCCAGCTGGTCTACGACTATGCGGGCGGGCCTCGCGATGGCCGCAAGATCCGCGCGGTCATTCCGGGTGGTTCCTCGGTGCCGATTCTCCTCGACAGCGAGCTGGACGTGGCCCTCGACTTCGACAGCGTGATGAAGGCGGGCTCGATGCTCGGCTCGGCCGGCTGCATCGTGGCCGACGATTCGCGGTCGATGGTCGCCCTGGCCCGAAACCTCAGCGACTTCTACAAGCACGAGTCGTGCGGCAAGTGTTCTCCCTGCCGCGAGGGCACGGGCTGGCTGTATCGCCTGCTGGTCCGGATCGAAACCGGCAGGGGTGAAGAAAAGGACATCGACACCCTCAAGCAGGTCTGCGACTCCATGGCCGGCAAGACCCTGTGCGCCTTCGGCGACGCCGCCATCACTCCGGTGCTTTCGACCATGGCCAAGTTCCGCGACGAGTACGAGTACTACGTCCGCCATCACGGATCCTGGACGACCAAGGCCGAGACCTTCGCGGCCGCCCAAGGCAAGGCTTAGGCGATTTCAGTCATGGAGATGCTCCTTTCACCGGCCAACAAAGAGCTGGGCATCGACGCCCTGATCTCGCTGGTCAAGGTGGCGATCATCTTCAACGCCCTTCTCGGTCTGTTCTCTCTGATGACCTACATCGAACGCCGCGTACTCGGGTTCATGCAGTTCCGGCGAGGTCCGAACCGGGTGGGCTGGTTTGGCATTCTTCAGCCCGCGGCCGATGGGATCAAGCTCTTCTTCAAGGAAGAGTTGATGCCGGAAGGCGCCAACAAGCTCCTGTTCTTCGGCGCCCCCATCGTGGCCATCATCACCGCGTATCTCGCCCTGGCGGTGGTGCCCTACGGCGGTCCGCTGGTGATCCCGTTCTACGGTCAGGTCAGTGTTTTCGGCCGGCCCATCGACATTCAGATGGCGAACCTGGATGTAGGCGTCCTCTTCATTTTTGCGATCACCGCCCTGGGGGTCTACGGGATCGTGTTTGCCGGCTACGCTTCCAACAACAAGTACGCGCTGATCGGCGGGCTGCGCAGCTCGGCGCAGATGTTTTCCTACGAACTGGCCCTCGGCATGTCGTGGGTCTCGGTGATCATGGCCGCGGGATCGTTCCGGCTCACCGACATCGTGGCCACCACGGAGCAGTGGGGGATCTGGTCCTGGATGATTCTCCAGTCGCCCGCCTTCATCATCTATATGATCGCGGCCTGCGCGGAAGTGAACCGCACTCCGTTCGACCTGCCCGAAAGCGAAACCGAGCTGGTCGCGGGGTTCCACACTGAATATTCCTCGATGAAATTCGCCCTCCTGCAAATGGCCGAGTACATCAACATGATCACGGTCTGCGCCCTCGCCTCGAACATGTTCCTCGGGGGTTGGCTGTCGCCCATCCCGTTCGTCCCGAATTCGCCGCTCTGGTTCTTCGCGAAGATGGGCTTCCTTCTCTTCGTCTTCATCTGGATCCGGGCGACCGTGCCTCGCTTCCGGTATGACCAGCTCATGGACTTTGGCTGGAAGAGGTTGATCCCGATCGCGGCCATCTGGGTGGTTCTCTTTTCCGGCCTCACCGCCGTCTTCGGTGAGAAAAAAGCGCCTCCCACCACCATGGCGGCAACCGCCGCCTCCGCAGGCGGGCAGGTGGCGCGATGATTCTCGACGTCATCCTCTTCTATGGCGCCGCCCTGGTGGCCCTCGCCTCCGGCATCTTCGTGGTGTCCCAGCGCAACCCGATCAACAGCGCGTTTTCTCTGATCGTGACCATGTGCTCGCTGGCCGTGATGTTCGCGATGCTCGGATCCGGATTCATCGCCGTCCTCCAGATCGTTGTTTATGCCGGGGCCATCATGGTGCTGTTCCTCTTCGTCATCATGTTGTTGAACGCCAAGCAGGAAGAAAACGAGCGCGCCGGAGGCATGGGCCGGGCCGCCATCTTCCTGGGCATCATCCTGGCCGTTCAGTCGGTGATGGTGGTCTGGAAGGGTTCGGCAACCTTGCCGACGAAGCACAAAGAGACCACTTCGGCGGAAGTGGCGCGCGGCATCTTCTCCTCTCCGCGATTTCTGTACGCCTTCGAGGCCACGTCCATCCTCATCCTGTCGGCCCTGGTGGGCGCGATCGTGGTAGCCCGAAAAGAGAAGGGCGAGTAGGCATGCCGAGCCTCGACACCGTGTACAACGCGACCCTGAACGGTTTCGCCACCGCGCACGCGGGCATGGTCCCGGCCGCCCTCGCGGTGAGCGCCTTCCTCTTTGTGGTGGGGACCGTAGGCGTGTTCATCCGCCGCAACGTGATCACGGTGATGATGTGCATCGAGTTGATGCTCAATGCCGTGAACCTGGCCTTCGTGGCGTTCTCCCGCGCCCACGGCACCGTCGACGGCCAGATTCTGGTCTTCTTTGTGTTCACCGTGGCCACCGCGGAGGCGGCGGTGGGGCTTGCTATCGTGATCGCGCTCCAGCGCAACCGCGAAAATCTCGACGTGGACAGCTTCAATCTCCTGAAGGGCTGAACCAAGACCATGTTTGCCCCCGATCGAATCGTCCTGTGGGCCCCCTGGATGGTGCTCTTCATGCCTCTCTTCGGCTTCATCGTCCTCGCCTTCCTGGGCGGACTGGCGAAGAAGCAGGGGAAGCAGCAGGGCATGATGTGGATCGCGGTCGGGTGTGTCTTCGTGTCGTTCGTGCTGGCCGCGGCCACCGTAAGGAGCCTGCTCGCTCTCCCCGCCGGGGCCCAGGGGCTCCACTTCGTCCAGCCCACCCTGCCCCTCAATTGGATCGACGTCGCCGGCTTCGTCGTTCCGATGACCCTGCTGATCGACCCCTTGTCGAGCACGCTCATGCTGGTCATCACCGGCATCGGGTCCCTGATCCATCTGTACTCCGTCGGTTACATGTCGCACGACGAGGAGCGGATCCGGTATTTCTCCTACCTGAACCTGTTTACGTTCTTCATGCTCGTGCTCGTGGCCGGCTCGTCGCTGGCCTTGATGTTCGTGGGCTGGGAGGGCGTCGGCCTTTGCTCATACCTGCTGATCGGCTTCTGGTTCAAGAAGAAGAGCGCTTCCGACGCGGGAAAGAAGGCCTTCATCGTCAACCGCGTCGGTGACGCCGGCCTCATCATCGGCATGGCACTGGCCGCGGCAAAGCTCGGCTCCCTCGATCTGGTCGACATCACCAGCGGCGTGGGGAAGATGGGCCACGAGGAATTCGGGGTCTTTGGTCCGCTGACCCTGGTTGCCATTGCGCTCTTCATTGGCGCTTGCGGCAAGAGCGCCCAGATTCCTCTCCACGTCTGGTTGCCGGACGCCATGGAAGGTCCCACTCCGGTTTCCGCTCTAATCCATGCCGCCACCATGGTCACCGCCGGCGTCTACATGGTGGCGAGACTGGGCGCGCTCTACGAAATGTCCGAGACCGCGATGTGGATCGTGGCCGCGGTAGGAGGGGTGACCGCGTTTGTGGCCGCCACCATCGCCATCGTTCAGAACGACATCAAAAAGGTCCTGGCCTATTCAACGGTTTCGCAGCTCGGCTACATGTTCCTGGCCTGCGGGGTCGGAGCCTACGGCGTGGCCGTGTTCCACCTGGTCACGCATGCCTTCTTCAAGGCGCTCATGTTCCTCGGCTCCGGCTCGGTGATTCACGGCCTTTCCGGCGAGCAGGACATGCGTCAGATGGGGGGATTGAGGACCCGGATGCCATGGACATTCTGGACCTTCACCGCGGGCTGGCTCGCCATCATCGGTTTCCCGGGGCTGTCCGGCTATTTCAGCAAGGAAGAGATCCTCATGGCGGCGTTCGGCCACAACCGGTTCCTGTTCGGCCTGGCCTTCGTCACCGCCGGCCTTACCGCCTTCTATATGTCGCGTCTCTACTTCATGACCTTTCTCGGTGAGTATCGCGGCGGCCTCGAGAAGAAGCACGAGGATGTCCCGGCCCCGGGGGCGCACGCCGAACACGGCGCGGATGCCAAGGCCGACCACGGCCATGGCCACGCCGGGATTCATGAGTCGCCGGCGGTGATGCTGATTCCTCTCTTCCTTCTGGCCATCGGTTCAATCCTGGCCGGCTACCTCCACATTCCCCAGTTCGTCGAACCCGCGATCCGGGTCAAGGAAGCGCTCGAACACATCGCATGGATGCCGGTCGCGGCCTTCATCGTGGCCTTCGCTGGATTCTGGATAGCCTACTTGATGTACGCGGGCCCCCTGCGCGACATGCCCGCGAAGATCGCCGCGAAGTACGCGGGGGTCAAGGACCTGCTCGATGCAAAGTGGGGCTTCGATGATGCCTACGACTCTTTCGTTCGCAACGGGGTGAACGGTGTGGTCGACCTTTCCGAGCGCGTCCTGTGGAAAAAGGTGGACGCGGGCTGGATCGACGGGGTGGTGAACGGTCTGGGCCGAGTGGTCGTCGACTTCTCCGAGGGCGGCCGACTTCTTCAAAACGGCCTGGTCCGCGGTTCGGCTCTTTCCATTCTGGCCGGCGCGGTGGCGCTGCTTACCGCCGTCCTGTGGGCCCAAAGGTAGGAACGGAAGCCATGGGTGTTCTCTCCATCCTGATTCTGTTGCCCCTTGCGGGGGCGCTCTTCCTCGCCCTGGGCCGCGGGCTGTCCAACTCCGACATCAAACGGTTCTCGCTCGCGCTGAGTCTGGTTCTGTTCGGGGTCTCTCTGGCCCTCCTGACCCAACTCGGCGGCTTTGAGGCCAGTGCCGACTATCGGTTCGAGGAGAAGGTCACCTGGCTCCCGGACTGGGGGATCAGCTACCACCTCGGCATCGACGGTTTGAGCCTCTGGCTCATCATTCTGTCGACCCTGCTGACTGCGATTTCCCTGCTCGGCTCCTGGACCTCGATCGAGGAGCGGGTGCGCGAGTTCAACATCTTCATCCTGATTCTCGAGTCGGCGATGATCGGCGTCTTTTGCGCCCTCGACCTGTTCCTCTTCTATGTGTTCTGGGAAGCGATGCTGATTCCGATGTACTTCCTGATCGGAATCTTCGGCCACGGCCGGCGGATCTACGCGGCGGTCAAGTTCTTCCTGTACACCATGGCCGGAAGCGCCCTGATGCTGGTCGCCTTCCTGGTTCTGTACCGTGAGACCGGGGCGCGGAGTTTCGACCTGCCCGCGCTGCTCCGGGTTTCCATCGACCCCGGCCTTCAGATGTGGCTGTTCCTTGCCTTTGCTCTCGCCTTTGCCATCAAGGTGCCGATGTTCCCGTTCCATACGTGGTTGCCCGACGCGCACGTGGAAGCGCCCACCGCGGGTTCCGTGATCCTCGCCGGTGTCCTGCTGAAGATGGGCGGATACGGCTTTCTCCGCCTCGCTATTCCGCTGTTTCCCATTGCCGCCCAGAAAGCCGCGTGGGCCATAGCCTTCCTCGGCGCCGTAGGCATTGTCTACGGCGCGTTGGTCTCGATGGTTCAGCCGGACCTGAAGAAGTTGGTGGCCTATTCCTCGGTCTCTCATCTTGGGTTCGTGATGCTGGGCATCGCTGCCTTCTCACCCATGTCGGTTGTGGGTGCCTCCTACCAGATGCTGAACCATGGTGTTTCCACCGGCGCACTGTTCCTCATGGTCGGGATGTTGTACGAACGTCGTCACACCAGGCTGATCTCGGAGTTCGGCGGCTTGAAGAACGTGATTCCGAGGTTCGCCGCCGTGTTCCTGCTCGTCTGCCTGTCCTCGATCGCGGTACCCGGCTTCAACGGCTTCATCGGCGAGTTCCTGATCCTCCTCGGCTCGTTCACCTTCTCTCCCGGGCTCGTGATTGTCTCGACCCTCGGAGTGATCCTCTCGGCTGCTTACATCCTGTGGATGGTTCAGCGGGTGATGTATGGCGAGTTGACCAACCCGAAGAACGCGAACCTGCCCGACTTGAACCCGCGCGAGTGGGCGACCCTCCTTCCCCTGGTCTTCCTGAGCCTCTTCATGGGCGTATTCAGTTCGCTCTTCACTCCGAGCCTGGAACGACCGGTGATGAAGATCATCGAGGACGCGCGGGCGAAGACCGCTCCCATGGGTGGCCGGATTTCGCTGGCTCCGAACCTGAACGAGCCCTCGCCGGCTGATTCGGGAGCGCATCAGTGAACGTCGATCTCCTGCCCGTTCTGCCCGCGATCATGGTCGCCCTGGCCGCCTTCGCGGTCCTTCTGGCCGGGGCGTTTCTCGGCACTGGCCTCACTCTCAGCCGGAACCTCAGCACCGCGGGGCTAGTGGCCGCCCTCGGCGCCCTGGTCCTGTTTCCGACCGACGGCAATCTGGGCGCGACCGTGGTGGGCGGGCTCTACAGCGCCTTTGTGCAGGCCTCGATCCTGGTGGTGGCGATTCTGGCGGTGTGGCTGGCCGCCGCTCGCCTCGAAGACGACAGAGTGCGCCCCCACGAGTTCTTCACTCTGATGCTCTTCTCCGTGGTGGGGATGCTCGGCCTGGCCACGGCGGCCGAGGCGATCTCGCTCTTCGTCGCTCTCGAGATCATGTCGGTGGCTCTCTATGCCCTTTGCGCCATGCCGCGGACCGGCCCCCAGCGGCAGGAAGCGGCGATCAAGTACTTCATCACCGGTTCCTTCTCCTCGGCATTCCTGTTGTTCGGCATAGCGCTTCTGTACGGGGCTTCGGGCAGCACGACCCTCGCGATCATGGCGAAGGGTGTCTCGGAAGGGGGTCTCCTCGCCTTGATGGGCGCGGCCTTCGTTATGGTGGGCTTCCTCTTCAAGGTGGGAGCCGCGCCCTTCCATATGTGGGCGCCCGACGTGTATCAAGGGGCCACCACCCCGATCACCGCGTTCATGGCGGCCGCGGTGAAGATCGCGGCTTTCGGCGCCCTGGGACGCGTGGTGGCGGTCACCCTCGGCGGAGTGGGCGATTCATGGATGCCCGGAGTGGCCCTGGTCGCGGCCTTCACCATGGTGGTGGGCAATCTCGGAGCCCTGGCCCAGTCTGATCTGAAGCGCCTTCTGGCGTTCTCATCGGTGGCTCACGCGGGCTACATGCTCAGCGGGGTCGTGGGAATGAACGGGCGGCCCGAAGGCCTCGAAGCGCTGCTGTTCTACGTGGCGACTTATGCGATCACCAACCTCGGAGCCTTCGGAATCCTGATCGCGATCCGGCGCAATGGAATCGAGCCCACGGTGGCCGCCGACCTCGCGGGTCTGGCCCGGCGCAATCCCAACCTGGCCGCGATGCTCACTATTCTGCTGATCTCCCTCACCGGAGTGCCGGTTTCGGCCGGCTTCGTCGGGAAGTTCCATTTGTTCAAGGCCGCGGTGGCCGCGGGCTACTCCGGGCTGGCGGCGGTGGGGGTACTGATGAGCGTGGTGTCCGCGTTCTACTACCTCCGCCTCGTGGTTCTGATGTACATGGAGGAGCCCGCCGAGAACACTGAGTTCACCACCGGCGCCGGTTTCGTGCCCGAGATCGTCGCCCTGGCGGCGGCCCTCACCTTCGGTCTGGGCCTCTTCCCGGCTCCGCTTATGGCGCTCGCCCGGGCGGCCGCGTCATCGTTGTTCTAGAACCCTGCCGCGAGGAGAACCCTCTTCTCAATTCACAGAGGATGGGCCGATGAAGATTCGGGTCCGCGTGCACGCGGGTGCTCGGCTGGCCCGCACTGAACAGCGCGAGGATGAGTTGCACGTCTGGGTCAGCACTCCCCCCGTGGACGGAAAGGCCAACCTTCAGGTCGTGGAAATCCTGGCCAAGATGCATGGTGTTCCAAAGTCGGCGGTTCGTCTGGCCTCTGGCCAAACATCCAAGCACAAGATCTTCGAACTGGACGGCTTCTAACCAGGAACGCACGCTCCGCTTCGCGACCGTTCCGCCGTCTCTTGGGGCCGACCGTTCGTCCAAAGGCCTGAGAAATGAAGAGGATCCGCCCTGTTCGCGTACAATCACTCCTCAGGAAAACCCTTCAAGTTACCGTGTTTGAACGATATACAGAGCGCGCCCGCCGGGTGATCTTCTTCGCCCGCTACGAAGCCTCCCAACTGGGCGCCCATTCCATCCAGACCGAGCATGTCCTTCTGGGTCTGATAAGAGAGGGCAAGGGCCTGACCCATCGCCTGCTCAATCGGGGCAGTCTCAAGATGGAGGAGGTCAGGCGTCAGGTCGAGGGCCGCTGCCGATACGGCGAACAGGTCTCGACCACGGTGGAGATGCCGCTTTCGCCCGAAGTAAGGCGGGTCCTTGCCCTCGCTCAGGACGAGGCCGAGCAACTGGGGCATTCCTACACTGGCACCGAGCACCTTCTCCTTGGCCTGCTTCGCGAGGGCAACGCAACCGCCGCCGAGGTCCTGAGGGAAAACGGCTTGACTCTGCCGTTTCTGCGCGAAGAGATTCTGCGTCTTCTGGCCGAGAAGACCCAGCCCCAGGCGCGCGCGAAAGAAACCCCCCT
>JANLSZ010000401.1:0-4738 GCA_031362685.1 Vicinamibacteria bacterium | reverse complement strand
TTGGCGGTGGTGGCGAGCTCCAGGATCTGAGCTCCAGGGGGGCAGGTGCCCGGCTCGTCCGTATGCAGTGAAGGAGTGGCCATGAAGACCCAGGGCCGGCTCCAGTCCTGGCGCATGGCCTGAGCCCAGGTCTCGTTCATGTCCCACTGCTCGAGATGCCAGGTGTTATGCCGGCCGAAGCCGTGGTCCCTCAGGTCGATTCCCTTCAGCCCGAGGTAGACGGTGAGCGCGGTCTGCGAGTATTCGTAGCTCAGAGGCTTCCGATAGGGCTCGGGAAACTTCTCCAGGCCGATGACCTGCGACATCTTCTGCGGGTCGGCATTGCAGATGATGGTGGGCGCTTTGAAGACTTTCCCGTCGCGGGTTCGCACGGACTCGATGCGGTCGCCTTTCGCGTCGAACGACGTGACCTCCTGTTCGTAGTAGATGTGACATCCGTCGTGGGAGGTGATGAACTCGACCAGGCGCCCGATCAGGTGCTTGAAGTGCTTGCGCGGGTAGTAGGCCCCGCGGTTGTAGCCGGAAAACAGACCGTTGTAGGCGAGGATGGACAGGTCCTTCGGCGGGCACATGAAGTTGCCGGCGTTGGCGATCAGGACGGCCTGGGCCTCGCGGCTAAGCGCGCATTCGTCGAACACCTGCTGCAGGGTCTTGTGCTGGTAGCGGAGCAGGGTCAGGAATCGCCAGCCCATTGCGGGATACTGCCACCAGCGGATGGACGCGGGCAGCTGGTTGACCTCGGCGGTCAGGCGGTCGAGGATGTTGGTGAACGCCTGCACCCGCGCGCCCTGGCCGGGGCAGGCCGCTTCGATGTTCGCGGCCAGACGGTCGTAGCCGCAGGGGATGGCCACCCGCTTGCGGTCGGGAAGAATCACGTGATCGTAGCCATCGGGATCGAGACTTTCGAAGGCGATGTCTTCGTTCAGCTCGAGCTTCTGGAGGAATCGCCAGACCCGGTCGCCTTGTCCGCAGCCCCAGATGTAGTGAATCTGCGCGCAGAAGGAGAACTCGCCGTAGCTGAAGGTGTGGACGTAGCCGCCGGGCAGATCGTGGGCCTCCAGCATGCAGACGCGCTGGCCGCTCTCGGCGAGGAGGGCGGCTACGGTGAGGGCGGCCATCCCCGTGCCGATGATGACGGTGTCGTAGCGGGGATTCGACTCGTAGAGTCGATCCTGGCTTTCCTTCGCTTCACGCTTGAGAGCCCCCGTGCTTGGGGATTTGTTGCTGCCCATGAATGCCGGAGTCTAGTCTCGACTCGCCCCGGGTTCGCGCGCTTCGCCGTCCCTGGTGCTCCCGATCATCCGAGCAGACGGGGCGTCGGGTTCGTCCGAGTGAGGATGTTGTCGAAGCGCTCCTTGATCAGGCCGTCCATCTCGTTGTGGGTGATGATGTACAGCCTGTCGTCGAGGATGGCCTTCCACACTTCGTCGGCGATCTCGGTTGGCGACCTGCCGCCGGCCAGGAAGTCGCGCACCGCCCGGTTGGTGGCTTCCCGCGCGGCGCTGGGCGCGGGCTCGGTGTCGTCAGTCAGGTTGGACGGACGGTTTCTAGCCGAGTCGGCGATCCTTGTGTTAACCCAGGCCGGGCACAGGACCGAGACTCCGATCTTCGACTCGCCTAACTTCAGCTCGTTGTAGAGGGATTCGGAGAGCGCCACCACCGCCTGCTTTGTTACACCGTAGATTCCACGCCCCGACATCAGGCCCGCGAAGGACGCGGTATTGACGATGTGACCCTCTTCGCCCTGCTTGAGCATGATGGGGAGGAAGATGCGCACGCCATGGATGACGCCCCAAAGGTTCACGCCCATGACCCATTCCCAGTCCTTGAGGGTGTCGTTGATGATGGGACCGAGGGTGCCGCCGACCCCGGCGTTGTTACACAGGATGTGCACCGCGCCGAACGCGGCCAAAGTTTGTTGGGCCAAGCGCTCGACGTCTTCGGCCTTCGAGACGTCGGTCAGGACGCCGAGAACGTCGATGCCCTTCTCGCGGAACTCTGCCTCGGTCTGGCGGAGGGCTCGCTCCTCGACGTCGGCGAGGACGACCTTCATCCCCTCGGCGCCGAACCGCTCGGCCATGCCGCGGCCTATGCCGGACGCGCCCCCGGTGACGACCGCCACCTTGTCTTTGAAACTCTTCATGTCTGTCTTTCTGCCGCGGGTCCCTGGCGTGTACCACCGGGCGCGACGACCGATCGCCAAGTGATCGTCTAACCGCGAATCTTGATCGCCGGGTCGGCCCTACTTCGTCACCGGCGCGATCTTCTTCAGATAGTCGCCGAAGCCGAAGAAGAACACCACCTTGTCCTGGACGCCGCCGCTCTCGACCGGGAGCGGGGCGATGGCGAGCCGCTTGCCGTCCGGATGAAGATCGTATCTGTAGACAGAACCGGCAGTGAGTCGCAAGCCCGTCGGCGACCAGAGCTTCGGCGCGTCCGCCCGGAACGAGTCGCCCACCACTGCGTAGGGCGCCGCCATCACCCTGTTCTGGCTGACGAACAACAGCTCGTGGGCTGCGGCGGACCACATCGGGAAGGCGCCGCCTCCCGTGGAGATCCTCCACTTCCCGCCCGGTCCGGGGAACGGGCGCACGTAGACCTCGGACGAGCCGCTGCCGGCCTCACTCGACACGTAGGCGATCCACCGGCCGTCCGGCGAGAACATGGGCGAGGCCTCTCTCGCCTCGGTGCTCAGGAAACTCGTGGGCTGACCAGGCGTTAAGCCCCGGGCGGGATCGCCTTCCAGGGGCAGGATCATCAGATCCCAGTTCGTGGCCTTGCCATCGGCGCTCAACGCCAGGAACCTGCCGCTTGGATGCCACGAGGTACCGTTCTGGCTCTGCGAGCCGTCGGTGAGCCGCGTGACCTCGCCGGTCCCGTCGGCGTTCACCCAATACAGGTTGGCGACCCCGGCTTTGGCCCGATCGGAGGAGAAGGCGATGCGGCGGCCATCCGGCGTCCACACCGGGGTATTGTCGTCGCTCGGCTCGAAGGTCAACTGCGTCAGGGTGTCCCGCGCGAACTCGTACACCCAGATGTCGTCCTGTTTGCCATCGTAAATCGTGAGCGCCAGCTTCCGGCCATCGGGTGAGAACCGCGGCTCGGCCCAATCGGCCTTCTCCGCGCGCAGCACCGATGTCTTCCCGTCGCGGGTCATCCAATGGATCGGGTAAGTCGACTCCCGGGCCTGGCCGGGAACGTAGACGAGAGTGCCATCGGATGAGAAGGCGAGCTGAGCGCCCGCGGTCTGCTCCGGGCTCGAGGCGACGCCTTCGAGCGCAGGGACCGCCTGGCCCACGGTCTCGAGGCGATCAAGGTCCAGGCGGGTCGCGAAGACCGTGCCGCGTTGCATGTAGATGAGGTGCCCGCTCGGCAGGTAGCGTCCGTAGTAGCCGTTACGGACGACGACCTTTGACGTTCTTCCCGGCAGTGGCGCAATGACGAGGTTGGCCTCATCGAAGTTGCTCCCCGACGAGTTCTCGGTGTACAGCACGCCGCGTCCGCTCGGGAGTACCTGCGGCCACCGCTGCGTCATGGCCCCGGGGCTCAGGGCGACGAAGGGCGAAGGCGTCCCGCCCGAAGAGCTGACGCGCATCAGCCTGGTGTTGACTCCGTCGGCTCCACTCATTGGCGTGAAGATGATCGTCTCGTGGCCCGAGGCCAGGCTATCGCGCTCCTCGGCCCACGTGCCTCCTCGTGCAATCGGCGCGTCGCACAGCGTGAGGGCGGCCCCGCCGGTCACCGAAACCTTCTTCAGCTTGCCGCTGGCGAAGAATGCGATCCACTGGCCGTCCGGGGAGAAGAACGGGCTCATCGCGCCCTCGGTGCTCGAGAGGGCGGTTGCCTGCAACTGGTCGAGCTTGCGTATGAAGAGCCCGGTCTTGCCGGCCTGCTGGGCGACAAACGCCAGGCTCGCTCCGTCGGGCGAGAGGATGGCGGAAGCCCCCGCGTTCGTGGGCACCGAAGCGTCGGCGCCGATGAGGGCGAGCAGCGTGCGCGGGGTGGGCCCGGGCGCGTGTCGCCATGGGGCCCAGGCGACGATGGAGCCGATAAATGCGACGAGGGTCGCCGCGAGAAGAGTCCACGGCAGCGTGCGACGCCAGGCCGGGAGGACCGCGGCCGCCTCGGTGGTCGGAACCGATGTCTCGCTGTCCGTCTCGCCCGCCTCGATTCGCCCGAGCTTGACGCGCGCCTCGCCGATGTCGCGCAGGCGGGTCTTCAGATCGCGGTCGAGGCAGCGCTCGATCAGTCGCTTCAACCGCGCCGGCGTTTCCGCGGGCAGCACGTTCATCGACAGCTTGTCCTTCAGCACCGACGCCAGGGTTTCCGAAACATCCTCACCCTTGAAGGCCCGCTGACCGGAGAGCATCTCGTAGAGCACCACACCGAAGGCCCAGACATCCGTGCGCTTGTCGACGGCTTTGCCCTTGGCCTGCTCCGGCGACATGTAGGCCGCGGTGCCGATGATCATCCCGGCCTCGGTCATGTGCCGCGACATCGTGGGGGAGTGCGACAACGCCGAGTTAGCCGCACCGCCGCCGTCCATGGCCTTGGCCAATCCGAAGTCGAGGACCTTGACCGTGCCATCGGTGCGCACCTTGATGTTGGCGGGCTTGAGGTCGCGATGAACGATGCCTTGATCATGAGAGGCTTCTAGTGCTTCCGCGATCTGTCGCGCGAAGGGCAGTGCCTCGGCGATCGGCTTCGGTCCGCGTGCGATGTGGGCAGAGAGGTCCTT
>JANLSZ010000317.1:0-24953 GCA_031362685.1 Vicinamibacteria bacterium | reverse complement strand
TGCACTCGGTCACCTACGACATCGATCAGAAGTACAAGACACCTTACCATTCGCGCTATCTCTCGTTCTTGAAGCAGGCCCAAGAGAAGAACGTGATCGTGGCGGCAGCGATGACCGACCCCAAGGGCGATCGCAGCAAGGGTCCGAGCGCCCAGGACGACCCCGACCTGTTCACCCACGTGGTCGAACGTCGGCCCGACGGTGTGGTCATTCGGGGCGCGAAGGCCCATCAGACCGGCTGCGTCAATTCGCACTGGATCGTGGTCATGCCCACCATGCGTCTCCAGGAAGCCGACCGCGACTACGCGATCGTGGCCGCCATTCCCGTCACCGACAAAGGCCTCACCTTCATCTACGGCCGACAGTCCTGCGACACCCGGGCCCTCGAAAACGCAGGCAGCGATATCGACCAGGGCAATGCGAAGTATTCGGGCCAGGAGGCGCTCATCGTCATCGACGATGTGTTCGTACCCTGGGACCGGGTATTCATGGATGGCGAAGTCGACTTCGCGGCCCCCCTGGTGGATGCGTTCACCACGTATCACCGGCGCAGCTACGTCTGCAAAACAGGGGTGGGCGATGTGCTGATCGGCGCCGCCGCGGCGATCGCGGAGATGAACGGAGTCGCCAAGGCGTCGCATGTGCGCGACAAGCTGGTGGAGATGGCGCATCTGAACGAGACGATCTACGGAGCCGGAATCGCTTCCTCGCACGAGTCGCGGCCGACCCGGGCCGGTAATTTCATCAACGACGATGTCCTCGCCAACGTGTGCAAGCACAACGTCACCCGCTTCCCCTTCAAGCTGGCCCGCCTGGCTCAGGATCTGGCCGGCGGCCTGGTGGCGACCCTGCCTTCGCAGCACGACTTCGCGAGCGACGAGACCGGCCCCATACTGAAGCGGCTGCTGCGCGGCCGGTCGAGGAACGACACCGAGGCTAGAGTACGCATGCTGCGCCTGATTGAGAACATGACCATGGGCCGGAACGCGGTGGGCTACCTCACCGAGTCGCTGCACGGGGCGGGGAGTCCGCAGGCCCAGCGGATTCAGATCGAACGAGCCCTGAAGCTCGAAGAGAAGAAGGGCTTCGCGAAGACTCTGGCTGGAGTCAAGGAGTGACGGCATGAAGAAGCGGCGCAAGACCACGACGGGGCCGGCCCGCGGAAAGACCCTTCCTCACTCAAACTGGTCGCGGCTTCTCACCGAGTCCCGCAATCCGCGCTCGCTCAATCTCGACCGCATGGCCACCGAAAAGATCGTCACCCTCCTCCTCGACGAGGATCGCCTGGCCATCATCGAAGCGAAGAAGAAGGCGCGCGAGGTCGCCTCCGCCGCCCGTCTGGTGGCAAATGCGTTCGCGAAGGGCGGTCGAACCCTCTTCGTGGGTGCCGGAACCAGCGGCCGTCTGGGCGTGCTCGAAGCGGCCGAGTGTCCGCCGACGTTCGGTACCCGGCCGGAGATGATCCTTGGGGTGATGGCGGGCGGCGAAGACGCGGTGTTCCGGGCCAAAGAAGGGTCGGAGGATCGCGCCGACCTCGGCGAACAGGCGGTGGCCAGGGTCACGTCGAAGGATGTGGTCATCGGAATCTCCGCGAGTTCGGTGACCCCGTTCGTGCGCGCTGCCCTCAAGAAGGCTCGCCTCCGCCGGGCGAAGACGGTGCTCGTGACCTGCGCGCCCCAGACCCCGCTCTCGACCCTCGTCGATGTTGTGATCGCCATACGCACGGGCCCGGAAGTGCTGACCGGGTCGACGCGGCTGAAGGCCGGCTCGGCGACCAAGGCGGTGCTGAACGCAATCACCACCGCGGCCATGATCCGCGCGGGCAAGTCCTACACGAACTTCATGGTCGATCTGAAGCAGACTTCGAAGAAGCTCGAAGATCGCGCGCGTCGCATCGTAGCGGTGGCGGCGGTCGTCGATCTGGACGAGGCCGATCGTCTCCTGCGCAGAGCGGATGACGAAGTCAAGACGGCCATCGTCATGGGCCTCCTCAAAGTGGATGCGCCCTCGGCGAGGCTCAAGCTCAGGTCCGCGGGCGGCCACGTGCGCAAGGCGTTGAACGGCGCGCGACGGCGGCGCCTGTGAAACGTCATTGCGAGGAGCCAGTCCGTCTGGAATTGCGACGAAGCAACCCCCTCCTCCCCCCTATTTGCTCTTGCCGAAGTGGTAGGTCACGGAAAGCCAGGGAACGGGGAAGCCGTCCTGGATCACCTCCCCGATCAGAATGACGCCCACGTCGGCGGTCAATCGATCGCCCAGGAAACGCACACCCAGGCCGAACGGCTGCTCTGAGATCTTGAAGTCGTCGTTCAGGATCAGCCAGTTCTCGGAAACGAGCGCGATCCTTCGCGACAGCCGAGCCGTGCCTCCAACCATCACCACCGGGGTGTACGAGGCCTTGTTCCGGAAATCGCCCCGCCACTCTCCGCCCGCATACGTCGTGTAGTACTCCTCGCTGACCGTCCGCGCGGCGCCGACCCCGACGGTCAGGCTCTTCTCAGGTCTGCCCAGAGTGGCCATGACAAATCCCAGGCCCAGGCTCTCGTCTTCGCCGTCTCCGCCCCGAGCGAAGAGAACCCCGCCGGAGACGGAAAGACGATCGGAGAACTGCGTGGCGATTCGAGGCGCCACGTAGAACAGCTGCTCGCTCAACCCCGTCCCGGGGATCACCGAGAACCCGGCGCTGACGCTGAAATGGTCGGTGATGCCGTACGAGACGCCGGGGAAGACCACGTAGTGATCCGAGAAGTAACCCTCGCCTTTGCCCAGCGGCCTCCCGGTGGTTGAGAAGAGGAGGCGGGTGTCATTCGAGTCCGATACGCGCGGCGCGTCTCCGCCCGCCCTTTCGATGCGGTCCAGCGACTCGCGCGCGACCTCCATGGCCATCCCTCCCACGGTGACGATCTTCAAGCCGTGTTCATCCTGGGCGACGATCCGGGCGCGAAGAGAGCTGCCATCCTTCAATCGGATGGTCACCACCTCGGCGCCGGGGGCTTCGGTGGCCCGCGTCGGCGGCGGCATGGCCAGAGCGGAGTCCTGCGCGGCGGCGCGGAAGGGCAGGGAGACGAGAACGACGAGAACCAGAGAGTTGAAGTGCTTCATGTGCCCTCCTTCGGGTACACATGAAGTCTCCGGCCGACGGGGTCAGTCCGTCCCTAACAAAACCCTGAATAGATCCAAAATAGATCCAAACGCGCACGCGACGCACGGCCGAAGCTCGGGGGGTTTTAGGGGGGCCGGGTCCGTGTCTGGCCCCCTAACTCAAAACGACAGAACTCTGGCGTTCGCGGTTCACGCTGAGTCGCAGAACGTCGGGACGGGCGTAGTGTCCCGACGGGTCGAAGTTCTGACGCTCGCGCCGGACGAAGGCGTGATCGATGGTCGCCACTCGAACGCACTCTTCGCCCACCACGGGGGCGATAACCCAGGAGCCGTCGGGAGCGGCCAGACACGATCCGCCGTCGGCGAGAAAGTCGCCGCCACGGTATCCCGCGATGATGGCCGCGCGATGAGGCGTCGTCTGCGGGAAGTCCGCCAGACGCATCAGCCCGGAGACCGAGAGAACGTACGACCGCGACTCCTTGGCGATGAACCGGGTGAGATCGTCGGTGTTGCGCAGGGAGCCGGGCCAGATCGCGACGTGCAGATCCTCGCCCTGACCATACAAAGCCGCGCGCGCCAGGGGCATCCAGTTCTCCCAGCAGTTGAGCGCACCCAGGGTGAAGTCGCCGATGCGATGGGTGCGCAGGCCGTGACCATCGCCGATCGACCAGGTCAGCCGTTCTTCATAGGTGGGCATCAGCTTCCGATGGGCGGAAAGGACATCGCCAGCAGCGCCGATCACGACGCAGCACGCATAGACGCTTTCACCCCGGTCGCGCGGTTTCTCGAGAATCCCAAGCACAGCCGCGATTTTCCGCGACGCACACGCGTTCTGGACCACGGTCAGATGGCCGTCCTCGATGGTGACGGCCTGCCGCGTGTACTCCGCGTGCAGTTCCTTCTGAAGCAGGTCGTTGAAGCGGGCCCCGCCGGTCGGTTCCAGCCAGAAGGGGTAACCAGGAACCAGACACTCGCCGAAGCCGACGACAGAAGCACCTTGATCGGCGGCCTGATGAATGGCCGCAACCACCTTGGCGAGGGTGGCTTCACGATCAAGCCAGACCGGCGCCATCTGCGCGAAACCGACGACCAGCGGCGATGATGCATTGCTCATGAGGATCCTCAGCGGAAGGTGGCGATTTCGTCGAGCGGCTTCTTCGTGATGTCGGGGACGCGGGCATCATCGGCGGGGTAGCCAACCACCAGGAGCAGGAACGCCCGCTCATTCGCCGGACGACCCAACACCGTGGACAGGAAATTCATGGGGGACGGAGTATGGGTCAGGGTCGCGAGTCCTGCGTGATGGAGGGCGGCGATCAGAAAGCCAAGAGCGATGCCCACGGATTCGGTGACGTGGTAGTTCTTCACTTTGCGCCCATCGGGGAGCAGCGCGTAGTTCTGGGCGAAAACCGCGATGAGATAGGGGGCCACTTCGAGATAGCCCTTGTTCTCGTCGGTGCCCAGGGGAGCGAGAGCGTCGAGCCACTCCTGCGGGGCTTTGCCGGAGTAGAACTCGCGCTCTTCGATCTCGGCGGCCTCGCGGATCTTCGCCTTGGTCGACGGATCCCTCACCACTACGAAATGCCAGGGCTGAAGGTTCGCTCCGGAAGGAGCCGTGCCGGCCGCGCGCAGGCAGTCGTCTATCACTTCGCGAGGCACGGGACGGGGGGAGAACTCGCGGATCGTTCGGCGACGCCTGATCTCTTCGTAGAACTCGCGGGCGCGAGCCTTCATCTCCTCGGGCGGACGTTCGACGAACGTGCTCAGGGGAACGAAATTCGGTTGAGGGCTCATGCGCACTCATTTCCCACGAGGCTGGGCGGGGACGAGGCCAGACCGGCGAGGCCGCCGATGCTGGTCTCGCGGTAGGCCTCGTGCAGATCCGCTCCGGTCTTCTTCATCGCTTCGATCACTTCGTCGAACGAGATGTGGTGAGCGCCGTCGGACAACATCGAGAACTCGGCGGAATGAACGGCGCGATCGGCGGCCACCGCGTTCCGCTCAATGCAGGGAATCTGGACGAGACCGGCCACGGGGTCGCAGGTGAGGCCGAGGTGATGCTCCATCCCGACCTCGGCCGCGTACTCGATCTGGTCGTTGGTGCCGCCCATGAGCTGAGCGGCGGCGCCCGCCGCCATCGCGCACGCCGCGCCCACTTCACCCTGGCAGCCAACCGCGGCTCCCGAGATGCTGGCATTCGTCTTGATGAGGTTGCCGATGAGGCCGGCCGTGGCAAGGGCGCGCAATATGGCGTTCTCGTTGGCCGGCAAGGTCTCGCGCAGGTAACGCATCACCGCGGGGAGAACTCCCGACCCGCCGCAGGTGGGCGCGGTCACGACCACGCCGCCCGCCGCGTTCTCTTCGCTGACGGCAAGGCCGTAAGCCGACAGCGTTCCCGTTCGCGCCAGCAATCCACCGCGCGACACCGCCCGCGCATGGTAGCTCCGGGCCTTTCGGGGCAGCTTGATGATTCCGGGCAGGATGCCGCTTCCGCGCAAGCCACGCTCGATCGCCGCTTCCATGGCCTGGTGGATCTCGCCGAGGAACTTCCATATGTCCGGACCCTCGCACTCCTCCACGTATTGCCAGATCTCCAGCCGATGCTCGCGGCAATAACCAAGGATGTCGGTCATCTTCGAAAGCTCGTAGACCCCGCGGGGCGTCCAGTCTTCCGTGTCGTGTTCGCGGATGGCCCCGCCGCCTACCGAGTAGACCTTCCATGAAACCTGAGCAGCGCCCTGGGCATCGAGGGATTCGAACAGCATCCCGTTCGGGTGGCGCGGCAATCTCTCGCGCATGTTGAAGAGGATTTCGTGCGGCCGCGCGCCGAACGCGTCTTCAAGCACGAGATCGGTGAGATGGCCCTTACCGGTCGCCGCGAGAGAACCGTACAACGTGACCCGATAGCGCGCAGCGCCGTCATGGCGAGAGAGAAATCGGTCGGCGGCCCGGCGCGGTCCCATCGAGTGGGACGACGAAGGGCCGTTGCCAATACGAAACAGTTCGCGAATGGATTCCACGGCGCGAGCTTAAAGGGATACCCTAGAAGAACACGCGCACGCCGCCGTTCAGGACGCGGCCGTCGAGCGGCGCCCAGGCATCGACCAACCATCGGCCGTCGGGACGGCGCCTTGGGAGGACCACCGACTCCTCCCGCGTCTGACGAACATCGAGAAGGTTCTCGGAGTTGATGAAGACGAGGACGCGGCCGAAACGCCGCCGGGCCAGGGCGCCGATGAGGAGGTACGGCCGGCCCGAACTGAGGGATGGATCGTCCTCGAGCGGCTGCCGGCCAAACGCATAGGCCTCGAAACCGACGCCACCAACGCGCTCCTTCTCCCACATGAGATTCAGCGACCCGTAGTGCCGGGGGGTGAGCGGCACATCGCGCCTTCCTCCGGAATCGGCGTCGATCTCCGTCGACATCGTCCAGGCGTGGGTGAACATGGCCAGGAACTCGCCATGGCGATAGCGCACGATGAGTTCGGTGCCATGGGTGCGCGTGGGCTCGGGGGCGTTCTCGAGCGCCACCGACTCGGGACCGACCGTCTTCAGCTGGACCGGAAGCTCGACCCGGGAAGCGAACACGGTGCCGGATACCTCGACGGAACCGCGATGAAACGTCACGTCAACGACTCCGCCGCGCGCGCGCTCGGCGCGTAGGCCCCGGGGCGGCCTCAGCCTGGACAGACCGGTCTCGTCGGTCTCCTCGTTGAACGGCGTGGGCGCATACGATCCGCCGCCCGCCGAGGCGCGAACGACCCACTCATCGCCCGGGCGAGCCAGGAGCGAGGCGCGCGGGCTGACCAGCGTTCCGTACTCGGAATGCGCATCGGCGCGGACGCTGCCCGCGAGGGTCAGGCGCGGGCCGATGCGGATCTCGTCCTGGGCGAACGCCGCGGGCGAGGGAAAGGAGAAATTGAAATGCGGGAGATCGGGCGACACATAACGATCCTGCTGGAACGAAGCGCCCGCCACCCAGGTGTGGCGTCCGCGACTGCCGGTCACCGAGGCCTCGCCAAACCAGGTCTGGCGCGTCCCACCCTCGGGCGCGGCGCCAAAGACTCGATTCTGGGCGTTGCGCACGAAGGACCCGCGCACCGCCACGAGCGTCTTGCCCACGAACCATTTCGCCACCGAGCCAAGGTCGGCGTGGCGCGTGTTCAACGTCTCGGTGAAGGGCCGGCCATCGGGCGCGCCCCGGCCCGTGATCGTCCCACCTTCGCGATCCTCGGCGGTCAGGCCGGCGGTGATGAGGATCGAAGTCCCACGATCGTTGTCGAAGGTCACGCGAGGCCGGAGCATGCCCCGGTCGTAGCCCGCGACGTCGGTCCACCCATCGCCGTCCACATCCTTCCTCACCTGACCGTGATAGCCGGCGATGGTGGACCACGACCACGTTCCGGGGCGCGCCACCCAGCCCGTGGCATCGAGACCGCTCAGGGTGGTGGCGTTCAGGAGGATTTCGTTTTCGCGGGCTCGCGGCCGGCGCGAAACGAGGTTCACCACGCCGCCGATCGCGGAGGTTCCATAGAGCGCCGAGGCCACGCCTTTGATCACTTCGACCTGGCCAAGATCGAGCGGCGGCACCTGAAGCAGACTGAACGAATCGCCCTGGGCCCCGTACAGCGGCAGGCCGTCGGCCAGGAGTTGAGAATAGTGACCGCGCAGGCCCTGGATCCTCACATTGGAAGCGCCCATCGAGGGCGCCGTGACCTGGACGCGGAGACCGGTGGTCTCGCCGAGCAACATGGCCACGCTGCCCGGCGCCATCAGCGCCTTCTCCTCGATCTCTTCGCGATCGATCACCTCGACGCGCAGCGGCTGGTCTTCGAGGCGGGTGGCGCTGCGCGTGGCGGAGACGAAGATCTGTTCCTTGAGCGCGGTCAGGTCGACGGTCACGCTCGAGGCCGTTCGCGCAGTGAGGGCGGCGTGGGACACCGCCGGAACGAAACCATCGGCCTCCACCGTGATGTCGTGGTCGCCGGGCATCAGCCTCAAGGTCGCCTGCCCCGAGGCGTCGGTCTTCGCCTGCTCCGGGCCCACCCGCACCGTCGCGCCGACGATGGGCTCGCCCTCGGCCCTCACCTTGACGGTCAGGGTTTCGAGGGCGGGCGCCTGTGCGTGGAAGACGCGCGCGGAACCTGGAAGGAGAAGAAGCACGGCGAATCGGGAGAGCAGAGGTGATCTCACTGGTCGTCTTCTTCTTGATCGCGGGTCGGGTCGATCGCGGGTCAGGCCGAAGCGAGAAGCGACCGCACCAGGGCCGCGTAGACATCCACCGCCTCGAGCAGGTCCGGCTTGAGGATGAACTCGTGCGCGGTGTGCGCGTCGTGAATCGATCCGGGACCGAAGAGCATGGCCTGGCCCCAGGCGTCCAGATACGGGATGTCGGTGCCGAAGCGAACCACGATCTCGCCGCGGCCGAAGCCCGGCACGACTTTCAGATGAATCGGTTCGCTGGTCGAGTTCACTTCGATGGAGGCGCGGTCGCCCGCGATCTTCCGGACCATGGCGTGAATGCCGGCCCAAGGGGTCACGGTGCGGAACATCAGCTCCGCGGCGGCATGGGGCGGGATGACGTTCGGCTTGATTCCGGCCTTCAGGGTGCCGATGTTCATGGTGGTGGGGCCAAGAACGGGATCCTCGGGCCACGAGGTGGCGCGAAGTTCGGCCAGGACGTCGAGGAGCTTCAGCACCGCGGATTCGCCCAGCTCCGGGTACGCGGCATGCGCGGCGCGGCCGGTGGAACTGAGGGTGACGCGAAGGACGCCCTTCCCCGCCACCGCCTGCTTGAAGTCGGTGGGCTCGGCGTTGATGATGAAACGGTTCCGCCCGGGCGTGCGGTTCGCGATTCTCGCGCCATCACCGCCCTCTTCTTCGCCCACCATGAAGAGAAGGCCGAAATTGTTCACACCCTCCCCGCGCAGCTTCAAGGCCGCGAAGATCTGCGCGGCGATCAGGCCCTTGGCATCGCAGGCCCCCCGGCCCTCGATTCGATCGCCGAGGTCCTTCGCGGGAAGATGGGGCGGCACGCAATCCATGTGAGTCGAGAGGGTCACCAGCGGATCGCCCACGCGGGCGATGACGTTGAACCGGCCGGGCGACACGGGCTGCCGCTCCACCGCGAAGCCCGCGCCTTGAAGCGTTGCCGCAATGGCCTCGCACACTGGCCTCTCCTCACCGGTGGTCGAGGGTATCTCGATGAGAGCGATGAGAAGCGAGATCGGGTCGGTGAGAGGGAGGGTCACGAGGCCTGAAGCCTATCGTCGTTGTGCGAATCGGCGACAGTGCCCGGCATGACCATTGGTCCTAGTCCTCTCTAAGATCCCGCCCGCTTTCGGAGAGGCGTGCGTCCGGCCTGAAGCGTCAGCGAGTGGGCCTTCGCCTCATCCACCTTCTTCCGCGAGAAGGCGAGGACATTCCCAGTGCCCGCGGCCCAACTCTCAACCAGGTTCGAGTAGAAGGGCGAAAGCGGTTGCGCGGACTCTCCCGGCGCGCTCAGGAAGGTCGATCGATCCCAGTCGGCCGGATCGGCGACAAAGCTGAAAGACGCTCCCGACATCTGTTTCGTGCTGGTCTCGGAAGCATTGCCCGAAGCCATCACAGTATAGCCGTCGCCTCCCCGGCGCGCGGGCGTGACCGCGAAGACGTCGGTCTCGGCGGGGAGACGCTTCTGACCGGAGAGGGGATGGACGAAGTCGGCGGTGTGGAGGTCGCCCCAGGCCCACGCTCCTGGGTCGTCGCCGCGCAGTTTCACCAGGTGCGCGACGGCCTGCTCGAGGGCCTCGCCCAGGATGCGGTCGCGTCCGGCCTCTCTCTCCTTCGGCGTCTTTCCATACGCTTCGCCGGGCCGGGTCATCCATTCGATGACTCGCCCCTGATCGAATCCCTTGAATGAAGCGCGCTCCGTCTGCGGCAGGCGCTCCGCATAGGCGAGAGCTGGCAGCTTCATCTGGAAGAACTCGTACACCGCGGCGGCCGGCGAGTCGCTCTTCAAGGAGAAATCCCAGCCGGCCAGGAGCTTCTGCGCCCGGGTCAGGTCGGACTTTTCGGACTTGAGCTTGAGAAGGAGCGGAACCAGTGTACGCGCGGGAATCGAGACGGTGTCCTGCTGCAGGGCCTGCATGTCGGCGAGGGAGAACATCGGTTTCGACTTCAGCACTTCCAACACGCGGTCGTACCGGAACGACTCGCCGTACTCGAAACCCAGGGGAAGATCGTAACCGGGGACGATCTTCGGAACGACGTCGTTGTTCGACGTGTTGAAGAAGCCGGTCGGCGGGTTGAAGCTCGCGGGCAGTTTCTCGAAGGGAACGTAGCCCTCCCACTCGTATTTTCCGTCTTTGCCGGGAACAGGGAGCAGACCATCCCAGTTCTTCCGCGTAGGCGAAAGCGCCACGCCGAGATAGCCGATGTTCCCGTCCACGTCGGCGTAAACGATGCTGTGCGAGGGAATGAACCACGCGCGCGCGATGTTTGTCCTGAACTCGGGCCAGCTGCGCGACTGCATCACCCCGAGGGCGCCGACGTAACCCGCCCCGCCGGTCTCCGCCCCCGCCCATCGCACCGCGTAGGCGCGATGCTTCGTGGTGTTCTCGGACACCACCGGGCCGTGGTGGGTTCTCTTCAACGTGACCTCGACGGGATTCGCCTGCCCCTTCACGAAGATCGACTCGCGGCTGATGATCATGTCGCGCCACTCGCCCTTCCACTGGTATCGGTCTGGATTCGCGGGATCGGTCTCCTCGACGTAGAGGTCCTGCTGATCCACGCCCAGGATGGTGAGACCCCAGGCCACGCGATCATTGTGGCCCGCCGCGATGCCGGGGACGCCGGGCTCGGTGGCGCCGATGGCGTTCCAGCCGGGGGCATTCAGGTGGACCACGTAGCGGAGCGAGGGATTCACCAGATCGCGATGCGGGTCGTTGGCGAGGAGCGGCTTCCCGGTGGCCGACTTCTTCCCCGAGATGACCCAGTTGTTGCTGGCCCTCAGGCGTTCGTCCGACGTGGAACCGAAACCGGCATCGGCGGCCACCGTACCCGCCAAGGGAAACCGGTAGTTGTTCGCATCGTGCGCGATGTCCAGAATCCCCGGCTCGATGTCCTCGAGGTTGAGACCCTCGGGAACGGTGAAGGCCCGCTCGGGATCGGTGGGACGCAGCTCGCGTGTCTTCGCGAGGCCGAGGCGCTTGACGTCCAGCGCCCGCGACAGCTCGCTCGACGCGTTCCCGGTCATGGCCCATCCGGGCATACGGGTGAGGATGGTCTTCGCCGTCCACACCGGCTGCGGCGCAAAGCCCATGCGATCGAACTCGACCGGGACCTTCCTCTCGTCGATGGCTTTCTGGATCGCCGCGTTCACTCCCCTCGCGAACGAGTCGAAGATCAGCTTTCCCTGGGGATGGTACTTCCGATACTCGGCGTCCCAGTCCCCGCGGAACTGCAGCATCCGCGCGAAGGTGTCGCGGCGGACGTAGTCCTTGCCCAGCACTTCGGCCAGCCGGCCCTCGCCGTTCCTGCGCCACATCTCGAGTTGCCACATGCGGTCCTGGGCCACCACGAAACCCTGGGCGAAGAAGAGATCGGCGGTGTTCTTTGCGTAGATGTGGGGCACACCGTATCGATCGCGGATGACCTCCACCGGCTCGCTCGGGCCCGCCACCATGATCGTCCCGTCGATCTGGGCGAGCGCCGCTTTGGCGGCCGCGACCGGGTCAGGAATTGCGGGCCCCTGGGCCGCCGCATCGCCCAGGGTGAAAGCCGACAGAAGAAGGGCAGGAAGGATCGTAGATCTCATCCCTTGAGTTTCTCATCGCCCGAGGCCCGGGCGCGTCGCGCGGCCCCGGCGGCCTACAGGCTCCTCCGCGGCGGCACCAGCAGATCTCCGAACAACAGCCCGGCCACCAGCGTCGTGAGCAGCACCACCAGTGACGACGCGGTGTTGATCCCCTGCATCACCTGGCCGTCGAAGACGAAGAACAGACTTCGAAAGCCCACGCTGCCGGGGACGAGAAGCAGAATGCCGGGGGTGCGCACCAGGGCGCTCGGTTTGTTCTTGAAACGCGCGAAGAGGTTGGAGGTAGCGCCCACGACCAATCCGGCGAGGAAGACCCCGAACTGCGGCCCGAACGACTCGCTGCCCACCCGGGCCGAGGTGTAACCGAGCACGGCCGCGCCCATGACCAGCCAGCGATGCCGCTTGTGCGGTCGCAGGAGGAGAGTGTACGAAAGAGCGCCGCACAGCAGGGCCAGGCCCTCGACCCAGACCGGACTGGGAGACGGCTGCACGGACCTGAGCGGCACATGAAGCGCCTGCGCCACCGCGCTTCCCGCCACCGCGCCGAAGGTCAGCTTGAGCAGAACCGTCAATGCCCCCGCGAACCGGGCCACCCCGGAGACCAGGTGCTGGCTGGAAAGTTCGGAGACCGCGGTGGTGAGGGTGAGCCCGGGCAGGAACACCACGATCGCGGCCAGAGTCACGGACTGGAGCGACAAGGGGAGGATGTAGGCGCTGGCCAAGGTGGCCAGAAGAGTAGAGAGAAACGCGGCCAGGGCTTCGAGACCCGGTCGAAGGTGGGCGAGGCGACGCGAGAGCACGAAGAGAACGCCGGTGAGCGCTCCGATGATGGCCGCGGCCATGATGTCGGTGGGTCGGGACTTCAAGACCGCGGCCACGCTGGCCGCGGCAAAGGCAAAGCCGGCGATCGTGGTCTTGAACATCACCTTGTCGGGCGGGATGTCCCGCAGGCTCAGGTAGCCGTCACTCACGCTCATCTTTCCATGGAAGACCCTCTCCGCCACTTCGTCGGTATCGACCAGCCGGCGCAGATTGGTCTCGCCCGGCATCAGGCGCAGGACTTCGGACACGCGCTGCTCGGAGGCCTCCGGATTCTTCGCGTCATGGAAAGACAGCAGGATTCCGGTCGGGCTCGACCAGATCTGCGTATCAAGACCGAGCTTGTGCGACAACGATTCGACCGAAGCCTCGAGACGCGTGGTGGTGGTCCCGTATTGGTGAAGTCTCTTCGCGAGTTCGCTCAGAAAGCGAAGGCGAATGTCCGACCACAACTCGGCCGGCGGCCGCATCGTCGCCGCGTCATCGTCGCGAAAGTCCAGGATCTCCACCCCGCTCTCGGGCGTCACCACCACGCCCGATCAGTGCTCAAAGAGATGCTCGTATCCCATCAGGTCGAGTTCGGACATCAGGGGAATCGCGCGGAAGCAGTCGGCGGCGAGGTCGGTCCGCCCTTCGCGGGCCAGCATCATGGCGAGCTTGTCCATGATGCCGTGAAGAAGCGTGACGTCGGCGGTCGCGTACTTCAACTGAGCCGGGCTCAGATCCGAGCGCGACCAGTCGGTGCTCTGCGACGTCTTGTCCATCTCGACATCGACCAGTTCGAGGGCGACATCTTTGAGGCCATGGCGGTCGGTGTAGGTGCGCACGAGTTTGCTCGCGGTGCGGGTGCAGAAGATCGGCGCCATGGCGATGCCGAGGTGGTGGCGGATCGCGGCCACATCGAAGCGCGCAAAGTGCAGGATCTTCACGATCGACGGGTCCTCGAGAAGCCGCTTCAGGCGCGGCGCCCCCACGGCGGCGGTCAGCGGAGCCGTTCGCCCCGGGGTCGGCGGAATCTGAACCAGGACAGCGCGGCGAGAGCGATCACAGAGCTGAACCACACACAGCCGATCACGCAGGGGGTTCAAACCCATGGTCTCGGTGTCGATCGCCACTTCCTTCTGTTTGAGGTAGTGCTGAAGCTGGTCTTCGCTGAGATCGCCCTGCGCAATCTCGGGATTCACGTCGGGAGGTTTCTGAGCCATGCCTGATTCTCCTATGAGAACCCGAGGATTTTCTCGGTGGATCGATTGTTGGCGGGCAAGATGAACGAAGGTAATGTAGCGACACCGCGCCAAGGCGAACTGGCCATGAACCCGCTCAAGCACATTTTCATCGTCGGCATGGTGTTCGCGTCGCTCGCGCCCTTTCTCTGGCCCTTGACCCGGATCGCAGATCGCCCGGTCGAAAACTCAACCTGGGCGGTGGTTCTGGTGTCGGCGGTGCTGAACGTGGTGACCATCTTCTACCACTACGTTATTCCGCCTCATCCGAAGTTCCTGATGATCGGGTGGCGGCGGGCGATCCTGAACGTGCATATCACCGGCGGCATGGTGGAGTTCGTGGCCGGCCTGACCTTCCTGCTCATGGGTGGAAGCGAGGTCGCGGGCGCGGTCATGGCCATCGCCGCGCTGGCCCTTCACACTCCCACCGCTCTGGCTCAGACGCCTCTTGTCTTTGGATCGCGCGCGGTGATGCGGCCCGCCTATCTTGCCGCCACCTTCATCCACGCCTTTTGCGCGGGCATGCTGCTGGCCCACCCAGGCTCCACGTACTGGGTGGTTTCCACGTTCCTGGTCTTCAATATCTACGTCTGGTGCCGCATCTACTATTACGTATTCGAACGGTACAGCCTCTTTCCAGACTCAAAGTACAGCGTATCCATCCTGGCCGCGGGTGTGACCGCATTGCCGGCGGTTCTTGGCCCCACCGCCATGCTGGCCATCGTGGGCGCGATCGCCGCCTACATGGCGCTCTACTCCGCCTTCTTCGTCCGCAGCCGCGCGGAGTTTCTCGAGTTTGTGCGCGAACGGGCCCGCGACAGCGCGTTCGAACCGGGTGTCCCGGCCCTGTGGGACCAGACCACGGGTGCGGCAGATGGAGCGGCCGCGCGCCGCTTCTTTGCCCAGCTGGACCAGGACAAAGACGGAAAGCTCACCAGCGAGGACCTGGCTCAGGGCCTGTACACCACCGCACTCCCCGTGGACATCATGAAGCGTTTCATACAGAAGGCGGATGGGGAGGATGTCATCGACTTCGAGGCTTTCGAGCGGCACTTCTGGAGCATCCGCGAGATTCGCGACCACGCGGCGGATCTGGAAGGCATGCGGGCGGCGCGCAGTGAACGCGACAAGGCCGAGTTGGTTTTTCATCGCCTCGACCTCGATGGGGATGGCCTGCTTGGGCGCGCGGAGATGGATGCTTTGCTGAACAAATGGGCGATGCCGCCCACGGAGACCCGAAGGTGGCTGGACCAGCTACGGGGCCCCGAGGCCGCGGGCGTCGATTTCGAGACCTTCTTCAAGAAGATGCGGCCGGTATGGCGGTTCATCTACTACGAAATCATGGAGGCCACGACCGGTCAGAAGCAGGACATGCTGGGGCGCGCGATGGCGGCCCGTCGCGCCGACGTGAAGACCCGGGAAGTGCGGCAGGATGTGCGCCGCGAACTGGTGGGGGGCTTGTCTTTTCTTAAGGGGGTAGACGCCACGTTCCTGGATGAACTCGCGGAATCCCTGGTGGAGGAGGAATGCCCGGTGGGATCGCGCCTGATTGAGGAAGGCGCCGCCGGTGACACGTGTTGGATCGTGCGCAGTGGCCGGCTGCGCGTGAGCAGGGGCGGCGAAATCCTGGGAGACCTGGGCCCCGGCGACTGGCTGGGGGAAGGCGCCCTGCTGACCGACGCGCCACGTCTGGCCACCGCGGAGGTCACGGCCCCTGCCCGGCTCTATGCGATCACCCGTCCGTCCTTTGGGTACCTCGTCGGGCGGAATCCGCAGATGATGGCGAACCTCAAGCAGATACACGAAGAGCGGCGACTTCAGCTCATGCGCCGCGTGGTCCACGAACGTCTCGTGCGGCAAGTCTCATTCCTGCGGGATGCCGACGCGGCCTTCCTCGATGCGCTGGCCCACGACCTTCGTTCGCACACCTTCCCGGATGGCCACCCGTTATTTCTCCAGGGCGCCGTGGGAGATCGGATGTATTTCATCACCAGGGGCGCAGTCAAGATCACCCGGGACCAGGCCCTGGTGGCGGAGCTGCCCGCGGGCGGCTACTTCGGAGAGATGGCGCTGCTGACCTCACAACCCCGCTCGGCCAGCGCGACCGCGGTTGGAGTCACCGAACTGTTGGAACTCGACCGCGCCGGTTTTGACCGACTGGTGGGCGCGCACCCCGCGGTACACGCGCAGCTGGAGAAGGTTCGCCAGGCCCGCGCCGACGAATTGCTCTCGGTCAGCGCCTAGGGGCCAGTTTCCACGTCTGCAGCACCGCCCGCGCCGGAGGATCCGGGCCGCGGAAATACCAGTTGGTCGACTGCGACACGAACAGGCCCCACACGTGGGTCAGGGTGCTGGCGGGAAACTCTGCAAAGCTCTTCAGAGCCTCGCGCCACAGGCGCGGAGAGGTCAAGGCGGCCTTCATGATGACGCCGAGACAGTACTCGGCGCTCAGGCGATAGTCCTCACTGACGTCGTCCTCCTTCTCCAGGACAAAGTGCGGCCGCGCCCGCTCCGCCAATTCTCCGGGCACGGGATGCCAGCCGCTGTACATCCGGTGCAGCCACGCCCAGTGATAGGCGTCGGAACCAAACGGATGAGAGAACGGGCTGCGCAAGAGGGCCGGAGCGTCCGGGCGGCGCAGGTATTCGATGGTGGAGTTGGCGACCCGGCCGCTGGGAGAGAGGGGGTCCAGTATCTGAGCGAGGATAGTGAAGAGTTCATCGTAAAGGGTCGCGTCCCGCCCGGCCACAACGTCGCGGGGCTGTACGAAGTGATCGAGTGAACCCTTCAACACCACGCCGTCGAACCTGCCGTGCCACTCCGGGCCAATGTCCCGGTAGTTCAGTTTGTAGACCGTGAGCCCGCGGCGCCGGCACTCCTCCACCTGCTCCGGCACCAGCGTGATCCCTACCGGCTCGGCGCCAAGGGCGGCGGCCACTTCCAGCAATTCGCCGTTGCCACAGCCGATGTCCAGGAGACGCGGTTTGGACGCGCCCTTCCATTCGCCGCCTTCGCGGCCGAGCAGCGCGTGCTCCACTATTTTCTTGTTCTGAAGCCGGTGCGCCTCGGGGTGCGGACGGACGGGGTTGTCTGCGTAACGGCCTTCGTTGTAGCCCGCCAGACCAGCGCCCTTGAACACAATCCGGTGGAACGGCCCGCGATAACACTCGACCACTCCAGGCTCGCCCACCGAGGACGGCAGCTTGACCGGGACGGGAATGGGATCGCGGGGTTCTCGCGGTGCTGCCCCGGCGGATTCACCGCGCGGGTCGCGGCCTGTGGACGTGAACATCACTTCTTCAACTCCCACGCGAGGGTCCTCGCGGTCCGGGCCCCATACGGCGGCTTCAGGCCGGCGAGTCTGGCGAGGTCGAGATTGGGCTGTCGGTAGACCGCCTTGGTGTGGCTGAAGGTCTTGAAGCCATCGTAGCCGTGATAGCCGCCCATCCCCGACGGACCGATGCCGCCAAACGGCAGTTCTTCGGCCAGGGCATGGAACATCACGTCGTTCAAAGTGACGCCGCCGGAAATGGTTTCGTCGAGCACACGGCGTTCCTCGGCCGCGTCGGCGCCGAAGTAATACAGACCAAGCGGCCGGTCGCGGCGGTTGACCTGGGAAATCGCCTCTTCGATGGTCTCGTAGGTCCTTACCGGGAGGATCGGGCCAAAGACTTCCTCCTGCATCACCCTCATGTCATCGGTGACATTGCGGAGCACGTGCAGCGGCATCTTGTTGCCGGGGGCGTTCGCGAAATCCTCATTCGAAGGATTCAGGGTGATGAGTTCGGCCCCCTTCTGGACCGCATCGTCGAGAAGCCCCTGCAGGCGTTCGTGGTGGTGACCATTCAGCACCGACGTGTAGTTGTCGTTGGCGAGCAGAGTTGGATACATCTTCGCGACCGCGGTCTTGAGTCCTTCAACAACCGCAGCCTCCTCACCTTTCGGGACCAGCAGATAGTCGGGGGCCAGGCAGATCTGCCCGGCGTTCATCATCTTGCCCATGGCGATGCGCTCGGTGGCGGCGGCGATGTCGGCGGACCGGCCGATGATGACCGGCGATTTGCCGCCCAGTTCAAGGGTCACGGGCACCAGGTTTTCGGCCGCGGCCCGCAGGATGTGTTTCGCGATCGGCGTCGCGCCCGTGAAGACCAGGTGATCGAAGGGCAGGCTCGCGAACACCTTGCCGACCTCGGACCCGCCGACTATGAAGGCGAGTTCGTCCCGGTCGAAATACTTCGCGGCTAACTCCGCCATCAAGTCGGAGGTGTGCGGCGTAAATTCGGACGGCTTCACCATGGCGCGGTTTCCGGCCGCAAGGATGTTGGCGAGCGGCGAGAAGGTCAGGCTCACCGGGAAATTCCACGGGCTGATCACGCCCACCACGCCCTTGGGCTGAAATTCGACGTGGGCCTTCGCACCCAGAAGCCCCAGCGGAAAATCGAGCTTGCGTTTTTCGGGCTTGATCCAACGATCGACGTGGGCAATCGCATGCTTCAGCGGCCTCACCGAGGCCATAAGATCTGTGACGAGGCTCCCTTCAGCGCTCCGGTGGCCGTAGTCGTCCGACAGAGCCTTCACCAGCCGGCCTTGGTGCGTAAGGAGAAGATCGACGGCGCGCCTCAGTCGGTCTTTGCGGATCGCGGCGGAAACCGGCAGTTCCGCGGCGAAGGCCGCGCGCTGAAGGGTCAGGATCTCCTTCATCTCCCCGGCCGAGATTGCCTCATCGCCCACGCCTGATTCTCCTATGAGAACCGCCTCCGCCTATCGCGCGCGCTTGGGCATGCGGGACCAGGGCTTGGCGGGCTTGGCCGCCGCCTTTTTCTTCTTGAACTCTTTCGGGGCGGCCCGACGTTGGTGTCGCTCGGCCAGATGCGCGGTGGATCGCTCGGTCCTCGCGACGGTGCGGGCACGATGCTTCAACTCCATCACCACTACCGTCTCGATATGCGGGGTGTGCGGGAACATGTCGACGGGCTGAACCAGGGTCGCGCGATAGCCGGCGTCGGTGGCCATCCGCATTTCGTCCATCAGGGCCTCGGGATTGCACGAGACGATGACCAGTTTCGGCGGCGCGACCTTCCGGGTGAGGGTGCGCATCACGTCGGCCGGGCAACCGGACCGGGGCGGATCGATGACCGCGGCGTCCCACTCCTGACGGGCCAGATGTTCGATCGCGTCCTCGACCTTCGAGGGCACGAGGTGCAGACGGGACTCGGGGATGCCGGAGAGTTGCGCGTTCTTCGCCGCCTCTCGGGAGGCCTTGCGACTCTCCTCGACCGCGGTGACCCGGTGCTTGTCCAGGGCCAGGGGCAGAGCGAACAGGCCGCTGCCGCTGTAGAGATCGAGGACCTTGAGCGGCTTTTCCGTGCCGATCGCCTGTTTGACCAGGCGTACGAGGTGGGCGGCCCCGTGGATGTTGGTCTGAAAGAAGCCGGTGGGCGAGGAGAGGAAGCTCGGACCCAGCGCCGTCTCTTTGACGTGACCCAGGCCGTCGATGCGAACAGTGTGAGGGCCAAACAGATACGGCGAGGCCTGGTCATGCAGGTTCAGGAGCAGACCCTCTGGCTTCTGCCGCGATCCGGAAACAATCCGCAAAGGGGCTTCGAGCGCTTTGTGCTCCTCGGTGGCCACCACCACCGCCACCGCTTCTTTTTCATCCTCGGTGACCCGCACCACAACGTGACGCAGCAGGCCGCCTCGTTCGGTGGCGACGGGGATCCGCTGCGCGGCCATCGCATCCTTGATGGCGAAGGCCACGCGATTCGCCCGGTCGGAATGGACCAGGCACTCGGTCACCGGCACCACGGTGTTGGTGCCGCGAGCGAAATGGCCCAGTTGCAGCCGGCCTTTGTGGTCCTCGGTAAAGCTGAAGGCGGCCTTCTGTCTGAAGTGGCGCGGGACGCCGTCTTCGTCCACCGGCATGCCGATCATGGGCGAGACCGGCGGCTTTCCCGGACCGAAGGTGTCGTCGAGCAGTCCGTCCAGAAGGCGCGTCTTCTGCCTCAACTGCTCTTCATACGCGACGTGCTGAGACGAGCAGCCGCCACACTCGGCGGCATGCGGGCAGGCCGGCTTGACCCGATGGGGCGAAGGTTCCAGCACGGATACGAGCTCCGCCTTGGCGACACCCTCGTCCGTGCGATCGACCACCCGCACGCGAACCTTCTCGCCTGGAATCGCCCCATCGACGTAGATCGTCTCGCCCTTGACCTCAGCGTACGACTCGCCCGACAGGGCGATGTCGGTCAGCTGGATTTCGAGGAGTTCAGTCAGAGGTCCCTTCGTCGGGCGCTTTCCGTCGGCCTGCTGCTGAGGAACCCGTCCGACAAAGGCCCATTTCAGCCCCTTTTCGTCATTGCGAGGGACCTGTCGTTTTGGAGTGGACCGAAGCAATCCCTGGAGAGATTGCTTCAGGCCATGCGGACGGACAGTGGCCTTCGCAATGACGGTCATTGGGTTCATTCCCACAAGTCACGGAGCGCGCGGCCTGGCCTTGGGCCACGTAGTCCGTCGGGCTCCTCGCAATGACGCCGCACGCGTCGAATCGGCGGCGTCACCAAAGCGTCAGCAAACCCCCTACGCTTTGGGGCGGGGCTTGGTCATTTCCTTCTGGGCTTCCTTGCCCACGAACTGCGCGGCCTTCGACGCGTTCTCGGCCATGCGGGCCGCGGTCTCCGAGCACATCTTCTTAAGGGTGGACGAGCGACGACCGATGGCGCCCAGCGCGTAGGAGGCGGCCTTCTTGACGAAGAGCCGATCGTCGGCGCCGCAGCGTTCGATGATGGGAATGAACCGATGGAACTGCGAATCGTCGGCCTTGGTTTCGAAGTCGGCCAGGGCGCCCATGAGGGTGAACCCGGCCTTCTTGACGAACTCTTCCTTGCGATCGGTCCACACCACGCACCGGCCCCAGGAGAACTGGGTGGCGTGGAAGAGATTGGCGCAACAATTGTCGCAGATGGCCTGGGAGTCGAACTGGCGGGCCCAGCGGTCCATCTGAACCTTGGTCACCTTCTCTGGCTCGTCGATGAGCGAGGCCAGGAGGCGAGCGTCGTACAGACCGGTCCCCCATAACTCCTGGGCCAGACGATGGTCGCGGCCGATCTCGGCCACGATCTTCTTCATCTTGGCGGGCAGCACGCCGTACGAAGCACGGGGCTTGACTCCCAGTTTTTCGAGCGCAAGGGCATGCTTGGGATCACCCTCCTGGCGCAGTCGCTTAAGAACTTCCTCGAGTGTCACGTCTTTCCTCCGAAATCTTTACGTCCACTTTGAAACTGCTCTGCTGGGGGCCGTCCGATCAGGGCCGCGATCTCGCCCACCACGTGTTCGGGCGCGAGAGACGATGTGTCGACGGTGTGGCGGGCCGTGCCGTAGAGGCGTTTTCTTGTTGTCAGTAGCCGCCGAAGCTCGGCCATCGCTTGCGGATGGCCTTTCATCGGACGTCGATCTCCCTGTTGCAGTACGCGGTTCCAGTGGTCATTGGCAGAAGCGCGCAGCCAAACCGTTATGGTCTGCGTTTTGAGAAGTGCGAACGTGTCCGGCGCGGTCACAATGCCGCCACCGGTCGCGATCACACAACCCATCCCTTCGGCGAGAACGTCTTCGAGGACCGATCTTTCGAGCCGCCGGTAGTAATCCTCGCCATGCAGGGCGAAGATTTCCGACAGGCTCAATGAGGCTTTTTTCTCAATCTGAAGGTCGAGCTCGACGAACGGGACGCCTATTCTAACCGCGAGCCGGCGTCCGATGGTGGTTTTTCCCGCTCCGCGGATCCCGAGGAGGGAAACCCGGCGTGCCAGAGATGACGGCGACCCAGGGGCGAAGAAGGCATCGATCGAGAGGGTGAGCGCCTCGGCGAGGGCGTGCAGCTTGAGGACAGAAGGGTTCGCGCGGCCCATTTCGACGTCGTTCAGGAATCGGAGCGATACGCCTGAAACCTGCGCCAGTCGTGCCCGGGTGAGGCCCTTCTCTTCTCGTCGGGTGCGAACGGCGCGGCCGAGTCTCTCGAGAATGTCGCTCATCTAGGAACCGGCAGTATATTGCATTCGATTGAAGCAACTATGCGCAACATACTGCTTGACTCGGGCCGGGGGGCTCGCCTATCTTCATCGGTTCTATGGCTGAAATCCCGGGCGGCAAAGAGCCGATTGTTGGGTTCGACACCCATCCGTCCCGCTACCTTCATTGGAAGCTGGTGGTGGAAGCGCCGGTCGCCCGACTCCTCATGGACGTGCAGGAAGACCGGCCCATGCGCGAGGGCTACGTCCTCAAGACCAACAGCTACGACCTCGGCGTCGACATCGAGCTGTGGGACGCGGTCGAGCGTCTGCGCTTCGAGCATCCCGAGGTGCGCTGCCTCATCATCGGCAGCGCCAAGGACCGGATCTTCTGCTCCGGGGCCAACATCTACATGCTGGGGAGTTCGAGCCACTCTTTCAAGGTGAACTTCTGCAAGTTCACCAACGAGACCCGGCTCTATCTGGAAGACGCGTCGGAAAATTCCGGACTTCGCTCCATCGCCGCCATCAACGGCGCGTGCGCGGGCGGCGGGTACGAACTCGCTCTGGCCTGCGATGAGATTCTGCTCGTCGACGATTCGTCCTCGGCGGTCTCGCTCCCCGAAGTGCCGCTGCTCGCCGTCCTTCCCGGCACCGGCGGTCTCACCCGCGTGGTCGACAAGCGGAAGGTGCGGCGCGATCTGGCCGATGTCTTTTCGAGCCTGGGCGAAGGAGTCAAGGGAAAGCGCGCGCTTTCCTGGGGCCTGGTGGACCAGGCGATTCCCCTCTCGACCTTCGAAGGCGCGCTCAAGGAACGCGCGCTCGCCATCGCCGCGATGGCTCCCAAGCGTGAAGGAGCCGGAGTGAAGCTTCCCCCGGTTCCAACCCCTGGAGAGTTCGTGGAGGTGGCGACGGACGCGAAGCTCCGCGTCGCCACCATCACGGTGCGCGGGCCGAAGGGGGCGCCTTCGGCCACCGCTTCGGCGCTGCGTGCCGAGGGCGCTTCGAACTGGCACCTTCAGATGGCGCGCGAACTCGACATGGCCCTGCTCGATCTACGCTTCAATCAGCCCGAGATCGGCGTGATCGTTCTCAAGACCCTCGGCGATCCGGATCTGGTCGAAGACCACGACGCCAGGCTCATGGAATTCGCGCGCACCGATTGGTTCGCGGACGAGATCGTGCTCAAGCTCAAGCGCGTCTTCAAACGTCTCGACCTCACCGCCCGCTCGCTTCTCGCCATTATCGACAAGGGCTCGTGCTTCGCGGGTTCGCTCGCCGAACTCGCGTTCGCAGCCGATCGCTCCTACATGCTCGACGCGGAAGGCGATGACGGTCCCTCGCTACGGTTCACGCTCATGAATCTCGGTTCCCTGCCCATGTCGAACGGCCTCAGCCGACTGCAGACCCGCTTCCTCGGCGATCCCGACAAGGCAAGCGTCGAGATCCTGCATTCGTTCGATGCCGCGCATGCGATGAAGGCGGGCCTGGTCACCTTCACCCCCGACGACATCGACTGGGAGGACGAGGTGCGCCTCGCCATCGAGGAGCGCGCGAGCCTCTCCCCCGATGCGCTCACCGCCATGGAAGCGAATCTGCGCTTCGCCGGCCCCGAGACCATGGAGACCAAGATCTTTGGGCGGCTCTCCGCCTGGCAGAACTGGATCTTCCAGCGCCCCAACGCGGTGGGCGAGCACGGTGCGCTCACCCTGTACGGCAAACCGGAACGAGCGCGGTTCTCGTGGGTTCGGACGTAGTGCGGCTTGGTAGTTGGGGGATGGGGTTGCTTCGTCGCGGTACCAACAGACTGGCTCCTCGCAATGACGACAGGTCCAATGAGCTTGGTAGCGGCTTGACGTCGCACAACTCGACGGCACGATCCCACTACCAAGGAACTTGGGCCGGTCGTCATTGCGAGGAGCCATCCCACTATCAAGCCAATTGGACCTGTCGTCATTGCGAGGAGCCAGTCCGTTGGTACCGCGACGAAGCAACCCCATCCCCCCACTACCAGCCAATTGAGAGGTAACAAACAATGATCACCCTCCTCCTCGCCGCGGCGCTCGCCGCTCCGAAAGCCACACCCGCCCCCACGCCCGCATTCAAGGACGCCGACCGCACGAAGCTCATCGCGGCTCTGGACGCGAAGTCCGCCCACTACGGCGACCTGTCGCGGAAGATCTGGGAGTACTCCGAGGTCGGCTACAAGGAAAGCAAAAGCGCGGCCGCGCACATCGCCGAACTGAAAGCCGCGGGCTTCGAGGTACAAGAAGGTGTGGCGGGAATCCCGACCGCATTCGTCGCCTCCTGGGGCAGCGGCAAGCCCATCATCGGGATCATGGCCGAGTACGACGCCCTCCCCGGCCTGTCACAGTTCGATACGCCGGAGAAGAAGGCGCGGGTCGAGGGCGACCCCGGCCATGGCTGCGGTCACAATCTTCTAGGCACCGCATCGGTGGCGGCGGCAATCACCGCGAAAGACGAACTTGCGGCGCGGAAACTCCCCGGCACCATTCGTCTCTACGGCACGCCTGCTGAAGAGGGTGGAGGGGCCAAGGTCTACATCGGGCGCGCCGGCCTCATCAAGGATCTCGACGTGATGCTCTCGTGGCATCCGGACGACCGGAACCGGGTCGACATAGGCACCAATCTCGCCAATATCACGGCGAAGTTCCGTTTCCGGGGACTCGCAGCCCATGCCGCCATGAGCCCCGACAAGGGCAGGTCTTCTCTGGACGCGGTCATGCTCACCGGTATGGGCATCGAGTTCCTGCGCGAGCACGTGCCGCAGGAAACGCGGATGCACTACATCATCACCCGAGGCGGCGAAGCCCCCAACGTGGTCCCGGCCTTCGCCGAGACCTACGTCTATGCGCGTCACTCTCACATGCCAACCCTCGACAACGTCTGGGAGCGCATCGTGAAGATCGCCCAGGCGGGGGCGCTCGCCACCGAGACCACGATGGAGTTGGAGTTCATCAGCAGCGTCTACAACATCCTGCCCAACGA
>JANLSZ010000305.1:0-4671 GCA_031362685.1 Vicinamibacteria bacterium | reverse complement strand
CGATCGTTCGTGACCGCGGAAGCGCTTCGGATGGCCCTCGACAATGTGCGCGCCCACAAGCTGCGCAGCGCTCTCACCGTGGTGGGCGTGGTCATCGGGGTCAGCGTGGTCATCGTCATCTCCTCGGTTCTCACCGGGATGCGCAAGAACATCGTGGCTGTGATCGAGGAGTACGGCACCAACAACATCTTCGCCTTCCACCTCTCGACCGGCCCGCGGCTCGGCCCTCGCGACCGCGCCGAGTATCGCCGCAAGCCCCTGACCCCCGAGGATGGCCAGGCCCTGGTGGCCCAGGCTTCCCTGGTCGAGGATGTCGCGAACTCGGCGGGCGTGTGGATTCCCGGGGACAACGCGGTTCACTTCAAGGGCCAGAAGTTCCGCAATCCCCAGGTCGAAGGGGTCAGTGCGAATTACCCGGAGGTGGTCACGGTGGAACTGCGCGAGGGCCGGTTCTTCAGCCGCGAGGACGACCTGGCCCGGCGCAACCTGATCGTGATCGGCTCGAGCGTCGCCGAGGCCCTCTTCCTCAATCGGACGGCCATTGGCTCCGAAGTGGAACTCGCGGGGCAGCCGTTCCGCGTCATCGGGGTGCTGGAGAAGAAGAAGTCGGCCGGACCGCTGGGCGAGGACGACGAGAACAGCCAGGCCCTGATTCCTTACCGGACGGCGCGAAAGATCGCGCCCCAGACCAGCGACTGGCTGATGTTGATCATCCGGGCCAAGTCGGGAGAGGTGAAGGCGGCGCTCGATCAGGTCGAAGAGGTCCTGCGCAGGCGGCGCAAGCTGCGCGCCAACGCCGAAACCAACTTCGATCTTTCGACCGCGGACCGGATCATCGAGCAGTTCGACAGCATTACCGCGGGGGTCGGCCTGGTGGCGATCGCCATCTCATCGGTCGGCCTGATGGTAGGCGGCATCGGGGTCATGAACATCATGCTGGTAAGCGTCACCGAACGCACCCAGGAAATCGGGGTGCGCAAGGCGCTGGGCGCCCGCAAGGGCGACATCGTCAGGCAGTTTCTCTTCGAGGCCGTGACCCTGACATCGTTGGGGGGCTTGCTGGGGTTGCTCCTCGCGGGCGGCGTGAGCTGGCTGCTCGGCGTACTGATTCCCGACTTGCCGACCGAGATTCCCATGTGGGCAGTGGTCGCGGGCCTCGCGGTTTCGATCGGAGTGGGCCTCGGCTTCGGCGTATGGCCGGCCAAGCGCGCGGCCGCCCTCGATCCCGTGGAAGCGCTCCGCTGGGAGTAAGGCTCTGCCGCGATTTCTCGAATCCGGATGGTGACGGCGAGGGCGGAATGGTGCAAAGTTCGTCTGTGGCGAACACGGTCCGGGGGTTTGTGGTGGCCGGGGGTCGCAGTTCGCGGATGGGCCAGGACAAGGCCTTGCTTCCATACGGGGGCTCGACTCTCCTGGAGCACGCGATCGCGAAGACTCGCGCGGTCACCGACGACATCCGGATTCTCTGCGGGCTCGACCGTCGCTATGAGGACTTCGGTGTGCCAATCGTGAAAGACGCGGTTTGCGGCGTTGGGCCCCTGGGCGGGTTGTACTCGGCACTTCTCTCCGCCTCGATCGATGGTCGAAACCGGATCCTCTGGCTCGCCGTCGACGTTCCCCTTGTGCCCCCGCCCTTGCTGGCCCGGCTCGTTGACGAACTCGATCGCGCGGAGGTCGCGATGGCCCGAACCGCGAACGGGTTCGAGCCGCTGTGCGCGGCTTTCCGAACCGAGTCCACCCTGGCCGCGGTGAGGGGAGCGCTCCTCCAGGGCCGGCTGAAACTAACCTCGGCCCTGCAAGGCCTCGACCTCCACCCCATCGACGCCGACGTGGCCTGTTTCGCCAACATCAACTCCCCCGCGGAGTACGAGAGCCTGAAGAAGTAACCCTTACTTCGCCTTCACCTCGTGCTTCAGAGGGATGGCGCAACCGCCCTTGCCCTTGCAGTCGTTCTTGCCCTGACAGCCGGCTTCCTTGGTACCGCAGCCGCCCTGACCCTTGCAGTCGTTCTGGCCGCGACACTCGTGCTTCGGGGTGGTGGCGCAACCGCCTTTGCCCTTGCATGAGTTCTTGCCCGCGCATCCGGCATCACCGGCCTTGCAGCCGCCCTGCCCCTTGCACTCGTTCTTCGCCTTGCAGATGTGCTTCGGAGCCTTGTCCTCGGGCTTCTTGTCCTGGGCCATCGATCGAGCGCCCGCCGCGAGGCTCACGCCTACCGCACCGAGCACCTTGTTGAATTCACGTCGGTTCATTTTGTCTCTCCGAGTTAACGCCGATGAAATGGTTTTCGTTTCCGCCCGTCTACTTTTTCTTCGGGGCGACCAACGTCCCGTCCGCGGCGACCGCGACTTCGCGATCTTTCTTGCCGGTTTCCTTGACCAGACCTTCGTACGAAGCCTGACCCCCGTGGATTACCTCTTCGACTTTGGCGATGGAGCCCGGGCCTGCCTCGCGGGTTAGCCCGGCCCTGGCCGCGTCCGGGACAGCGCTCAACTCCACCGGTGTCTGCCCCTCCAGCACCTTGCCGGAAGCGTCGATGGTGAGATCCCTCTTGGTGGCGCCATTCATCAGTTCGGCGTTGTAGGTGGTCTTCCCGTTCAGGGTTTCGACGGAGAGTTTGTGCAGGGCGCCACCTTTAAGCTGGCTGGCGATCGTCTTCTGGACTGCGCCGGGCGCATTCTTGAGGAGCACGGTCTTCCCGGCCGCCGCGGCGGACATGACCAGGCCGAGGCCCAGGGCGAGGGTCATAGCCAGGGTGGACTTGCTGGAGGTTCGATCAGTTGTGGGCATAAATCACCTTGAAGTAGAGGGATGTAAATCCCGGGGGGGCGCTGCCGATCGTACCACCGCGCCCGGCCATCAGGGCGAAGACGGTGGGTCGCCACCAGCGACAACCGCACGGAAATCGAGAGCACGCCACCGGCGAAGGCGATCAGGATCGCGGGGCTGCGGCGGAGTGTCAAACGACAGGCCGGACTAGGGGCGGCGGGCCAGGAAGGAGGACGCGAGGGCGGGGAGAAGGAGGAGGGTCGCGGCGGTGGAGAAGAGGAGCCCTCCGATCACCGCGACCGCGAGGGGGCGCTGAAGTTCAGACCCCGAGCCCAGCGCGAACGCGAGGGGCAGCAGGCCGAAGATCGTGCACAGCGTGGTCATGAGAATCGGCCGGAGTCGCCGGCGACCGGCGTGACGAATGGCGACACGCAACGGCTGACCGTCATCGATACGCGCGATCGCGTTCTCCACCAGCAGGATTCCGTTCTTCACCACGAGGCCAACCAGAAGCACCAGGCCCATCAGCGACGAGACATTGAGGGGAACGCCGCTCGTGCGCAGGAAGATGACACCGCCGGCGAGTGCGGGCGGCACGGTGAGCAGGACGAGGAGGGCGGCTCGGCTGGAGCGAAACTGGCCGACCAGCAGCGCGAAGACCGCCATCACACCCAGGGCGAGGACGCTCAACAATTGAGCGAACGCCGCGTTCTGGCTCTCGGCTTGTCCGCCAAGATCGATGCGATAGCCGGGAGGCATCCTCAGCCCGGCGAGGCGCTTCGAGACGGCGCGGGCCAGGCCGCCGATGTCGCTGCCTTCGAGATCGGTCGTGGCCAGAGCCACGGGCACGAGGTTCTCTCTCAACAGCACACTCGGCTTCAGCGTTCGCCGCGGCGTCGCGAGATGAGAGATGGGAACCGAGGTCGGACCCACCGCGATGGGGAGATCGGCGAGCGGGCCCGGTTCGAACCGCCAGGAATCAGGGAACCGCACGCGCACCGGAACCAGCCGATCGAATCTCGGCACGTCGCCCACTTCCTTGCCCTGCAGCGCCGTCCCAAGGTCGTCAGCCACGTTCGTGGGCGTGAGTCCCGCCCGGGCCGCGGCATCGGCATCCACGGCGTACTGAAGCATGGGAGCGTCGTCTTCGAAGCCGCGGTAGTAGTCGACCATGTGCGGCGTGTCGGCCAGGCGCTTCTCCACTTCAAGGGCGATGGGAACGAGTGCTCCGTGATCGGGGCCGAGGATGCGGATCTCCACCGGACGCGCGCTGCCGGAAAGGTCGTTCAGAACATCCTCGAGGAGTTGAACGAATTCGATGCGGGCGGCGGGGACCCGGGTTTCCAGTCTGGACCGAAGTTCATCGATCACTTCTTCCACGCCGCGTCGATCTTTGCGGGGCTTCAATGAGACCGCGATGTCTCCCCGGCTCATCTGGGTGGCGGTCAGAGGGCCCAGTTCGGCGCCGGTCCGGCGCGTCCAGATCTGAACATCCGGAGTTGCTCTGAGCGCCTCCTCGATTTCCCGGGCCGTGGTTTCGGTGGCATCGAGCGAGCTGCCGGCGGGAAGGAAGTAGTCAATGACGAAAGAGCCCTCGTCCATCTCGGGCATGAAGCCCGTGGCCAGGCCCTGATACGCGGCGACGCCGATGCCCAGACCGAGAACGACCAGGGCCATCGCGATGAGCGGGTGCTTGATGGAGCGACCGAGGAGCCGGGCGTACCGCGCGCCGAAGGTGTCCCGCTTCTTCCTGGTCCCTTTGCTTCGGGCCTTCATGAACTGCTCCGCGAGAACCGGAAGGATGAAGATGGCGAAGGCGAGGGAAAGGAGCACCGCGCCGGCCAGAGTCACCGCGAGGGCCGCGAAGAACTTGCCCACGAGGCCGGAGATGAAGGCGAGGGG
>JANLSZ010000299.1:0-2037 GCA_031362685.1 Vicinamibacteria bacterium | reverse complement strand
ACCTTCTGGCCGGAACGCCGGTTCGCGGACTTCAGGATGGCGAGCGCGGTATCGAACACACCCGGCGTCGGCCCCCGGTTGCGCCCCTCTCCCCACTGCAGCACCTGATAACCGCGCGAACGCAGGAACCAGCTCAGAGCCCACAACGACCCCTCGCCGGCGAAGAGGCCGGGCAGCACCAGCACCGGGTGCCCGTCCCCGCTGGGCAAGCCGCGCAACCAGGGCACGGACAGACCGAACGGCACCACCCCTAATGGACTCAACAGCTCCAGGAACAAATTTCCCACCGGCGGCTTCGCGGATTTCCGCTTTGTCATGTGCTTCCCAACGATAGCGCGCACCTGGCGTCGATCAACGGGGAGCCTCAATCGTCCTTGCTGACTTCCTCGCATAGCCGGAGGCCCCGCGGCCGAGCTGGTCCACCGCCTCGCCGATCAGTATCGCTATCTTTTCCACGTCCGGCGCGGCCCGAGGGCAGCCGATAACCCCCACGTCGATCGACCCGGCATAAGTGTGGACGGCGATGCCCAGCCCCTGGCCGTGCATGAGGACCAGGGCCGGCAGGTACGACATCAGGCGCGCGCCGCACAGGTACAAGGGCACGGTCGAGGTCATGACGTTGGTGATCACCAGGTTGCCCATCAGGGGCAGCACCTCGGCCAGATTGAAGCGGCCCAGCAGACGGACGAGGCCGCGGGCCAGCCACGACAGTCCGATAATCGGCAGGTCGGTGGCCGTGCCGCCCCGCGACCGGACGAGCGCCTGCTTGATCAAAGCGGTGTCCGCGCAAATGTCGCGCAGTTGCTGCAGCGGATCGGCGGCGTCGGTATGAAGACGAACCGGCGCAATCAGCACACGGTTCGACATCTCGACATCGCCCCGCTGTCGCGTGGACACGGGCATCAACGCGATCAGGGAGCGGTCGGGCAGCGCCCGCCCCTTGAGCAGATAGGCGCGCAAGGCCATGCCGCAGACCGTGAGAATGACGTCGTTGACCGTGCAATCGCGCACCCTCGCGATACGGCGAACCTTCACCAGCGGAATCGAGCGCCCGGCCCACACCCGCTCTCGGGTCAACGTGGTGTTGAATGGGGTTCGCGGCACTCCGGATCCGATCTCGCCGTGGCCGCCTCTTTTCGTCCAACCCGGAATCCGCGGCACGAGCGGGCCCATCACTCCAGAGGCGTTCGCGGCGTTGCGAAGAAACTGCGGCGCGTGGCTTACGAGCTGCCCGGCCTGGGTGGCGGCATGGGCGAGACCTCGCGCGATTCGTCCGGCCGCGCTGGCTTCACCGATCGCCGGCCCGCGTCGGCGTCTCCTTGGAGGCGGCACTTCGCGAGGCCGCGGGGAAATGTCCATCAGCGCCTCGATCAGCACCTGGCCCGACTGCCCGTCGATGCCGGCGTGGTGCACCTTGAGGATGGCGACCCAGCCACGGCCCTGGAAGCCTTCAACCAGGATCAGCTCCCAGAGCGGACGCGCACGGTCGAGCGGGGCCGACTGCACGCGGCCGACCAGCGCGCGAAGCTGATTCATCGAGCCGGGCCTTCGCAGACCCACGCGACGAACATGGTGTTCGAGGTCAACGCTCTCGTCCTCGACCCACATCGGCGCGGTCAGGTCCAGGGGGGCGAGCAGAAGCTTGCGATGCAGTATGGGCGCGAGATGCAGCCGTTTGGCCACGTGCGTCCGCACCTCCGCAACGAAATCGCCGCGGTACCCCCGGGGCATCCTCAGCGGATGCACCGAGGCCAGGTGCATCGGCGTCTCGGCGGTCTCCAGGTGGAGAAACATCGCATCGAGGACGGTCAGTTGTTTCATTCGAGGATTACTTGTCCGCACCCTCCCGGGCCAGTTCGCGCAGTTCTTTCTTGACGATCTTGCCCACGGGGTTTCGGGGAAGGGCGGCCAGGATGAGCAGGCGTTCGGGAAGCTTGAAGGCGGCGACCTGCTTTTCGGCGCGAAGGAACTCGACCAGCGACCCGAGTTCGACCGAATGCCCCGGCCGCGGCACCACGCAGGCGCAGAGGCGCTCGC
>JANLSZ010000281.1:0-4823 GCA_031362685.1 Vicinamibacteria bacterium | reverse complement strand
CCGTGACTATCGGAAAAATCCCACCGTCATTGCGTAGGAGCCGAAGTTCCGGCATCGACTGAAGCAATCGCTCGGGAGATCGCTTCGGTCCTCGTGAGACCGTCGGGTCCCTCGCGATGACGGTGGGTTTCTTCCAACAGTCACGGAGCGCGCAGCCTGGCCTTGGGCCAGCGCGAAGCCTGCCCTCGGGGCACGAAGTCCGTGGACCGACTCGCAATGACCGCATTCGGCAGTCAGTTATGCACGCCGGGGGCTTCGTGGCCGGTTCGCGCCACGTACTCGACGTAGGTGCCCGGGTAGAGGTGCGGTTCGGTTTCGGTGCCGGACTCGCCGCCGAGTTCGATCACCCGGTTCGAGAGGCCGCGCAGGAATGCGCGGTCGTGGGACACGAAGATCATCGTGCCCTCAAAGTCCTTGAGCGCTCCCACCAGCATCTCCTTGGTGGCGAGATCGAGATGGTTGGTGGGCTCGTCGAGTACCAGGAAGTTCGGCGGGTTGTGAAGCATGCGGGCCATGACCATGCGCGACTTCTCACCTCCGGAGAGCGACCGGATCTTCTTCTCCACATCCTCGCCCGAGAACTGAAACGCCCCCAGGGTTCCCCGCAGCGATCCGATGCTGTCGTGGGGAAAGTCCTGGACCATCTGCTCCCACACCGTGAGGTCGGGACTCAGGATGTCGAGGGCCTGCTGCGCGAAGTAGCCGAGGCGAAGGCTGGCCCCGAGCTTCACGCTGCCGGAGTCGGGCTCGAGCGCGCCCGCGATCATCTTGAGCAGGGTGGACTTTCCCGCGCCGTTCTTGCCCATCACGCAATGCCGCTCGCCGCGGCGAATGGTCAGGGAGAAGTCCTTGTGGACCGCGCGCGTGCCGTAGGTCTTGGACACGCCTTCGAGAACCGCCACTTCGTCGCCGGAACGCGGCGGCGTCTTGAATGAGAAGTTCACCACCACGCGTTTCTTCGGCGGCTCGACGCGCTCGATCTTGTCGAGCGCCTTGATGCGGCTCTGTACCTGCGCCGCCTTGGCCGCATGAGCGGCGAAGCGATCGATGAAGCGCTGCTCCTTGGCGAACATGGCCTGCTGGCGCGCGAACTGCGCCTCCTGATTCACCTCACGCAGTGCCCGTTCGCGCTCGTAGAAGTCGTAGTCGCCCGAAAAGACGGTGATCTCACCACCGTCGATCTCGGCGATCTTGGTGACGACCCGGTTCATGAAGTCGCGATCGTGCGAGGTCATGAGCAGGGCCGCGCCAATGGTCTTCAGGAACGACTCGAGCCAGACAATCGATTCGAGGTCGAGGTGATTGGTGGGCTCGTCCATCAGCAGGACATCGGGCTTGCCTAGCAGAACGCGAGCCAGCGCCACCCGCATCTTCCAGCCGCCGGAGAGAGCGCCGACGTCGCCGTCGATTCGCTCGTCATCGAAGCCCAGGCCGTGCAGAACCTCACGCGCCTGGGCCTCTAACGCGTAACCGCCGAGGTGGTCGTACTCTTCCTGAACCGTGCCGAACCGTTCCAGGATTTTGTCCATCTTGCCGGCCTTGTCGGGGTCGCCCATGTCGTGCTGAAGGGCTTCGAGCTCGTGATGGAGATCGCCGAGACGGCCGCTCCCCGCAATCGCTTCATCGAGAACCGAACGTCCTGACATCTCCTCGACATCCTGGCGGAAGTAGCCGATGGTCAGCTTCTTCGGGACCGAGACTTCGCCTTCGTCGGCGGTTTCCTCGCCGGTGATCAGGCGGAACAGTGTGGTTTTCCCCGCGCCGTTCGGGCCGACCAGCCCCACCTTTTCACCGGGATTGAGCTGAAAGGCGGCGTCGATGAACAGGACCTGCTTGCCGTACTGCTTCTGAATGCGGGAGAGAGAGATCATGGCGAGCCGCACATACTAATTGACGCGGCTTGGCAACCCACCCCGGACCGTCGAGACCGGTACCGTCATTGCGAGCCACTCGACGGACTACGTGGCCCAAGGCCAGGCTTGCGCGCTCCGTGACTTTTGGAAGGAACCCCATGACCGTCATTGCGAAGGCCACTGTCCGTCCGCATGGCCTGAAGCAATCTCTTTGGGGATTGCTTCGGTCCCCTCCAAAACGACGAGTCCCTCGCAATGACGAAAAGGGGCTGAAATGGGGCCCTTCTCGAACGGGTTTCTCAGCAGGCCCCGTACCGTCGGGGCATCGGTACCGTCATTGCGAGACAGGTCGGCCGAAGGCCGACCAACGAAGCAACCCCCTCCTCCAACTACCAGCCGGCTTGCTGGTTGCTCTTCGTAATCCTGATCCCGCCGTTCACCGTGTTGAGCTCGAGCTCGCGACCGCCGTGGCCGAGGCGGCCTTCCGCGGACCGGGGCCCGTACTTCTTCCGGACTTCGATCTCGGTGAACTCACTGGTGATGCCACCGTTAACCGTCTTGGCGGACACGTCGGCGTTGACGCCCTCAGGGAGGTTGAGGTGGACTGAACCGTTCACGGTGGAAAGCTTGATGTCGTCGGCCGAAGCGATGTTGGACCGGACCTCCGCCCGGATCGAGCCGTTCACCGTGGTGGCTTCGGTGAGCGTTCCCGCCGCCACCTCGATGCTGCCGTTCACGGTGGACACCGCCGCGCGCCCGCCCACTTCGGCGCGAATGCTCCCATTCACAGTTCGTCCCTCGAAAGCCACGTCCTGGGGAACCCGGACTTCGAACTCGACGTTGACGTCGTTGTTTCGAACATTCATGCGCCCGCCCCCGTTCGGCTTGCACTCGTTGGGACGGGAGTCATCCTTGCTCGGGTAGACCGCGCAGACCGTGACCCCGCCCGCGTGAGGGACGACTTCGATCTTCACCGACTCGGGATCGCTTCGCCGGCCGGTCCGGATGGCGATGAGCTCGATTTCCGAACCGCTGGAAGCAATGGCGCGGATTGGGCCGTTGATACCGCGCACTTCGAAGGTCTTGCCCGCGGCCAGCTTGCCCGTCCATTTGAAGGGGGCAGCGGTGCGCTTGGGACCGCTGAAGGCATCTGCGAACCCCTCGCCCATCTCCTCGAACCAGGAGCCGAAGGAGTCGAAGTTCCAGGAGGCGCTTTCCTTGTGCTTCGTAGCCTTGTCGTCGGCTTGGGCGGGCCGCGTGGCCAAGCCCTCGACCGCTAGCGCGGTCAATAGGATGAACGCAAGTCTGGAAATCTTCATAAGGATGGACCTCTCTCTTGTAATGAGTAGACGGTCAGGGGCGGGACGAGGTTCCGTCGACCTCAAGAAAAGGGGTCCGGCGGCGCGAGGCGGCCCCGGGGGAACGAGGCCGCGCGCTACCGGGCGAGGTGGCGCTTCATGGCGGCGACGAACTCATCCAGGTCACCGAGGTGGTTGCGTACCACATCCTCTACGATCTGAATCTGAACGTCGTCATAGCCATGGACGAGGACATTGCGAAAACCGGCCATCTCGGCCAGCCGCTGCGCGTGGTCCTTCGAGATCACGTCAGCCCTGGCCAGTAGTTGAAACAGCGCCCGGTTCGTTTCCGGCTCGCCCAGGCGCTGGTCGGAGGCGATGTGCGAGGCCACGTCGAGGGCCGACTGGATGGCGATTTGAAGAGTGTGTTCGACGAACCGCTCCTCGCGCACGTCCTCGCGCAGGCGGTCCACTGAAGCCAGCGTCCTCAACTCGTGGAGGCAGGTGACGATTCGCGCCAGTTTCTTCGCGACCAGATCGCGATCCGTCACTGGAGAGCCGCCTCACGGTATCGATTCAGAAAAGGAAGGACATCGAAGTACTCGTTCCGAGCATTGACCTCGAACCGGATGCGGGCGGATCGATCCCGCTCGGTCAGGAGAACGCCGTCACGAAGAACCCGGTGGACGAGGTCAGGCGAAGCCTGGTTCAGGATCACCAGATCGACCGAACGATGAACGGCTTCCTGAAGATCCGCCTGAAGTCCGAGGCGCATCGAAGCGAGGGTGGGCGCGGCTGATACCGAAAGGAGAATTGCGACATCCAGGTCGCTGGAGGGACGAAGCTCCCCCCGCCCCGCACTTCCGAACAGATAGGCGACGACAACTTCCTCATGCTTCCCCAGGGCGTCCTTCAGTTTCGCGATCAGTTCATCGGCCACGGCGTCGATTATAGGACGCCGAAGAAAGGCGGACCCGCGCGCCTCGCCTATGCTCGCTCCCCTGATGAGCGAAGCCATTCTCAAGCCCCGCGGTTTTTCCCGGCTGGAAACCGGACACCCCTGGATCTTCAAGTCCGACGTCGAGCCGGTGGAAGCGCCGAACGGGGAGATCGTGGACGTGGTGGCCAAGGGACGTTTCCTCGGCCAGGCCTTCTACTCGCAGCATTCGGAGGTCACGCTTCGCATCCTTTCACGGGGCGCGCTCGCACCGACGTGGCTGGTCGACCGGATCGAAGCGGCCATTCGGTTCCGTGAAGAGACGCTCGGGATGGGCGGCGCGTGCCGCCTGGTCCACGGCGAGTCCGATGGCTTGCCCGGGCTCATCGTCGACCGCTATGGCGACGTGCTGGTGGTGCAAGTGCTCGCCGCGGCCATGGAGACGCGCACCGGCGCCGTGGTCGATGCGCTGGTGGCGCGGCTGAAGCCTCGCGGAGTTCTCGCCCGTAACGACGCCAAGGTCCGCGAGCGCGAAGGTCTGCCCCGCGAAACGAAGACGCTGTGGGGCGAGGTTCCCGGGTCGGTCGACATTCGGGAAGGTTCGGTGACCCTCAGCGTCGATGTGGTCAATGGCCAGAAGACCGGCACCTTCCTCGACCAGTCGGCGAATCACGTGCTGTTCGGGAGGCTCGCGCGCGGCCGCGTTCTCGACGCGTTCTGCCACGACGGCGGTTT
>JANLSZ010000239.1:0-5725 GCA_031362685.1 Vicinamibacteria bacterium | reverse complement strand
TCCTGCACCGATCGACCCACCGCGTTGGCGAAGCGGTCGGAGTAGCTGACCACCGAACCCACCGAGCGGTCCTCTTCCAGACGCTCGATTCGCGGCAGGGGGTAGAAGGCGGTGACGAGGCCGAGGAGTTCGTCCTCGTTCTTCGCCTCCTGGCGCATCCAATCCTCGAACGAGTCGAGACGCAGGCCGCGCATCACTACTCCGGCCGCGGACACCGACACCACGAGACCCCAGATCTTTTCCTTCGGATCGTTCAGGTACAGGACCGCCGGCGAACCGTCCTGGAAGCCAATCATCGATGGGCCTTCTTCGCGCGTCCGGGAGTCGTGACTTTCGGCCGCCCGGCCGGCTTGATCTCCGCGGAGGCGATGAACGCGTTGAGCGCGGCCAGGCCGCGGCGGAGTTCGGCCCGGGAGCGCGCGAACGAGATGCGGATGAAGCCGGGACAGCCGAAGCCCTCGCCCGCCACTACCGCTACGCCTTGTTCGTCGAGAAGACGCGCGGCGAACGTGAGGGCGTCGGGCATGGCCTTCGACAACACTCCGCGCACGTCCGGGAAGGCGTAGAAAGCGCCGTCGGGGACGTGGCATCTGATCCCGGGTATCGCGGCCAAGACGGCTACCACCATGTCGCGTCGAGTTCGATACTCCTTCACCAGCTCGCCCACCAGATCCTGCGGGCCGGCGAGCGCTTCCACCGCGCCGAACTGCGCGAACGAGTTCGCGCACTGGGTCTGATGCGAAATGAGAGCAGCCGCGCCATTGATCACCGCCCGGGGAGCCAGCAGCCACCCGATCCTCCAGCCCGTCATGCAGTACGTCTTCGACGCCGTACCCGCGATGATGAAATGGTCACCCAGAATTTCGCGCACCCGCGGAAGCATCCGAGGATTTCCGTCCACATAGCGAAGGCGGGAATAGGTGTCGTCGAAAATCAGGAAGGCGTTTGGGGCATGGGCCTTCAACGAGCGGGCGATGTCCACCAGGGCCTTCTCGCTCACCACCACGCCCGTGGGATTTGAGGGCGAATTGATCACGAGGGCGCGGGTCTTCCGCCGCACCTTCTTCATGATGATGTCGGGATCGAACGCGAAACCGCGCTTGGTATCGAGGGGGGCGAAAACGGGACGACCTCCGAGGATCCGGGGCGCCTCCGAGAAGGTCGGCCAGAAGGGAGTTGGAATCACGATCTCATCGCCCGGGTCCAGGATGGCTTCGCAGGCGAGCGCATACGCCTGCTTGCCGCCCAGCGTGATCGCAACCTCGGCGGGATCGAAGCGGACGCCATCGTCGGCGAGATAGCGATCGGCCACCGCCCGGCGCAGCGCGGGGATGCCGAGCGACGGCACGTAGCGCGTTTCCCCGCGGTTCATCGCATCGGACGCCGCGCGCCGAATCCGCTCGGGCGTGCCCTGATCGGGCTCCCCCACGGAGAAGTCGAGAATCTCGCGGCCGTGGGAACGCAGCAGAGTGGCCCGCGCCGCGGTGGCGACGGTGGGCGAAACCTGTACCGACTTGACGCGGGCCGACAGGTGAAGCGGGGTTGGCGCTTTCGATCTCATCGCTTGCGAGCTCCAGAGAACGCGTTTTCCGCGCGCTTTTCCTCGGCCCGCGTCTCCACGGCCAGGGCGACCTTGTCGGAGACCAGCCCCTTCACCGACCCGCCGAGATAGGCAATCTCGCGAACCAGGCGCGAAGCGACGTGCGACAGATTCGGCGAGGAAGGCAAAAAGATGGTGTCGAGGCCGGGGCGCAGGTGTGCGTTCATCCGGGCCAGAAGCGTCTCGTACTCGAGGTCGGCGCCGCCTCTGACTCCGCGCACCACCACCTCGGCCCCCTCTTTCTCGGCGAGTTCAACCAGAAGTCCGGCGAAGCGAACCACCCGCACGTTCTTGAGCGACGACATCTCGCGCTGCACCATCAGCACCCGCCCTTCGGCGGAGAACCACGCGTTCTTCTCGGAGTTCTCCAGCACCGCAACCACCACCTGGTCGAAAAGACTGGCGGTGCGGATGACCAGGTCGAGGTGACCCAGGGTGACGGGATCGAAAGTCCCCGGAACCAGAGCCACCCGCCTCCATTCTTTCTTGCTCACGACGACACCTCGTTTCTGTAGATGGTGAGCCGATGATCCGAGATCTTCACCTCGCGAATGCGCACCAGGGGCAGAATAGTCTCAGGAAGATCGCGCTTCTTGAAATGCTCCGCGGTCACATACCCGCGCGGACTGACCAGACCCATGGCCAGAAGCTCCAGCGCCTCCTCATAAGGCCCCTCTTCGTAGGGCGGGTCGAGATAGACCACATCGAAGGTCCGGCCCTCGGCCCGCAGTTTGCGAAGCGTGCGCAGCAGGTCGCCCTCCAGAACCTCGACCGAGCGGCTCTTGTCCCCCAGCACCTTGATGTTCTCGAGGGCGCTGGCCACCGCGGCGTGTGAACGATCGATCAGGGTCGCGTGGGCGGCGCCGCGGGACACCGCTTCGATTCCCAGGGCCCCCGAGCCCGCGCAGGCGTCGAGAAACGTGGCCCCTTCAATGGCCGGGCGCATGATGTCGAAGTACGTCTGCTTGACCCTCGAGGCGGTGGATCTGGTGTCTCCGCCCTTCGGGACCTTGAGTTTCCGCCCGTGGCCTTCGCCCGCGATGATCCTCATGGGGGCTTGGATATCACAAACGCGGGGCCGAAGGCGAGAAGGGCCGAAAGAGGCTATCCTCCGGAACCAAAGCCACTTCATGCTCATCAACGATCTACTCAAACTCGCTATCGAAAAGAAGGCGTCCGACCTGCATCTGAAGGTCGGATCGCACCCCGTCCTTCGGGTGAACGGCGAGCTCACCGCCGTAGTGGAGCATCGACGACTGCAGACCGAAGACACGCTGAACATGGCGTTTTCCGTCATGAACAACCGGCAGAAGCAGAAGTTCAAAGACAGTTTCGATGTCGATGTGGCGTATTCCGTGCCGGGCCTCGGCCGGTTCCGCTGCAACGTCTTCCAGCAGCGCGGCACCGTGGGTCTGGTGGTTCGCCTGATTCCTCTCAAGATTCAGACCATCCGCGAACTCCTCCTGCCGGCGGCCCTCACCAAGATCGCCGATGAGCAGCGCGGTCTGATCATCTGCACCGGCGCCACCGGATCGGGGAAGTCCACGACACTCGCCGCTCTCATCGATTACATCAACTCCGAGAAGACGCTGCACATCGTCACCGTCGAAGACCCGATCGAGTTCCTGCATCGGGACAAGCGCTGCATCGTCAATCAGCGAGAGATCGAAGTCGACGCTCTGACCTTCGCGAGTGCTATCCGCGCCGCCCTTCGCCAGGACCCCGACGTGATCCTGGTGGGCGAGATGCGGGATTACGAGACCATCGAGACCGCGGTCACCGCAGCCGAAACCGGCCATCTGGTCTTGTCCTCGCTTCACACCCTCGACGCGACGGAGACGATCAACCGCATTGTCTCGGTGTGTCCGCCTCACCAGCAGAAGCAGATCCGAAGGCAGCTGGCCTCGGTCCTTCGGGCGGTGGTTTCTCTCCGGCTCGTCCCCCGGGCCGACGGCCAGAGCCGCGTTCCCGCGGTCGAGGTCATGGTTTCCACTCCTTTCATCCGCGACTGCATCGTCAACGAAGAGAAGACGCGTCTCATCGCGGGGGCCATCGCCCAAGGGACCACCGACGGCATGCAGACCTTCGACCAGGCCCTCTTCGACCTGTGCCAGAAGGGTCTCATCACCCGCGAGGAAGCGGCGCGACGCTGCACCAACCCCGACGAATTCCGGATGATGCTCTCGGGCGTGGATACTGGAACCAGTCGCGGCCGGGGCTCCATGTCCGATCTTGAGTAGCGAGAACGAGCCTCCAGCGTCGGACCCGCGGAACCGGAGCCGGAACGCATTCGCCCTGATCCTGACCAAACTTGGAAGACGGGATCACACCGAGCAGGAGCTGGCCCGCGCACTCGCCCGGAAAGAGTTTCCAGGAGAAGTGATCGAATCGGCGCTCGACCGGGCAAAACGCGAGGGGCTGGTCAACGACGTGCGTCTCGCGAACAACCTCGCCCGGATCACCGCGCAAACCGGCAAGCGAGGTCCGCGGCGCGTGCTCGCAACTTTGAGACAGAAGGGCATCGCTGTGGAAACCGCTCAGGCCGCGACCAAGCAGGCGTTCGCGGCGTCCGACGATGCCGAGACCAGCCTCGTCCGGTTCGCCACCAGGCTGCTCGAACGAGCGAGAGGCGAGACCCTCAAGGAAAAACGGATCAAGGTCCTGCGGTCGTTGCTCGGGCGTGGTTTCGAACTTTCCGAGGCCCGAAAGGCCTTGCGCCTCGCGGAAAACGCCCTGATGACCGAAAATACCGGCAATGACGCCGCCGCTGACGACTAGACCGCCCACCGCGGACGACATCCGCTCCTCCTTCCTCGGGTTCTTCGAGGAGAGGCAGCACGAGGTCGTGCGGAGTTCGCCTCTCATTCCCCAGAACGACCCCACCCTTCTCTTCGCCAACGCGGGGATGAATCAATTCAAGGACGTTTTTCTCGGTCGTGAGTCCCGGGCCTGCAAGCGGGCGGCCTCGTCGCAGAAATGCGTTCGCGCGGGAGGCAAGCACAACGACCTCGAGAACGTGGGCCTCACCGCGCGTCATCACACGTTCTTCGAGATGCTGGGCAACTTCTCGTTTGGCGACTACTTCAAGAAGGACGCCATCGCCTACGCCTGGGAGTTTCTGACCAAGACGCTGGGACTCTCGCCCGACCGGCTCACCGCCACTATCTTCAAGGGCGAAGATGGGGTGCCCCGCGACACCGAGGCGTTCGAGCACTGGCGCGCATTCCTGCCCGCGGACCGGATCCTCGAACTCGGCAAGGCGGATAACTTCTGGGCCATGGGCGACACCGGCCCCTGCGGACCCTGTTCCGAGCTGCACTACTACCAGGGCGATTCGCTTCCCTGCGCGGAGGCGGCCGCGGGTCGGCCCTGCCTCGGCGTGGCCTGCGAATGCGATCGCTACCTCGAAATCTGGAATCTTGTCTTCATGCAGTTTTCCCGGGACACCACCGGAGCCCTCTCGCCTCTGCCCTCGGCCTGCGTCGATACCGGTATGGGCCTGGAGCGCGTCACCGCCGTGGTCCAGGGCAAGCTCAACAATTACGACACCGATCTTTTCACTCCCCTGATCGACGCCACCGCGAAGCTCGCGGGCGTGACCTACGGACAGAATCCGGCGACCGATGTGTCCCTGCGCGTCATTGCCGATCACCTGCGGGCAACCACGTTTCTGGTTTCGGACGGCGTCCTGCCCGGGAACGAAGGGCGCGGCTACGTGCTGCGAAAAATCATGCGCCGCGCTCTGCGCCATGGCCGCAAGCTCGGCCTCGACAAACCGTTCCTCTCGGGGCTGGTAAGCGAACTGGTCGCGCGGATGCAGTCCGCCTACCCAGACCTCAAGACAACCGAAGCCACGGTCAAGAAGATCGTGCGGGTTGAGGAGGATCGATTCTCCACGACGCTCAAGCAGGCATTCGCCATGTTCGACTCCGTAGCCGCCTCCGCCACCACCGGCGCCTTGAGCGGCGCCGAAGCCTTCAAGCTTTACGACACCTACGGCCTGTCTCTCGACTTCACCGAAGAACTCGCGGCCGATCGCGGCCTCAAGGTCGACACCGCGGGGTTCGATATTGAGTTCGCCAGACAGCAGGACCGGGCCCGCCACGCGAGCAAGCTGGGTGCGGT
>JANLSZ010000215.1:0-3263 GCA_031362685.1 Vicinamibacteria bacterium | reverse complement strand
CGGCCGACGTGCGGCCGGTCAATCCCCGAAGGAGATGCCGAGACCCCTCGCCGACACCAGCACATCCGAGTCGAGAGTGACGCGCTTGGTCCGACCATCCCCGACCGCGTCCTTGAGGGGCACGCGTACGATGGTGGGCGGCTTGAGCGCCACCATGGTTTCGAAATCGCGGTCCTTCACCGCTCGGACCGCGGCCGCGCCGAAACGGGTTCCCAGCAGCCGGTCGAAGGTAGTGGGCGGACCCCCGCGCTGCAGATGTCCCAGCACCAGACTGCGCGTCTCCTTCCCGGTCCGCTTGGCAATCTCCTCGGCCACCCACTGGCCGATGCCGCCCAGCCGCGGCGCTTCTCCCTGGTCGGCAGCGCGCAGATGCACCCTGCCGCCCTTGCTTCGAGCCCCCTCGGCCACCACCACGATGGAGAAGTAACCCCCGCGGTGTCCCTTCTCCCGCTCGCGGATCTTGTTGCACACGAGATCGAGGTCGAAGGGGATCTCCGGAATCAGGATGACGTCGGCTCCGCCGGCCACGCCGGAGTTGAGCGCGATGAAACCCGCGTTGCGGCCCATCAGTTCGACCACCATCACGCGACCGTGGGCCTCGGTGGTGGGGTGGAGCTTGTCGATGGCGTCGGTGGCGGTGGAGACCGCGGTGTCGAAGCCGAAGGTCACCGAGGTGTGCTCGATGTCGTTGTCAATGGTCTTGGGCACGCCGACCACCGGGATGCCCTTCCGGGCCAGACGGAGGGCAATACTCAGCGTGCCGTCGCCGCCGATGGCGATGAGGGCGTTGAAACCCATGGCCTTGAAATTCCGCACTACCTCGGCCGAGCGGTCGGGGTCGTCGGCCTTGGCCCCGGCCCTCCCACGCCGTTCCGTCCGGAACGGACTCACCCGGTTGGAGGTTCCGAGGATGGTGCCGCCGAGGTGGATGATGCCGCGCACATCGCGCGGGTGAAGCTGGTGAGCGCGCTTGGTCAGCAGGCCCTCGAAACCATTCTCGATGCCGAAGACTTCCCACCCGAGGGCGAAGGCCGAGCGGGCGGCCGCGCGGATGACCGCATTGAGGCCGGGGCAGTCGCCGCCCCCGGTCAGCATGGCGAGGCGGAACGGCTTCTTGGAGCGAGCGGCCTTGGTCTTCATTTGTTTCGTCTTTCCTGGAGGACGGCCCTGATTGTACTTAAGCGCGAGGCGGCCCGGCGCTCTAAGCTCCCACGGCTGCCCCGCATGACCCTGAACCAAGCGCGCCTTGTCCGGCTCAACGATCAGCCCATCGCCCAATCGGGCGAGTTCGTTCTGTATTGGATGCAGATGCAGCGTCGTTTTTTCTCCAATCACTCGCTCGACTATGCGCTCAAGTGCGCCAACGAACTGGGAAAGCCCCTGGTCGTCTACGAGGGACTGCGCCTCGACTACCCATGGGCGAGCGCCCGGCTTCATCAGTTCATTGTCGAGGGCATGAAAGACAACACGGCTTTTGCGAAGAAGCTCGGGTTCACCTACTGGCCGTTTGTCGAAACCCCGAAGCACCCCGCCCGCGGACTGCTCTCCCGCCTGGCCGCGCGCGCCGCCCTGGTGGTCACGGACGACTTTCCCTGCTTCATCATTCCCGGCCAGAGCGCTTCGTTCGCCCGGTGGGTGGACCGCGCGGTCATCGCGGTGGACTCGAACTCGGTGGTTCCTTTGCGGCTCCTGGGCGAAGCTCCCTATGCCGCCGCTCATTTGCGGCCCAGGATTCACAAGCAGTTTGCCGCGGCCTTCGAGCGTCGCAGCGCACCGAAACCAAAGCCTGCGCGCGCTGACGGATCGAAAATCAGCCCCGGATTCGATCTCGCGAGTCTCGACGATCCCGGGCTTCTCATCGCGAAGCTGCCGATTGACCATAGCGTCAAGGCGGTGGGCGAAAGAGTGGGCGGGACCACGGCCGCTCGTGCTCGGCTGAAGGCCTTCATCAAGAAGGGTCTACCTATCTACGCCGAACATCGCTCTGAACCCCTGCCACCCGCGGCCTTTCATGGCTCCGGACTCTCGCCCTACCTCCACTTCGGTCACATCGGAATAGAAGAGATTGTCATGTCGACTCTCGAAGCCACCGGCGGCTACGTTCCGGTCCGGCTGCATCTCGAGAAGGCGGGGAAACGCGAGGGCTTCTTTGGCGAGGAGGTGAATGCCAACTCGTTCCTCGACGAAGCACTCACCTGGCGCGACGTGGGTTATGTCTGGCATGTCCATCGTCGCGAGGACACGAAATCGCTTCAGACCGCGCTTCCCAGGTGGGCCTACGCGACCCTGCACCTGCACGCGGGCGACAAACGCGAGTTCGTCTACGACCTCGCCCAATGGGAGAGCGCTTCCACCCACGATCCGCTCTGGAACGCCGCCCAGCGCGAACTGGTGGCCACCGGGGGCATTCACAACTACCTGCGCATGCTGTGGGGTAAGAAGGTCATCGAGTGGTCGCGTACCCCGGAAGAGGCGTATCAGACCCTCGTTCATCTCAACAACAAGTACGCCCTCGACGGCCGCAATCCTAATTCGTACACCGGGATCCTCTGGTGCTTCGGGCTGTTCGATCGGCCCTGGGCGCCCCAGAGGAACGTCCTCGGCCAGATCCGTTACATGTCTTCCGCGAATACTGCAAAGAAGTTCAAGCTCGGCCCGTACCTTGACTGGGTGGCGACCCTGCCCTCACCCGGCGCGACGGCGTCGAAGTCTCCCGCCTGAAGCGCTTCGCACGATGACGGCAGCTCTCTTTCTCCTCCTTCTGATCGTGCCTTTCGAGCCGCGTTTCACGGTTCCTCTTGGCCTCTTCCGCCTTTCCCTGATTGAAGCGGTGGCCCTGCCCTGTTTCGCGGTCCTGGCTTTCGGTTCCAGAAGACAGGGCGCGCGAAGCCTGCGGGCGCCGGCCCTCCTCGCTCTCGGCCTGATGGTCGCGGCGAGCCTCTTCTCCGCGAGCCTCGCCTCCACGGATCCCGGACGAGCCCTCAAGTTCGCTCTGCGTCTGGGTGCGATGGCGGCGTTTGCCGCGCTGGTCGCTCGACTCGAAGAGCGCCAATTGAAGTGGGGCTTCAGGGCTCTGGCCATTTCCGGATCGTGCGCCGCCGGTCTCGCCATCATGGAAGGCCTGGGGGTTCGTTCGCTCGATGTGTTCCTCGGAGTCTTCCGCGAGATCCCTTTCAATGTCGCGGGCGTTCGGCGCGCGTCGGCTGGATCGGAGTATCCCAATCTCGGCGCGGCCATGATTGTCTATGCGCTGCTCGCCGGAG
>JANLSZ010000208.1:0-19793 GCA_031362685.1 Vicinamibacteria bacterium | reverse complement strand
CAGCGAAGCGACCATCGGCGAGGCCGAGGCCGGGTTCGAGCAGCGGCAGCGCGGCTCGCGGCTTCGCTCCGAGCGGATCGATGTGTCCCTTCCCGGACGCGCCCGCTCTTCGGGTAGCAAACACCCTCTGACCCTGGTGCGCGAAGAGGTCGAGGACGTCTTCATCGGCATGGGCTTCGACATCTTCGATGGCCCCGAAGTCGACGACGACTTCCACAACTTCGAGGCGCTGAACATGCCGGCCGATCATCCGGCCCGCGACATGCAGGACACCTTCTATCTCGAAGGCGCGCCGCCTCGGCTCCTTCGCACCCACACCTCGACCGGGCAGATCCGGTCGATGCTCACCAACGAGAATCCGCCCAGCGTGCGTGTCTTGTGTCCCGGCCGGACCTTCCGGCGCGACGACGACATCACCCACTCCCCCATGTTTCACCAGTTCGAGGGCCTGGTCGTCGATCGAGGCATCACCCTCGGCGATCTCATGGGGACGCTCGAGACCTTCATCCACGCGGTGTTCGGCAAGGAATACCCGGTTCGATTCCGCCCGTCGTACTTTCCCTACACCGAGCCCTCGGTCGAGGTCGACATGGGGTGCAGCACCTGCAGGGGCCGGAAGACCGGCTGCCGGGTGTGCAAGCAGACAGGCTGGGTCGAGATTCTCGGTTCGGGAATGGTGCATCCCGCGGTCTTCGAGTCGGTCAACGCGCGCCTGGGCAAGGTCGTGTACGACCCCAACGAGGTCAGCGGCTTCGCCTTCGGCACCGGGATCGAGCGGATCGCCATGATCAAGTACGGCATCTCCGACATTCGACTCTTCTATGAAAGCGACGTCCGCTTCCTGGAGCAGTTCTCGTAGGCAATGAAGATCCCGGTTTCCTGGGTCAAGGACTTCGTCGACCTCACCGTCGAAGCGCAGCAGCTCGCCGACGATCTGACCAGCATCGGCCTGGCCTGCGACGGGATCGAGAGGTTCGGCAACGAAGCCGTTCTCGATCTCGACATCACCACGAATCGCGTCGACGCCATGAACATGTGCGGGGTGGCGCGAGAAGCCGCGACGTTCTACTCGCTCCCGCTCAAGCCGCTCCCCCTCGACTTCGCGGAGGCAGGCGCGCCCTCGAACGGTGTTCTGCGCGTCGTGATCGAGGCGGCCGAGCTCTGTCCGCGATTCGCCGCGCGGGTCTTCGATGTCCGGGTCGGGCCCGCGCCGGCCTGGCTGAAGGATCGCCTGGAGCTCGCCGGTCAGCGCTCGATCAACAACATCGTCGATCTGTCGAACTACGTGATGCTAGAGATGGGTCAGCCCACCCATGCCTTCGATCTCACGAAACTACGCGGCGGGGTGCTGAAGGCGCGAATGGCGGCCGCGGGCGAGGTGGTCAGGACGCTCGACGATGTCGACCGCACCCTCACCACCACCATGGGCGTGGTCGCCGACGCGGAGAGAGCCCTGGCCATCGCGGGGGTGATGGGAGGCGCTTCGTCCGAGATCTCGGATGACACCCGTACCGTCGCTCTCGAAGCCGCGTACTGGAATCCGCTCCTGATCCGTCGCGCGTCCAAGGCGCTGGGAATGCACACCGACGCCTCGCATCGCTTCGAACGTGGCGCCGATCCCGCGGCCGGGCCGGCTTCCATTGCCCGATTCGCCAACCTCGTGGCCAGAGGGGCCATGGGAACGACCCGGCCCGTCCTGATCGAGGCCCGCGGTTCGGAGATCCCTGAACGCCGCCTGGCCCTGAGCCTCGGCAATGTCGATGCCCGCCTCGGCGCCAGCGTCCCGGCGGAGCAGTCGAAGACCACGCTGAAAAGACTCGGTTTCGAAGTGACGGGACCCACCCCGGACGACGCCGCTCATCCGGGCCGGGGGCGAGAGCTGAATGTTCTGGTACCCACCTGGCGCGGCGACTGTACCCGCGAGGTCGATCTCATCGAAGAGGTGGCCCGACACTACGGCGTCAATCGGATCACCCGGACCGTTCCGGCCTCACGAAGGGCGGCCGGACTGACGTCCGCTCAGCGCACCGAGCGGGGTCTGAAGGCCCTTCTCTCCGGCCTCGGCTATCGGGAGGCTCTGCATCTGAACTTCGTTTCTTCGGCGAGGTGCGACCCGTCGCAGGGCGCGATCGTGAAGATCGCGAACCCCCTCTCGGTGGAGCAGGACGCTCTGCGGACCTCTCTGGTGATGCCCGGACTTCTCGAAGGCCTGGAGCGCAATCAGCGTCACGGCGCCCGCAACATTCAGTTCTTCGAGCTGGGGCGCACGTTCTCGCCTTCTCCCGATGGCCCCATCGAGACTCCCCGCCTGGCCCTGCTGATTTCGGGAACAACACCGCGGGGTTGGGCCGGCAAAGCGCGGGAGCTCGACTTCTTCGATCTGAAGAGAACGGCCGAAGAGATCCTTTCGCGACCGGCGAGCGCCTTCGTCACCTTCGATCCGGAAGGGGCGCCTCCGTTCCTTCACCCCGGCCGCAGCGCGACCCTCAAGGTGGATGGCCGGGCGGTGGGTTACCTTGGGGAGATTCATCCCGACGTCATCAGGTCGTTCTCTTTGAAGGATCGACCCGTGGTGGCCGAGATCGCGCTCGACGCGCTCGACTCGCGCGCGCCTCTCGCCTTCGCTTCTTTCTCCCGCTTCCCCGAAGTGACGCGTGATCTGACCGTCCTGGTTCCTTCCTCGACCAGTGCCGCCACTGTCCTCGCCCAGGCGAAGGCAAAGGCGGGGCCGACCGCGCGATCCATCGAAATCATCGATCTCTTCAGGGCCGGGGCCCTGCCCGCCGATCAGATCAGCCTGACTCTGTCGTTCCGGTTCCGCGACGAGACCCGCACCCTCGCGAGCGAAGAAGTGGAAAATCTGGTGGAAGCGGTCCGGCGAAGTTTTTCGCCGCCCACCATTACCAGCGGCGGACTCGCCTAAGATTCAATTGGTGATGGACCCGTGCAACAAAGTCTGATCGGCAACACAGGAGAAGGAATGCAGGACAGTTTCGATATTCTGGAAGAGAAGGTCAAAAAGGCCGCGGAGCTGGTCAAGAAACTGCGCCGGGACAACAAGAGCCTCGACGACCAGCTCAAGGAGAACAAGGCGAAGCTGCTCGAAGCCGAAAGAAAGCTGAGCGCGCTGGAGGCCCAGATGGGCGACGCCGCAGGCCACGCGGCGAAGATCGACGGCCTCACCGCCGAGATCGAGACCCTCAAGCACGAGCAGGATCAGGTGCGCAGCCGGGTGGCGAAGATCGTCACCCTTCTGGAGAGCCTCGACTAGCCCAGGCAGAGCGACCCCATGCCCCAAAAACCCAAGCGCGTCGAAATCGACATCTTCGGTCAGGCATTTTCCTTGATGGCGGAGGACGAGTCGCGCCTGCAGGAAGTAGCGAGATACGTGGACGCCCAGATGAAGGAACTCTCGCAGTCCACCGCCACCATCGACTCGTTCCGTCTGGCCGTCCTCGCCGCCCTCAACATCGCGAACGAGCGGTTCGATTTCGCCGACCGGCTGGCCCGCAAAGACAACTCGGTTCAAACTCAATTCGAGGTCTTGAATGCCAAGGCCGAGAAACTGGTGATCGAACTCGACGAGGCCATGCGCTAGTCGCAAGGCAAAAAAAGGACGCGGCCGAAGCCGCGTCCCATTTCGTCCGACGGTAGTTTCTTAGAAGCCGCGCTTTTGGGCGCGCACGTTGCGACGCGAACCCTTGCGTTCGCCGCCACCCCCGCCGCCGCCGCCGCCATACGGACGAGCACCGCCGCCACCGCCCGCACCGTAACCGCCGCCGCCACCCCCAAAGGGACGACCACCGCCGCCGCCCGCCGGACGGGGCTTCTGCTCCTCGGCTTCGTTCACGCGAAGCGCGCGACCACCGAGGTCCATGCCATTGAACTTCTCCGTTGCCTTCACCGCATCTTCCGCATTCTCGAAATCGACAAAGGCGAAGCCGCGCGGGCGACCCGTCATCCGATCCGTGGGGAGGAAGACTTCGCGAATTGCGCCGGCCTGTGCGAACAGGTCGCGAATTTCGTCCGCGGTGGTCTTGAAGTTAAGGTTGCCGACAAACAGTTTCGAGCCCACCGTGCGATCTTCTTTCTGGGAAAACGCCCCAACAGCCTGATTGCTGTTCTTTGGGGGTTAGGTCCAAACGGTATTCTAGCCCCAATCGCCGCCTTGATCTGGAGAGGCCCATGACCGCCGACATCCGCAGCTTCACCCTCCTGCTCGACGAAGGTTTCAACAAAGCCGCCTGGCACGGCCCCAATCTGCTGGGAAGTCTGCGCGGCCTGAGCGTTGGTCAGTTGCTCTACCGGCCCCGGAAGGGCGGTCACAACATCTGGGAACTGGCCGTTCACTGCGCGTATTGGAAGTACGCGGTGAGGAACCGGCTCGCTTCGGGCAAGCGAAATGACTTCCCGCTCAAAGGCAGCAACTTCTTCCCCCGGGACCGGGGGCTCACCCTCGCCGACTGGAAAGGCGACCTCGCCCTGCTCAAGCATCAGCACGCAGCCCTCAAGGCCATCATCTTCGGTCTCGACCCCTTCACCCTGGACACCCGGGTCAACGGTTCGAAGCACACGGTGAGACGCATGGTCCTCGGCATCGCCGCCCACGACATCTACCACGCCGGTCAGATCGCACTGCTGAAGCGGATGGCGGGAGAGAGCCCGTCGCGTTAGGTGAGTGAGAAGACGAAGTCAGCCGATCAGCCTGTCGTACTCAGCGTGGGTTCCTATCCAGAACCACTGCACGCCCTCGGGAACGGGAAGTCCAAGTGCGCGGCAGCCAAGCCCACCCGGACGCTGCGAAAGCGCCCGCCGGAGATCGACTTCAGTTGCAGCGACGGGGGCTCGGGATTCGCCTTGAGCAGGTTGAACTGGCGCCGCGCCTGAGACTGAACCTCAGCGGGCAGGGAGTTGAAGCATCGCCAGAACTTTGAGGACGCGAAGTGCCTCAAAGTTCGCGTGCCTTGCCCTCATGAAATTCCGCCAGGGCTTCGGCCGCGAGATCATCCAGCTTCCCGGCCGCGGCGTCGGCTTCGATCTGAGCGTCCCACATCTCTCCATCGAACCGAGCGAACCACAGGCGAAACTCGGCAAGCTCAGCCTTGGGGAGCTGCTGAACCGCGGTTTCGATGGATTGCACTGAGTTCATGGTTTTCGCAATGGCGAGGATATCCCCGGTGCGGTTTCGCCGCCAAGGATCATTGAGGGATGAAGGTCCCTTCCGCGAGGGCCAGCCGGTTCCGCCGAAGGCGAAGACATGGGAACCGGATCGCGGTCCGCGACCGGTGAAGGGCTACATCGGTAGGCATCGGGACGTCTTCGCACTCTTCAGGCGTCGAAACGCTCCCACCTGACCTTGACTGCCTCCATCAGTACGGCGAATCCCGTCTCGCCGCGAAGGCCCTTCAGCAGCGGATTGAGTCGCGATAGATAGGGATAATCGATAAAGCCGAGATCCACCGCCTTGGACAGAAGAGCAAGCGCGCGATCGTTGGCCCCAACGAGGGCACAGCCGTCCGCAAGCTGGCGGGCAAAGAACTCCGTTCGCTGGGCCGCCGTCTGCAACTCAGGTGAAGAGATCGCCTCCAGGGCGGCCTCCCGATCACCCTTCAGTACGTGGCGCCAGAACAGCCCGAGCTGTCCGGGCGCCGTGCCGGGCGCCTGGTGAGCCAGAACATCGAAGAGGGCCGCAGCCTGCGGTCGCTGGTCGTTGACAACCAGGACCCAGCCATGGAACAGCTGGAGGATCGGGTTCCGAGGATCCAATTCACATCCTTTCCGGTAGGCCGGGATGGCGGCTTCGAAGCGACCCTCAACGAGGTCCAGCCATCCCGGCATGCAATGGTTGAAGGCGGTCAGCGGATCCAGAGCGAGTAGCTTCGCGACCAGCGGTCGGGCCACGGACGGGCGGCCCGAGATCGAATAGAGATGGGCGATGTAGGAGGACGTTGGTGTCGAGAATGATCACCGGGCTTTGCGGCGACTAGGTTGAGTCGGCTCGCGCCTCGCTTCGCGAGCGGGCAGGCGAAGGCTCGAAACGTCGAGCGTCCGAAAACGCTGCCGGATGGCCTCCGCGAGATTTCCAGGCGAAGCAACATCCTCCGCGAGAGCCAGGCGCAGGATGGTTCGGGCCTCGTCCTCCATCGAGCGATTCCGGTGGGCCGCGCGCACGCGGAGCCGGGTCTTGGTCGTCTCGTCAAGGCTGCGGATCGTAAGACTGGCCATCGGGAGACCTCCATTGGCAACGAATGCAATCAACGATGGCATTGTACTCAATGCTCTCCTCTGAGCGAGAAGCAGCTACGTTCGCGGCTACGATCTGGTTGGGATTGGTCCCTCGATCCTGGCGAGCGGTGCTCGCAACCTCGGCTCAGGCCTCGCTCCATCCGCGAGCAGATCGGCAATGGCAAGGTTCAATGCGCGAGCGTGGCGCGGTCGCAACAGGCCGTCTCTCGACCGCCCCACGCTCGCCGACGACTACTTCTTGACCGGGGGCGCCGGCTTCGGCATCTCCTTGGGCTTCCAGAAGTCCGGATCGGCGGTTACGAACTCGGGCCGCGGACGGCTGGTGCCGCGGTCGATGCTGTACAGGGTAGTGACCGCCTGGGCGACGAGTTCGGAATTCGTCTTGCGTCGCGCCGCCACCACGAGCTCGCCTCCGAGAGCGTCGCTCATCTTCTTCGCGCGCGCGGCCGCCCCTTTCGCACCGTCATCGGCCTCGGACAGCGAATGCATGGTGCTCAGAACCAGGAAGGTCCCGGCCGGCGCGCCGCTCGTGACTGAATAGATCATCGTGTGCTCGTCGAGGCCGGCCTTCTCGCGGGCCGCGTTCGTCTGCTTGGTGTAATCGGCCCAGTCGGCCCCGCGCCCGGCGTTGACGCGCAGGACGGTGACGTTGAAGTAACGCGCCCGGCCCGTCTGTTCGCGGGTGTTGGGGTGATAGCTCAGGTCCGCCGCAAAGCGCCCGATCATCACGGTCTGGGATTCGTGCAGAGAAACACTCTTGGCGTCCAGAGCAGTGAGCTCCGCCTGCAGTGCAGGCGAGCCGCCCATCACGTCGTCCATCTTCTTCGCGGTGGCTTCCATGTCCGCCGCGGACGGATAGCCCTCGAGGTACAGGAGGTGATTCTGGTCTCCCGAGAGGGGAGCCAGTCCCAGGCGCGGGGCCCCTACCTTGGCCTTCTCGTACAGGGCGTAGAACGCCGGGATCAGCTTGTTGTGAGTGGCCATGTTGCCTGGCTTGAATTGCTCGCGGGTCACCACCAGAATGCCGGGCGGTGGGGCGTTGGGCTCTTGTGCGAATGCCACCGGGCTGCAGAGCAACACCAGACCAAGTACGGTTCTAATTTGACGCATCTCGACCTCCAAAACCCGGAGGGCTTTCGAGGGAGGTCGCCTTCTCGCGACGCCGCTGGGTCCTCCGGAACAGTGAAACGGGGGAACGAATGGGGTAAGCCGCAGACTGTAGGCCCGTTACCCCAGGGAGTCAAGGAAAGGTGAGGAGGGCGGAGTAGGGTTCGGGGCCATCCCCCCGATACAATCTCGGAATGATGATCACAATAGCGATGTCGGCCCTCCTGCTCCAGGGAGCCCTGCAGATGACGCCCCAGGCGATCCCCTCGCCCCACTTCGACGTCTCGGCTGCTTATGAGGCCCCGGCGAAGAAGGGTGCGCCGAGACACATCGTTTTCGAGTTCAAGAAGAAAGACCCGGACGTCAACATCAACGAAGATCCCGCCCCGCGGATCAAGTTCGCCCCTGGTTCGCCTCTGGTGGCCCCGGCCCCGCCGAAGAGCTCGGGTGAGATCCCGGATCCGGCGAACGCGCATTACCTCGATCTGGCGAAGCCCGTGCGTTTTGCGGTCACCGTCGCCCCCGACGCGGCGAAAGGCTTGAGCACGGTAAAGACCACGGTCTCCTACTTCTACTGCTCCAAGCGGGAGAACTGGTGCCGCAAGGGCACCGCGGATTTCGACCTCGCGGTCGTCCTGCCATAGCCACCCGCCCACGCGCGTCGCGCCCGTCCGAACCCCGGCGCTCTTCCTCCAAATCATGATTCTCGTTTTTCAGTCGGACCTGGTGGCGCGCATTCGCCAGACCGTCGCGGACGCTTTCGGAGTCACCCTCGGCGAGATTCTGGTTCAGACCACGCCCAAGCTCGACCTGGGCGACATGGCCCTGCCCCTCGCCTTCGACCTGGCCAAGAAGATCGGCCGCAAGCCGCGTGAGATCGCGCAGGACCTGGCCCCGAAACTCAGCTCGATCGACGGGATCGCGCGCGCCGAAGTGGCGGGCGGAGGTTTCATCAACCTCTTCCTCGACCGCAGCGCCTTCACGATTCGCCTCGCGTCTTTTATCACCGCACCTCCCGCGAAGGTGCGGCGCGATGGTCGGGTGATCGTCGAGCACACCAGCATCAATCCCAACAAGGCCGCGCACATCGGCCATGTCCGCAACTCGATCTTGGGCGACACCTTTGTCCGCCTCCTGCAGGCGCGCGGCCACGAGGTTCTGACTCAGAACTACATCGACGACACCGGAGTTCAGGTGGCGGATGTCATCGTGGGTTTCGAGCAGCTCGAGAAGAAGTCCCTCGCGGAGGTCCGCGCTCTCGATAGCCGCTTCGACTATTACTGCTGGGACCTCTACGCCCGCGTGTTCGAGTGGTACGGCGATGACAAGGAGAGGAAAGCGCTGCAGGCCGCGACCCTCCACGCCATCGAGAAGCACGCAGGTGCCACCGCGGAACTGGGCGAACACGTGGCCGCACGGATTGTCCGCGCGCACATTGCGACCATGGCCCGCATCGACATCGGCTACGACCTGCTGGTGCGCGAGTCCGACATTCTGCGCCAACACTTCTGGGCCCGGGCTTTCGAACTGCTCAAGGAAACCAAGGCCATCGAGTTCCAGGACGAAGGCAAGGCCAAGGGTTGCTGGGTTCTGAAGATGGACCGCGCGGGTGCGGAAACCGCAGGCTCGGGGCCGACGTCACGAGCTGCGGCGCATGGCTCCTTCGGGGCGGCTTCGTCGGACGAACCCGCCCCGGGCAAAGTCGCTGACGCTCGTTTGTCACTCGGCAAAGCCGCCTCAGAGAATGCCACGGCGGACACGAGTCCCGGGGGGAGCCCGAGGGGGGCCGGGGCCGTTCCTGGACCCCCTCGAATTCCAGACGACGAGAACAAGATCATCGTGCGGAGTAACGGCACTGTGACCTACACCGGCAAGGACATCGCGTATCAGCTCTGGAAGCTGGGCAAGCTCGGGCTCGATTTCCGTTATCGGCGTCACGAAGACACCACTTCCGCGCGACCCTTGTGGTCTTCGACCAGCGGCAGCGCCGACGCGGGCGCACCGGGGTTTGGCGCGGGCGCGTCCCTGGTCTTCAACGTCATCGATGTCGGTCAGAGCTATCCACAGCGGGTGGTGAAGGCCGGAGTGGCGGCGGTGGCCGGGCCGGAAGCGGCCGAGGGCACGCGCCATCTCGGTTACGAGAAGGTCGTGCTTTCGAAAGCCACCGCCAAGGAACTGGGCTACGAGGTCGACGAAGACGCGGGTGTGGTCAAGGTCTCGGGCCGCCGCGGTCTGGGGGTCAAGGCCGACGATCTGATCGATGCGCTCGAAACCAAGGCGTCCAGCGAGATCGCCACCCGCGATCCCGAACGTTCGCAGGCCGATCGGGCGAAGGCCGCTCACGACATCGCGGTCGGGGCTCTTCGCTACTTCATGCTGCGCTTCTCGCGCAATCGCATCATCACTTTCGACATGGAAGAAGCCCTGGCCTTCACGGGGGAAACCGGGCCCTACATCCAGAACAGCGTGGTCCGGGCCCGAAGTATCCTCACCAAAGTGGCCACCGAAGGTCACGATGTCGGTGCGCTCCTGAAGCGTGCTCTCTCCGCCGACCTTCTCACCACCTGGCTCGCCACCGAAGAAGGCTCCTCGGCGTGGTCCCTGTTCCTGGCCATGGCCCGGACCGAAGAGGCGATCGAGACCGCGGTGCGCACCGAAGAACCAAGCTTCATGACCCGCCACGCCTTTCAGATCGCCCAGGCGTTCCACGGCTACTACCAGAACCCCGCACACAGCGTGGTGCGCGCGGAGACCGAAGACCTGCGCGCGGTCCGCGTTCTGGTCGTCGATTTGTTCGTGCGACACACCACCGACATCGCCGGTCTCCTCGGCATTCCCATTCCGGATCGCATGTGAGCGGTCCGCGGCCGCGCATCGCCATCACCGCCGGGAGCAACCCGGGCTCCATCAATCATGCCTGGCTTCGCTTCGACTACCTCCACGCCGTCTCCAAGGCCCATGGGCTTCCGAGCATCGTCGCTTCCGGTTTCACCAACCCCCTCGATGAGGCCACGCAGCTGGCCGGAGAGATCCTCGACAGTTGTGACGGACTGCTTCTCTCGGGCGGCACCGATGTAGACCCGAAGATCTTCGGCGAAATTCCCCACACCGCGCTCGGTCGGGTCGACGGACCGCGGGATCCCTTCGAGATCACCCTGGCCCAGGAGGCGGTGCGCCGTGATATGCCGGTGCTGGGCATCTGCCGCGGATTGCAGGTCCTGAACGTAGCGTTGGGGGGCACCCTGATTCAGGACATCCCCACCGACGTCCCGGGCGCGGTCGTCCACGAGACCGGTGACAATCGGGTTGAGATCGCTCACCAGGTGACGATCGAGAGCGACTCCCGGCTGGCCCAACTCCTCGCGACTTCCCGCGTCGACGTCAACTCGTTTCACCATCAGGCCGCGAAGCGCCTGGGCGAGGGTCTCACGCTGTCGGCCTCGTCTCCCGACGATGGCGTCGTCGAAGGTCTGGAAATGCGCGACCGGAAGTTCGTGGTCGCGGTGCAATGGCACCCGGAGAATTTCTGGAAGACTTCCCACGCCTTCGATGGCCTGTTCGGCGGTTTCGTCGAAGCCGCGCGTCTTTTCGCACAGGCCCGGCGAACCTCGCGTTCGTCATGATCTTGTCGGCGCGGTTCCGGGCGTCCCTGGTCCTGACCGCGGCCGCGCTCTTCGCGACTCTGAGCGTCTCCGCCGCGGAAGCCGCGGCCCTTCCCTGGGAGAAAGACTTCAAGTCGGCCAAGGCCCGGGCCCGGAGCGAGGGCAAGATCGTGATGGTCGACTTCTGGGCCTCGTGGTGCAAGTACTGCGCGAAACTCGACCAGACCACCTACAAGGACGCGGCCGTGGTCGCCCGGCTTTCCAAGACCACGGTGCCGGTCAAGGTCAATACCGAAGGCCGCCGCGATGAAATCGAACTCGGCGAAGAGCATGGAGTCGAGAGCCTCCCCACCATCGGTTTCTTCACTTCGGAAGGCCGGGCGGTGGCCCGCATCGACGGCTATGTCGACCCCACGGCCTTCCTGAAGCTGCTGACCACGGCGGAGATCGAAGGCGCGGACATGACCGAGTGGGAGAAGGGTCTGCGCTTCGATCCGCAGAACTTCGAAGCCCTTTATGGACTGGGCGCGAAAATGTACGAACTCAACTATCACGATGACGCGCGGCCTCTGCTGGAGCGGGCGCGGAGGATCGATACCGGCTCCCTTCGCCAACGCAAACGCGTGCGCATGATGCTGGCCCGCATTATCGAGTCGCAATCGAGCTTCACCGATTCGGAAACCATGTTGCGCGAGGGCCTCGCTCTCCCACCCGAACCCGACAGCGATCCGCGTCTGCAACTCCTTCTCGCGCGCTGTCTCGCGACTCTGGGCCGGACCAAGGAGGCGAAGAGCGTGCTCGCGGACCTCATCGCGGCCTACCCCAGACACGCCGTGACCGCCACCGCGAAGAGGACCCTCGCGGGAATGAAGTAAGACGTTCTCCCGCCTGGGTCGGCTCGGAGTTCGATTGGTCCTACAATCGTCGCCATGAAGCCCCAATTCATGATCCTGGTCGCCAGCGTTTTCGCCGCCTCCACCCTTGGCGCCGCAACTCAGAAGGCAAAGCCCGCGCCCGCGGCGCCGCCCAAACCCTTCAGCGTGGTGGAAGCCACCATCCCGGAAATGCGCCTGGCCATGGAGCAGAAGCGCACGACTTCCCGCGAGATCGTCCAGCAGTACCTCACCCGCATCGCCATGTACGAGGACCAGCTGAACGCGGCGATCGTGGTCAACAAGGACGCGCTCAAGGAAGCGGATGAACGGGACCGGGAAAGAGCCGCGGGCAAGATCCGCGGGCCCCTGCACGGAATCCCGGTGGCTCTCAAAGACAACATACACACCACCCAGATGCCCACCACCGGAGGCGCGCTCGCCTTCGCGGGCTTCACTCCAGGTTACGAGGCGACGATCACGAAGAACCTGCGCGAAGCGGGCGCCATCATCATCGCCAAGACCGTCCTAAGTGAACTTGCGAACTGGGTGGCCTCCGGAATGCCCGCGAACTACAACGCGCTCGCGGGCTACGGCATGAACCCCTACGATCCCCGGCGGGACCCGCGCGAAGCCAACTTCGATGGCCGGCCGGTGTTGAGCACGGGAGGGTCGAGTTCGGGCATCGGCACGTCGGCGAACTTCTGGGCCGCCAACGTGGGCACCGAAACCTCGGGATCGATCCTGAGTCCGGCCAACCAGAACATGCTGGCCGCGATCAAACCCACGGTGGGTCGCATCAGCCGCTACGGAGTCATCCCCATCACTGCCGACCAGGACACCGCGGGACCCATGGGGCGAACCGTGACCGACGTTGCGGTAATGATGGGCGCGCTTGAAGGGGCCATTCCAGACCCGAACGATGCCGCGACGAAGGCCTGCACGGCGCCTCCGGGAGGTGACTACACGAAGTTCCTGAACCCGGCGGGGCTCAAGGGGGCGCGCATCGGCATTCCCCGCGCTTCGTTCTACGACCGCGCCCCGGTTCCCGGAGCGAAGGAGCCACGTGGCGGTTTGAACCCCGACCAGGCGAAGGTCATGGCCGAGGCGATCGAGATCCTGAAACAGCAAGGCGCAGTGATCATCGATCCGGCTGATATGCCAAGCATCCTCAGCCAGGAAGCGGCGAACAGTTTCCTGAGCTTCGGCCAGTGCGGTGGCCTCGACAACGCCAAGGGGAAGGACGCGGAGTGCTCGGTGGTTCTGAAGTACGGCATGAAGCGCGACTTCAACCTGTGGCTGAAGACCCTGGGCGACACCGCACCGGTGAAGACGCTGACCGAGTTGAGGCAGTGGAACGTGGCCCACCAGAAGGCGGGAGCCATCAAGTACGGCCAGGCTCAACTCGACATCTCGGATGAAATGGACGTGCAGCAGGATCGGTCGCGCTACCAGGCCGACCGCGCCAAGGACATCCGGCTGGCCGGTACCGAGGGCATCGACGCGGTGATGAAGCAGCACCATCTCGACGCCATACTTTTCCCGGGCGCCTCCGGAGCGGCCATCGCGGCCAAGCCGGGCTACCCCACGGTCATCGTGCCCTTCGCCTTTGTGCCCAACGTTCCGTTTCCCGCCGGTGGCGGGGCGCCGCCGAACCCCTTCCCGCCCGGGTTCGAGCCAAAGCCGGGACCCTTTGGCGTGAGCTTCACCGGCATGGCCTGCAGCGAGCCCCGGCTGCTCGAGCTGGCCTTCGCGTTCGAGCAGGCCACCAAACGGCGCGTGCCGCCAGGGTCGGCTCCCTGAGCCGATCCCATCCGCGGGGACGCCCAGTACCATCACACCAGGGCGACCCGGGAAGTCGAACCGGAAATTTCTCTTTAGCGCGCGTGACCTTCTAACCTTCCCGGCATGCTCTGGATGTATGCCGGCTTCATCGCACTCGTTCTCGTCCTCCTTGCCCTCGACCTGGGCGTGTTCCATCGCACGGCCCATGTCGTCTCGGTGAAGGAGGCGCTCGGCTGGTCGGCCTTCTGGATCGCCCTCGGCCTCGCCTTCGCGGGCTTCATCTACGCGGGCTACGAGAACCATTGGATGGGCCTCGGCCTCACCCCGGACCGCATGACCATCGCGCCCCAGGTCGTCGACGGGCTCGGCACCGTCTACAACAACGGGTCGGAGGCCACGGTCAAATACATCACCGGGTACCTGGTGGAGAAGTCGCTCGCGGTCGACAACATCTTCGTCATCGCCATGCTCTTCGGCTTCTTCGCCGTCCCCCAGATCTACCAACACCGCGTTCTGTTCTGGGGAATCCTGGGCGCTCTGCTGATGCGCGGAGTGATGATCGCGCTGGGGGCGCAACTCCTCCAGCGCTTCACCTGGATCATCTATGTCTTCGGCGGCTTCCTCATCCTCACCGGGGTCAAGATGCTGCTGCTCAAGTCGGATGAAACCGACCCCAACCAGAACATCGTGGTCCGCCTGACCCGGCGCTTGTGGCCGGTCACCGAGCGATTCCATGGCGAACACTTCTTCGTGCGCGCGGGCTCCGACGCGTCGCACGAAGCGGCGACTCCCGGGGCCGCCCTCGAAGTGGACGCCGTGGTCGATGCGGCTCGACCCGGAACTCTGCTCGCCACTCCGCTCTTCCTCGCACTGATCATGGTCGAAGTCACCGACCTCATCTTCGCGGTCGACTCCATTCCCGCGATCTTCGCCATCACCACCGATGCGTTCCTGGTGTTCACCAGCAATGTCTTCGCCATCCTGGGCCTGCGCAGCCTCTACTTTGCCCTCGCCGGGATGATCGACGAATTCCGCTACCTGAAGGTGTCGCTGGCCGTCGTCCTGATGGTCGTGGGGGTCAAGATGATGACCCACACCTGGCTGAAGTCCATCCTGGGCGAGCACTTCAACCTGTATCTCCTGGCCGTGGTCCTCCTGATTCTCTTCGCCGGGGTGGCCGCGTCGCTTCTGGCCTCACGGCTCGATCGCGCGAAGGCCTGAGGCGGAGAGTCAGGGTTCGACGTCCGCGGCCACCAGGATCAGGGTCATCCAGATCAGATCGGCCACGAAGAGGTGGACGATCTGAAGCCAGGTGGGCGCGAGCAGGACAAGATTGGTAAGGCCCACAAACCACTGGGCCACTACGAGTCCCGCGAGAAGCAGGCCGAGTTGTCTGGATCTCGGCCGGTCGGGGTTCGAGGTTATGGCCTGATACGCCACCATCAGAATCAGGCCACCGCCCGCCAGGGCAAGGATTGGATGAAAGATGCGGAGCCGCAGAAAGATGTGCGAGCCCGACGCGAAGTCCTGAGCGATCGCCTCCTGGAGCGTGCTCGCCTTGAAAAGGGTATCGCCCAGGGCCGCGATGGCGCCGGAGATCCCGGTGAGGATGAGGGCCGGGCCGGCGGAGATCGTGGCCAGGCTACGGCTCGCCTTCGGGAAGGTCGCACGCAGCGGACCGAATGGCGCTGCTGGTGCGGGAGAGAAGGGCAGGTCCACAAATCGCACGGTCAGCGTCAGCGCGGCCAGGAGCAGAAAGGTATTGATGAGATGCCCCGAGACCCAGAAGCCCCGCGCGGTCGAGGCATCGCCCGCCACCTTTTCAAAGAGCACCAGACCCGCGCCGAGCGCGGCCTCGCTGAGAATCAGGACCATGGAAGCGGTCGCCCAGAAACGCGCGAGGTGGCCCGGCTCGCGATGGCGGAGGACTCGATGTAGAAGGAGCGCCACCAGAAGCAGCGCGATTCCACTGGTGGCGCGGTGCGAGTATTCGATCAGCGTCCCCACCGAGGGAGCGAGCGGAATGACCGAACCGTTGCAGGTGGGCCAGTGCGCTCCACAACCAGCGCCGGAACCCGTGGCCCGGACCACCGCTCCCCAAAGAATCACGAGGACGTTGAATCCCAGGGCCAGCCCGGCCAGGCGGGAGAGAGACTTCGGAACCGTGACCTGGCTCATCGGGAGCAGCGCGCCCGGGGGGAGAATTCGCTCTCGGAGGGTTGTTCCGATAGGGTCCTGTGCGGATGAGAGCGCAGGACGACCGACCGGGAATCGCGTTGCGGTTTCAAAGGTTCCTGATGAAGACGGCGTGGGGACGGCTTACCGGCGCCGTGGTTGGGCTTGGCCTGATCGGCTTCGTTTTTGCTCAGCCCCCCGTCCGGCCCGGCCGCAAGATTACTCTGACCTCGCAGACCGTGCCGCTCTCCACCGCCGACCTGAAGGCCGACCAGGTCGGTTCCCTTCGCTTTGCCTGGGGAGTGGCGCTGCGATCGCAGGACAAGGGATTTGGCGGTCTTTCCGGCCTGATGGTGGAGACGGACGGCGACGGGCAGAGGATCATCTCGGTGACGGACCAGGGCGACAAGTTCACCGCTCATCTGCGTCTGGAGGACGATCAGTTGCGTGGAGTTGAGGCGGCCACCCTGGAGCCTCTGGCTGATCTGGAGGGGCGGCCCGTTTCAGGAAAGTCTCTCGGGGACGCCGAATCCATCACGCGACTTCCGGACGGGCGGATCCTCGTCGGTTTCGAGCGGAATCACCGCATCTGGGCCTACGGTCCGGGCCTCACCGGCCCGGCTAAAGCCTTTGAACCTCCCCCCGCTCTCGCCCGAGCGCCCTCAAACGGCGGTCTCGAATCCCTCACGAACTGGCCCGACGGCCGTCTGCTCGCCATCACCGAACAACTGAAGACGGACGACGGCAACTTCGCGGCGTTCCTGTTTCAAAGGGGAGCGTGGACAAGCCTTGAATGGAAAGGCAGTGCTCCGGGCTTCGAGCCTTCCGATGCGACGGTCCTGCCCAACGGAGACCTTCTGGTGCTCGAGCGTCTCTGGTCCGCCCTCGCCCCGGGGAACCTCCGCTCCCGCATCATTCGGGTAAACGGGGATTCCGTGAAGCCGGGCGCCTTGCTGCAGGGCGAGCTCGTGGCCGAACTCGCAGCGCCCCTGACCACCGAAAATTTCGAGGGGATCGCCGCCTTCACGAACTCCCGGGGGGCCACTCAGTTGCTGATGGTGTCGGACGACAACTTCAACGGCGTTCAGCGCACCTTGCTGCTGTCGTTCATTGAGGTGAAGGGGGCCGGACACTGACCCGGCCCCTTGACCATCCCCTGGCCTGAGCTCAGCGAGTCGTTGTGACGTTCGAATCGCCTGAGCTAATCAGTCGATTCGCAGGAGAAGTCACCGAGCTTCGGCCACTTGCTACGACCGCTTGGGCGCGACGTGATCGGCCGCGATGTCGTAACGTGCGCCACACGCCGCGCAGGCGACCGTCTCGCCCGGGTTTGACTTCCCGAGCTTCTCGCCGCAGCGACACATCCAGGCCGTGCGTCTGGCGGGGTTGCCCATCACCAGGGCGTAGGCGGGCACGTCGCGCGTGACCACGGAGCCCGCGCCGACAAACGCATACTCGCCAATGGTCGAACCGCACACCACGGTGGCGTTGGCTCCTATGGATGCGCCCTGCTTCACCAGCGTCTTGCGGTACTCATCCTTGCGCACCACTTCACTGCGCGGATTGAAGACGTTGGTGAACACCATGGACGGGCCGCAGAACACGCTGTCCTCGAGCTCGACGCCTTCATAGACGCTGACGTTGTTCTGGATCTTGCAGTTGTCGCCGACCTTCACGTTGGGCCCGATGACCACGTTCTGCCCGATGTTGCACTTCTTCCCGACGCTGACGTTCTTCAGGATGTGCGAAAAATGCCAGATCTTCGTGCCCTCGCCGATGGTGGAAGGTTCGTCGATATAGCTCGATTCGTGGACGAAGTAGTTCTTTTCTGACACTGGTGATCCCATGACTAGAGGCGTTTCTTGAGAGTGACCGGCTTGCCCCGCCCGTCGAGCGAGCGCTGACCGGCATCCAGGACGCGCAGCACATCGAGGCCGTTCCGGCCGTCCGTGTGCGGCGTACTGCGGGTGCGGATGCAGTCGGCGAAGTGCAGAAGCTCCTCGCGCAGGGGCTCGAGGTCGGGGAAGAAGAGGGTCGACTCCGAGGTCTGGCGGATCACCGGCTGCCCGTCCAGCCAGTCGACGCCCTTGTCGAAGATCCGCAGCTTCCCTTCCTTGATGACGTCGTCGAAGACCGCCATCCGCTTGCTGCCCACCACCACCAGCTTCTGCTCCTTGAAGGGATGCAGCCAGCTCACGAAGATGTGGGCGCGCGCGCCCTTGTCGAACTCCAGCGTGGTCATGGTGACGTCGGCGACGCCCTTGCGCAGCCAGCTTTCCCCGGTGGTGGCCACACTCTTGGGCAGCCGGCCGAGCAGGAGCAGGATGACGGAGATGTCGTGAGGGGCGAAGCTCCAAAGGATGTTCTCCTCGTGGCGGATCTTTCCGAGGTTGAGCCGGTTCGAATAAACGTACTGGATGTCCCCGAGATCCCCGGCGTCGACCAGGTCCTTGAGTTTGCGGATCGCCGGATGGTACTGAAGAATGTGGCCGACCATCAGGATCCGCTTCTTCTTCTTCGCAAGGTCGAGGAGGGCTTTCGCCTCCTTCACGTCGAGAGCCAGCGGCTTCTCCACGAAGACGTCCTTGCCCGCGGCGAGCGCCGCCTTCGCGATGGCGGCGTGCTGAGCCGCCGGAGACGCGATGGCGATCGCGTCGATCTCCTTCGACTTCAGCAGATCGGCCAGCGACTTCGTGGCCAGCGTGCCCGGATAGAGCTTCGGCACGCTCTCGAGCACTTTGGCGCTCGGGTCGCAGATAGCACCCAAAAGGCCCATCTGATGGAGATTTCGGGCGATGTTCTTGCCCCAGTAACCGCAGCCGACCAGACCGATTTTCATGAGACCTTTCAGGCCTTGAGGAAGGCGCGCACGATGCCCGCGATGCGTTCCACCTCTTCGAGAGGCAGTTCCGGGTACAAGGGCAGGCAGACCACTTCACGGGACAGGCCCTCGGAGACGGGCAGGTCGCCCGCTTTTCCTCCGGCCGCGCCCATGGCGGGCTGAAGGTGGATCGGCCTCGGATAGTGAACCGCGGTCGACACCCCGTGCTTCTTCAGTTCCTCGATCAGCCCGTCCCGCTTCGGGGTCCGGACGGTGTAGAGGTGCCAGGCTGACCGAGCACCCGGACCTTCCTTCGGCGTGATCAATCCGGGCACGCCCTCGAGCAGCCGGGAGTAGAGGGCGGCGCGCTCGCGACGCTCGTCCGTCCACTGCTGAAGGTGCGGCAGCTTGGCGCGCAGGATCGCGGCCTGGAGGGTGTCGAGACGCGAGTTGGTGCCCACGATCACGTTGTCGTACTTGTTGGTCCCTCCGCCGTGGTTCGCGATCTGGCGGACCTTCGCGATGAACTCCTTGTCGTTCGAAACCACCGCGCCCGCGTCTCCGTAGGCCCCGAGGTTCTTGCCCGGGTAGAAGCTGAAGCACGCGGCGTGGCCGAGGGTTCCCGCGCGCTTTCCGTTCAGGGTAGCCGCGTGGCCCTGGGCCGAGTCCTCCAGCACCGGGATGCGGTGAGCGGCGGCGATCCGGTTGATCGCCTCCATGGCGCAGGGATGGCCGTAGAGATGGACGGGGATGATCACCTTCGTCTTGTTGGTGATCGCGGCCTCGAGCTTGTTCGGGTCCAGGGTGTAGGTGACGTCGTCCACGTCCACGAAGACGGGTATCGCGCCGTTCAGGAGGATGGCCTCGCCGGTGGCGATGAACGTGTTCGCCACCGTCGCCACCTCGTCGCCCGGCCCCACGCCGTAGGCGCGCAGGGCATAGATCAGCGCATCGGTTCCATTCGCCACGCCCACGCAGGCTTCGGCTCCGCAAAAAGCGGCGAACTCCTTCTCGAAGCTCCCGCAGTCGGGCCCCTTGATGAAGGCGGTGGTTCCGACGACGCGCGCCATGGCCGCGTCGATGTCATTCTTGATCCGCAGGTACTGGGCCCTCAGATCGACCATCGGTATTGGGTTGCTCATGATTGGTGCGCGAAGCCTACTCCGGGGCGGCTCTGCGCGCAAC
>JANLSZ010000205.1:0-11018 GCA_031362685.1 Vicinamibacteria bacterium | reverse complement strand
ACACGCCGGTGACGCCGTGCCGGCTGTTCGACAGCCGTATCTCTCAGGGCGGCCCCGGGCCGATCCCGGCCAACGGACAGCGGAACCTGTTCGTGGCCGGCACGCTGGGTTTCCCGGCGCAGGGAGGCACGAACGGCGGTTGCGGCATCCCGGTGGGAGCGACATCGGCGATCATCAACATCGTGACCGTTTCGCCTGCGGGTCCCGGGAACATCCGAGCCTGGGCCGTAGCTAGCCCGCAGCCACCGGCGCCGCTCGCGGCCATCATCAACTACGGGTCGGTGGTGGGTCTGCCCGCGATCGCGAACGGTGTGCCGGTGCCTCTGTGCAACCCGGCCGCGACGTCGTGTACGCTCGGCGACCTGCGCCTGCAGGCGGACACGTCCGCGACCGACATCCTCGGCGACGTGGTCGGCTACTTCGGGCCGGTCGTCGGGCTGGTGACGTCGGTGAACTCGATCACCGGGCCGGTGACGATTGCGGCGGGGTCCAACATTTCGGTGACGCCCTCCGGCGGTACCCTGACCATCGCGAACACGGCTCCCGTCAACTCAGGCACCGTGACGAGCGTGGCCACGGGAGCCGGGTTGAGCGGTGGTCCGATCACGGGCGCTGGAACGGTGGACCTGCAGTTGAACGCTACCGGCGGGCTGAGCAAGGTGCTTGGCGGCGGCGCCAACGAACTGGGACTCGCGGACGGCGGCGTCACGACCGCGAAGATCGCGGCCGGCGCGGTGGGGGCGGCGCAGATCGACCAGGCGCAGGTGCAGACGCGGCTCGCTGCGATGTGCCCCGGGGGCCAGTACCTGCGTGGCGTGAACGCCGACGGCAGCATCGTCTGCGAGGCCTTTTTCCTGCCGCCCGTCATCACCATCGTCGACGACCCGGCGAACTTCGTGGGCTCCTACAACTCGCTCGCCATCGGCCTGGACGGCTTCCCGGTCATCAGTTACTACGACAGTACGGCCCAGTCACTGAAGGTAGCGAAGTGCGTAACCGCCGACTGCACCGGAGTCAGCATCATCACCACCGTCGACGACCCCGTGAACTTCGTGGGCCAACACACCTCGATCGCGATCGGCCTGGACGGCTTCCCGGTCATCAGCTACTACGACCAGACGCTCGGCAACCTGAAGGTGGCGAAGTGCGTGAACGCTGCCTGCACCGGGGTCAGCACCATCACCACCGCCGACACCGCCGCGAACAACGTGGGCTGGTACAGCTCGCTCGCGATCAGCCAGGACGGCTTTCCGATCATCGCCTACTACGACGCTTCGGCCCAATCTCTGAAGGTGGCGAAGTGCGTGAACCCCGCCTGCACCGGGCTCTCCACCGTCACCATCGTCGACACCACGGCCAACGTAGGCACCGACCCCTCGATCGCGATCGGCCAGGATGGCTTGCCCGTCATCAGCTACCACGACTTCACGGCCAGCACGCTGAAGGTGGCGAAGTGCGGGAACACCGCCTGTTCCGGTGTCGGGACCAGCACCATCACCGTCGTCGACGACCCTCCGGTGAACAACGTGGGCCGGGACAGCTCGCTGAAAATCGGCTTGGACGGCTTCCCCGTCATCAGCTACTTCGACGTCACCACCAGCGCGCTGAAGGTGGCGAAGTGTGTGAACGCCGCCTGCACGGGGGTCAGCACCATCACCTTCGTCGACGACCCTCCCACGGCATTGGTGGGTAGCGCCAGCTCGCTTGCGATCGGACTGGACGGCTTCCCGGTCATCAGCTACTACCAGCACTCGGCCCACTTCCTGCGGGTGGCGAAGTGCGTGAACGCCGCCTGTACCGGAACCAGTATCGTCACTGTCGTCGACAACGACCCGAGCGGCGTGGCCGGTTTCACCTCGATCGCGATCGGCCTCGACGGCTTCCCCGTCATCAGCTATATCGAAGACGCGGGCATGCTGAAGGTGGCGAAGTGCCGGAAGGCGAGCTGCGCCCCGTAGAGGGCCGCTCGTTCCTGCCATCGCGGGCCGTCCCTCCCGCCCGGTTCGATCCGGTCTCACTTTTTCGGTTGAGGCCCCCAACCCTCCCCGAGGGTGGTACCGTCTGCGCCAGAACAGGCCGGCGTACGTCCTCGCGACCGCCGGGCAGGGGTCTTCAGGCGCGCAGGAGCGAAGTCTGGAGAACCAAGGGGCGTCGGCTTCGCTTTTGGCGCAGCGTGGCGATCTTGCCGAGTCGATCCTGGCCGCGAAGGAACGAGCCCTCGGAACGCGCATGAGACTCTACGGACAGGTCACTTGAAGTACCCGTTTACGTCCAGGATCAGATGGGCCGTCCCCGCCGCTTGATCGAGATATGCCGCAAGCTGTCCCAGGGCACTTAGCGGGATGACCGCATTGTTCGATCGCGTCTGTCCCGCCTTGTAGTTGATCGCCGAGACCAGCGGCACCGCTGTGCCCCCGGGGTGGAGTCGGATGTTGCCCGCATTCGTAGGCTGGGTCACCGCGATGTTCAACGAGATCGCCTTCGCATCCACGGGAATCCCGCAGGTCCCCGCCACCACGAAGGTCCGGTCGCCAAGCGCTACCAGCGCCGGGCCGCCAAGCGGTCCCACCGCATTCCGCGTGTCGAGCACCCGGCACGGGGTGAGGGTGAAGAAATCCTGGCCCAGCTCGGGGCCGATCACCACGCTGTAGCTCTGCACTCCCGTGCACGTCCCGGCCCCGGCGGTGTCGGTGGCCGTGATGTCGAAGGGGAATGTCCCCGTGGCCGTGGGCGTCCCGCTGACGTACCCGGCCTGCGTCGGGTCGGCCGACAGAGACAGCCCGCCCGGAAGCGATCCGGATGTGACCGCGTAGGTGTAGGGACCCGTGCCCCCCGACGCCGTGGCCGATCCCGTGTAGGCCGCGTTCAAGTTCCCATTCGGCAGGCTCGCCAGGGTGATGGTGGGGCACGTCGTCGTGAACGTCGCGACGCTGGTGTAGCTGGTTCCGATGGCATTCGTGGCGAAGGCCTTGAACGAGTGGCTCGTGGTCGGAGTGAGGCCGGTGACGCCCGCGGCGAACAGGCCGGTCGTGCCGATCACCGTTACCTTGGTGACGTTGGGGGCGCCGATCACGGGATTGTTGTCGGCCGCAGTCTGCGAGTAGACGACGCCGCGCTCAATGATGACCGAACCTCCGTCGAAGGTCACGTTGCCGCCCAGGGTCGCGGTGGCGCCCGTGATCAGAGCGCTTGTCGGCGTGGTCACGCTGGGCGCTGCGGCGAGGCCCGTGCCTTGAAGGCTGATGTTGACCGGATTCTCGTCGCTATCGTTGTTGGCAATGACCAGGGTGGCGGTTCGCACTCCCACCGCGACCGGGTCGAAGGTGACCTCCAAGGTGGTGCTGGCGCCGGGCGCCACCACCGCGGCGGGCAGAAGACTCAGGTAGAAATCAGAACTGGCCAGGGAGGGAGCGACGAGCAGGTCGGCGGTTCCCAGGTTCTCGATGGTGAAAGTCTGCGCGGCCGTACCGCCCACGATACTCACGGCAGGGAAGGCGCCGGAGATTGGAGTCACATTGATTTCGGGCGCCGGCGGAATCGACAGAAAGCCTCCCACCACCAGGTACGATCCGCCGGACAAAGTGCCCGCATCCGGCTGGCCGATCGTGCTCACCAGCGAGTAGGTTCCGCCCGAAGATGTTCCGCCTCCTCCATCGATGGTGTACCAGGAGACCGCGTAGGGCTGTGCAGTGGCGGGTACGCCGCCGGCAAGGCACAAGGCCAGGCTCATCAGCACGGCGCGCCTGTTTCGAGTCATCTTATCGACCGTGGCCTGTCTGTTGTTTGGACTCTACTCCCATTGGGCCCTGATCCTCCTCGCGAATCACCACGGGCTGCAGGCGCGCCGGGGGCGAGGAGCGAGGGCCTCGTAGCTCGTGGGCCTCCTGCTGATCGGTTGCCGGTTCGAGAGCTGAAGTGGGGCACGGGTGTGTCCTCGGATCTAGCTGTGAGATGACGAGCGCTGCGCTCTACGGGGCGCAACTCGGTCGGTTGCAACTCGCCACCTTCAGCGTGCCGGTCGTGAAGTCCTGATAGCTGATGACGGGGAAGCCGTCGGCGCCGACCGCGATCGGGGTGTATTGGCCCACGCTGTTCACGAGAGGGTCGTCGACCGTGGTGATGGTTGCGGAGAAGTCGAAGGTTCCGCACACCACGCTGCCGTCGGCGTTCGCACCGCGCAGGTACAGGCCTCCGGGGCAGGTCGCCGGAGCCGGGCCTGCACCTGCGAGGTGTTGATCTGCGCCGTCCCAACGGCGCCGTTCGCGATCATGCTGGAGGTCACTCCGCCGTTGGCGATCGATACCGTCCCCGTCGCCGTGATCGGCCCGCCGGTCAGACCAGCGCCGGTCGCGACGCTCGTCAGCGTCCCGCCGCTGTTGGTGTCGGCGTCCGTGCCGCAAACAACGGTTCCATCGGCGTTGACCACTCGAAGGTACTGGCCCGGCGGGCACGTCCCCGTCACGCGTGCATGCGCGTTCAGCGCGGCGAGTGCGGCCGGCGCCGTCGCGGCCGCCGTCCCGCTCTGCGTCACCGCCAGCGGTGTCGTCAAGCCCGAGAGCGACGTGATGTCGGAGTTCGCGCCGCTCCCCCCGCTTGTTTCAGCTACAATCGGTCAATGGGGGCGAATTGCGATGCCTCCTGGTTTCATCGTGCTCGTCGTCGCGTCGCACTGCCAGCGGTGGCCTACGCTCAAACACGTAGGGAAAGTGAGAAATGACCATCTTCGTACGCAGGCTCGTTTTCGCCACCGGCGCTTTGCTTGCCGCGCTGTCAGCAACCGACGTGCCGGCGGATCCAGTGATCGCCACCCATCCCCGGCTGCTCTTCGACGCCGCCGGCAAGGTCCGGCTGCTGGCGAAGAAGAACGCCAGCGATCCGTCGTGGCTTGCCCTCAAAGCCCGCGCCGATACGCTCGCCACCTACACGATCTATCCATACAAGTCCGCCCTGAGCGGCGGATCACCGCCGGGCACGATCTTTTACACCTACCAGGGCGAAGGCTGGCTTTCTGCTGCCTTTCCGCTGGCCTTCGCCTATCAGATGACCGGCGACACCAAGTACTCGAGCAAGCTGATCGAGCTCGCCCAGGAGATGATCCGCGCGCAGAGCGACCCGGACAACATCCAACCGACCGGCATTCCGCCGCTCCAGCGCGACAACTATTACCCCGCGCGCAATCTCCCTTCCACCCTGGGCTTGATTTACGACTACTGCTACGACCAGCTCAGCGCCCCGCTCAAGGTGCAAATGATCACGCTGATGAATCAGTATTTCGACGACGTCCGTGTCAACGGGTATCAGGCGCAGGTTTACAGCAATGCCGCCGACGGAAACTTCTTCGGGGGTCACCTGTACGGCGTGGCGCTGATGGGCTACGCGTCGTTCGGAGACAATGCGCGCGCGCAGGAGATGATCGAGTGGGCGCGGATCCGCTTCGACGGCACGCCGGGCGCCGTTCCGGCATCCTCCGTCCCCCTTGCCTGGCGCACGCAGGTATTCGACGGGGGACTGCGTCCCCCGGTGGCGCTTGATTTCAACGGACCCGCCATTTCCGGAAATCCATTCAAAGGCGGCTTCGACTTCCAGGGATGGTCGTATGGTTCGGAGGAATTCAGCCGGATGGTGGACTACATGCTCGTAGTGAAGAGCGCAACGGGCGAAGACCTGTTCACTCCGCACGCGAGCTGGTTCCCGCAAATCCTGCGGGGAGAAAAACAGGCGCTCTTCCCGAATCGCTTCATGATCGACCCGACCGGAGATTGGGGAGGGTCCCAGGGCGCGATCATCTCCCGCGGGCTTCCCACGCGTCTGGCCTTCGTGCTTGCTGGGTCGCCGGATGGGCCGGGAGCGCAGCATTTCGTCCAAACTGAAATCGCTGCGTCGACGATTCCCGATACCCAGGTCTATCCGCCCGAGGAATGGGCGGAGTTTTTCTTCGCCGACGCTTCCCGTCCCTCGACGGAGCTCCTGCTTCCACCCTATTACACAGGGTTTGCGCCTAACTACCCGCAAGGGGCATCCAGCCCCGGTGGCACGAATGGCGCCATCCCGTACTTCATCATGCGCAGCGACTGGGGCGCGAGCGCGACCTGGGCCTCTCTTAAGATGGGAAACCAGGTTTGGGACGATCACCAGCATTGGGGGGCCGGTCACTTGGTGGTTGCGCGAGGCAGCGACTACCTGCTGGTGAGCGCCACCGACTGGAAGACGACGACGGATCTGATCGGAAACCCAATTCATGGCGGCCCGGGAATCCTGGGCAATTCGCTCCAGTTCGATGAATCTTCACTTGCCAATACGCTGTACTTCGATGACTTCGGTGAGTTCCAGAGCACAGATGTAACTGCGAGCGGTGGGCAGTCTTACCAAGGCGTCGACCAAGTGGTCGCGGACGAGCTGAACCAGGACTTCAGCTATGTCCGCAGCGATCTTTCGACGTCCTACAATCGTTTCGCCGACCCGGCGGATACCCCGAACCGCCAGCTCGATTTCTTCTATCGGAACTTCCTCTATCTCCGCGCGCCAAATGTCTTCGTGGTCTACGACCAGGTGCAGGCAAAGCTATCGAGCAATCCCAGAGGCGCTTACCGGAAGCACATCCGCTGGCACGTGCCTGAAGTGCCGGTGATCACGGGAAGAACGGCCCAGATGGACCATGGACAATCGCGGCTCTTTCTCGATGCGCTGCTACCGGTCAACGCGACCCTCACGGTGGTGGACGAGCTGACCAATCCCGATCCGTGCGACGGGTCCGAGGCGGTCTGCGTGCCCTTCGGGCAGGCCAACGCGGGCACCCTTCGGATCGAGGTGCGAGATCCCCTGAATCCGCTGTTTGTCCCCTTCCTGGCGGTGCTGCAGCCGGGATCGAATACCAGCACCGCACCAACCAACACTCAGGTCACCTCGATCGACGGCAAGATGATCGGCGTCGAGATCACGCAGGCCGGTGGAGCGCGCAGTATCGTGCTCTTCAACAATCAGCCCGGTCAGGTTCCGCCGCCCATCACGTCGACTTCATACAACGTCACCGGTCCGGGCGCGGTCTCGCACACGCTTCTCGGCGTTGTTCCCGGCGCCCTCTACTCCGCCGTGCTCTCCAGTGGTGTGATGAACGTGAATCAAAGCCCTACCGGTGACAGGACGTCGTCGCCTGCCGGCGTGCTCCATATCTCCGCTGCGGCGGGCGTCATCTTCGCCGATCTGTCCGTCACCAAGAGCGACGGCGTGGGTACGGTCACGCCGGGCCAAGTCCTGACTTACACGATCACCGTTGGCAACGCGGGACCGCAGAACGCCCCGGGCGTGGTCGTCTCGGACCCGCTGCCGGGGACGATCACGGGCGCGACCTGGACCTGCGCCGGCGCCGGAGGCGGCACCTGTTCGCCCTCGGGATCAGGGAACATCAACCAGACCGTGAACCTGCCGGTGGGCGGCTCCGTGACGTTCAGCCTGACGGGGACGATCAGCGCGGCGGCGACCGGGAGCCTGAGCAACACGGCCACGGTGACCGCCCCGGGCGGCATCACCGACCCGACCCCGGGCAACAACTCCGCCACCGACACGGACACGCTGACGCCACCGGCGGACCTGGGGATCACGAAGACGGACGGGCAGACCACGGCGGTGCCGGGCACGCCCGTCACGTACACGATCGTGGTGTCGAACGCGGGGCCCAACGCCGCCACCGGCGCGACGGTGGTGGACGCCGTGCCGGCGGAGATCACCGGCGCGACCTGGACGTGCGTGGGGGCGGGAGGCGGCGCCTGCACGGCCGCCGGAAACGGCAGCATCAACGACACCGTGAACCTTCCGGCGGGCGGGACCGTGACATACACCCTGACCGGCACCATCAGCGCCTCGGCGAGGGAAGGCCTGGGCAACACCGCCACCGTCAGCACGCCGGGCGGCACGACCGACCCGAACCTGGCCAACAACTCCGCGACGGATACCGACATCCTGCCCGGCGTGGATTATTTCACCCTCGCCCCCTGCCGCGTGGTCGACACGCGTGGCGGCGCTCCGATCGGGGGGCCGGTGCTGCAGGGAGAGGAGACGCGCGCCTTCGCCATGGCCGGCCAGTGCGGCATCCCGGTGACCGCGAGGGCCATCTCGATCAACCTGGCCGTCACCGGGCCCACCGCCCCCGGCAACGTCCGGCTCTTCCCCGCCGGACAGCCGGTACCCCTCGTTTCCTCCATCAACTATGTCGCGGGCCAGACCCGGTCCAACAACGCGGTCATCAAGCTCAACCCCAGCGGCGCGATGGCCACCTTCATCGGACAGGCCCTCGGCACCACGGTCCACCTCATCATCGACGTCAACGGCTACTTCCAATAGAGAAGTGTCGCGGGCCGCACCCGAATGGAGTAGTCTTGGCTCTCGTCTCACGGAGGCTCAACATGTCAAGGTCCTTCCCGATCCGCGCTTCGGCGGCCGTCGCGTCGTCCTTGGGCTTTCTCCTGACCTTGGCTGCCGTCCGGGCTTCGGGTCAGGAGACCGTGGGCGTCCCTTGGACCGGCGAGCCCGGGAAGACCGAGACCGTGGCGCAGATCATGGAGCGAGAGCGCCTCGCGCCGAAGCTCGGCGTGTCTCGGGTTCGCGAGACGCATCGGCTGCTCAAGCGGCCCCGGCCTCGCTCGGGCCCCGAGGCGCCGCTCGTATCTCAGTGGCCATCTCTCCCGGAGGCCACACGCGAGCCCCAGCCCACCCTTCCGCAGACCGTGGGCACGAGCTTCCTCGGAGCGCAACTCTCGGAGTCCAGCTATATCCCGCCAGACAGCATGGGCGACGTGGGCCCGACCCAGGTGCTGGTGGCGATCAACGGCCGTATCAAGGTCTTCGACAAGGCGGGGAACCTCGGCGGACTGAACACGACAACCGACAGCTTTTTCGCCTCCGTGGGAGGCGTGACTAACGGAACCAGCGATCCGCACGTCCGTTATGACCGGCTTTCGGGCCGCTGGTTCGTCACGATCATCGACCTCGGCCCAAACGGCAACGGCCTCGGACCGAACAAGGTCCTGATCGCGGCCAGCTCCGGGTCGACGATCACGAACACGGCAAGCTTCACTTTCTTCAGTTTCCAGAACGATCTGGTGGGCGGGGTGCCGAATCCCGACACCAATGCCTTCGCCGACTACGACACGCTCGGCGTCGACAAGTTCGCGCTCTACATCGGCCTCAACATGTTCAACCAGAACGGGACCGCCTTCATCGGCACCACCGGCTTCGTGGTGAACAAGGCGAACCTGCTCGCGTCGACGCTCACCGTCACGGCCTTCCGGCACTTCGGGGGCAACACCTGTCCCTCCGGCGCCGGACCCTACACGCCGCAGGGCGTCAACAACGACGACCCGTCCGCCACCGAGGGCTACTTCATCGGCGTCGACGTGTGCCAGTTCAACCTGCTCCAGATCCGGCGGGTCAGCAATCCCGGCGGGACGCCGACGCTCTCCGGCAACCTGACCCTGACCGTTCCAGCCGAGAGGTACCCAATCGACCAGGTCCAGCCGGCGCCGGGACTGACGCTGGACGCCCTCGACGACCGCCTGTTCGCCGCCGCGATTCACAAGAACAAGATCACCGGCGCCAGCACGCTCTGGACGGCCCACAACACCGAGGTCAACACGAGCGGGGTCGGCTCCGTCGGCGGCGGGCGCAACGGGTCGCGCTGGTACGAGATCGGGAGCCTCACGGGAGCGCCCGCTCTCGTCCAGTCGGGGACGCTGTTCGACTCCGCCGTGACCAACCCCTTCGGTTACTGGATCCCGAGCGTGGCCATGTCGGGCCAGGGGCACATGGCGCTGGGGTCGAGCCGGGCCAGCGCAAATGCGGTGAACGGTTTCGCGGGCGTGGCGGTGGCCGGACGGCTGCGGACGGACGCGTTGGGCGCGACCCAGGCCCCTACCCTGGCGCAGTCGAGCACCTTCATCTATAACGCGCAGGGTTCGGGGCCTCAGCGCTGGGGCGACTACTCGCAGGTCGGTGTCGATCCTACGGACGACATGACGATGTGGACGGTCCAGGAGTACACCAACGCCACGAACTCCTACGCCGTGCGCGCGATCAAGCTGGTGGCGCCGCCGCCGGCCACGCCGGGCTGCGGCGCTCCCGCGCAGGTGACGACGCCGACCCAGAACGTCACGATCACGGGGACATCGGTTTCCGGATCCGAGTTCTTCGATCCAGGTCCCGACATTGGAGGGCCAGGGTACTCGAACCATTTGCAGGCGGCGGTGAGCGGCGGGGTGACGGTCAACAGCGTCACCTTCAACAGCCCGACATCGGTGACGTTGAACGTCACCGCCACCACCAACGGCCTGAAGAACGTGACGCTCACCAACCCCGACGGACAGAGCATCGTCGGAACCAACTGCATCAACGTGGCCCTGACCGCCGATCTTTCAATCACGAAGACCGACGGGAACGCGACGGCGGTTCCGGGTCAGCCTGTCACCTACACCATCGTGGCCTCGAACGCGGGGCCGACCGCCGCGACCGGCGCGACCGTGACAGACACGGTGCCCGCGACCATCCCCGGCGCGACCTGGACCTGCCTCGGCGCCGGAGGCGGCGCCTGTTCGCCCTCGGGATCCGGCAACATCAACCAGACCGTGAACCTGCCGGCGGGCGGCTCCGTGACGTTCAGCCTGACGGGGACGATCAGCGCGGCGGCGACCGGGAGCCTGAGCAACACGGCAACGGTAACCGCCCCGGGCAGCGTCACCGACCCGACCCCGGGCAACAACTCCGCCACCGACACGGACACGCTGACGCCACCGGCGGACCTGGGGATCACGAAGACGGACGGGCAGACCACGGCGGTGCCGGGCACCCCCGTCACGTACACGATCGTGGTGTCGAACGCGGGGCCCAACGCCGCCATCGGCGCGACGGTGGTGGACGCCGTGCCGGCGGAGATCACGGGCGCGACTTGGATCTGCGTGTCCGCGGGCGGCGCAACCTGCACGGCAAGCGGGTCGGGCAGCATCAACCAGACCGTGAACCTGCCGGTGGGC
>JANLSZ010000192.1:0-1684 GCA_031362685.1 Vicinamibacteria bacterium | reverse complement strand
GATTCCGGAATCGGATCGAAGGGACGCAGCTCGAACTGATCGGGAGCGTGCGTATCCATGAGTTGGGGCGAGCCCATTCGATCTTCCGGGAAGAAACGCTGAAGCCGGGCCAGGGCACTCGCCACTTTCTCGGGGCTGCTTCGTCCGGCGCCGGTGAATGAAAACTGAACCGCTCGCGCGCTGGTGGATTCGGCGCGGAGCGACAGGGAAAGAACCGGGGCCACGGCTGGACGGCCTTCGAGATGCAGGCGAACGAGAGTGCGCCAGGCGGTGTTGTCCGCGGAGGGCGAGGGTGAGCGGATCAGGCGGACATCGGTGATTCCGTTCTCGAGAGACAGCGTCACCTCAAACGCGGTCGCGGCTCGACCACTCGACTTGAGCTTCGCGCACAACGGATCGAGCAGCCGGAACATCAGGAAGACGAGCTGTGAAAGGTCCTCGACCCCAAAGCCCGGATCGAGGCTGAGGCCGTCATCGGGCTTCTCTTCCACCGGCACGAGCAGGCGCTCGTCGCGTCCTGACGATGACTCGTGAGCGCGAACGAGCGTGACTCCCCCGCGCGCCCGGAGGTCGCTCGCGGGAAGCCGGGCGAGATCGCGGGAGTTGTGAAGACCCCAGTTGCGCAGACGGGCAAGAGTGCGATCGTCGAGATCGAGGCTCTCCAGGGGCAGCGCGCCGAGGAGCTCCACCTCGGTTTTCTCATCGAGGGCGATGGAGAGGCCGGGACGGAACAGGGCGAGACGGCGGGCGGCCTGAAGGCGTGTGGCCAGGGCGATGCGTGGCGAGTCGATGCCGTAACCCACCGCCGAGGCCTTGATCGATGCCCCGAGATCGTGAGGAGTCTGAAAGAGATGAGAAAGGCCCGAGAGGTCGAGCAAGGCGAGGGACCCCTTCTCCACTTCATATCTCGGGGTGAAGTCCTGAGAGAGCTTTATCAACTGAGATGAGAACTGCTCCGCGGGAGCGACCACACAACCGAAAAGCCGCGAGGTTTCGAAACTCATCACGAAAAGCGCGAAGCCAAGCGAAGGCGGGATTTACTCCCGCCGGAGCGAGCGGGGGTGTGGGGGGCTGAGCACGGGTGGCTGTTATCCATTGCGGCCCCCCACCTCAAGATCAATTTTCGAGGTTTTGAGGAACGGCCAGCTCTGGGTCGCGGCCAGGCTCACGTGTTTCAAGAGACGTCCGCGGCCGGTCTGCACGAACAGCCGTTTGTCCGCACGCAGGCGAATCGAAAGACCGCGCGGACTGGCGCCCCAATGGGAACGCGTAAGCACAACACACGCGGTTTCCGTGGACTCGAACGCGCGCAGCAGCCGGACATTCCACGCGGTCGGAAGCGCTTTCAAAAGACGCTCCGGCAAGTCGGCGAAATCCAGGACCACGACATCGAAGAGCGAAGCGGCGGCGAGGGCATGAGCCGCGCCGATGGCATCGGCCAGAAGGCGTTCTTTCCCCGACTTCCCACGAAGCCAGACAAAGTTTCGAAACTCGACGCCGGCATGAAACGCGGCCTGCGGCGAAAACCGATCGAGAGGATCGATCCAGGCCACCAGGTCTTCGCGCGAAACATGAGCGGCGAGGGCGAGGGCCAGAGCGGTTCGGCCCGATGAAGCGCTTCCCACGATCTCGCCGACACTGCCTTTTCGAAAGCCCTGACCAAGGATGAAGTTCCAGTGAGCGA
>JANLSZ010000381.1:0-14474 GCA_031362685.1 Vicinamibacteria bacterium | reverse complement strand
CCCGGCCGTCCAACCCAGGGCACTGGTCAGGATCCAAAGGGGAGCGCTGACCGGATGGGGCCTCAGCACATAGGCCTGGCTGGCCCCGGCGGTGACTCCGGCGATCGCGAGGCCGACGTGCAGCGAGTACGGTATGGGCATCCCGAGGAGACGGGAGAGGTCGACGATGAAAAAGGGGAGCACGAGGCCCAGGGCGGATGCCCATGGCCACGCCGACGTGTCGCCCAGGAGCGGACGCAGCGCGCGTTCTTGCGCGAGGCCGACGCCGAGGCCCATTCCCAGTCCCACCGGGACCTGGGAGGCGCGAATTCCGACCATCTCGCTGACCAGCGCAATAGCCATGACCAGGACGATGCCGAGGAGCCAGCCGAGGAAAGTGAGGCGGATCCAGGGGCGGAGGGAGCGGGTGTCGGTCACTGGGTGAGGCGAATCTACGCTGGGTGGCCCCGGGGGCCGCAATGGCGGTGGCGTCGTGAGGAGGGGCTCTTGGTCGCGGCCGGGGGAACGACAGGTGAGACGTCTCCAGGGTTGTAGGAATTGAGGAAACCTGGGCCCAAGATCGGCCAACAACAAACTCCTGTGGAGGCTTCAGTGAAGAAATCCCTCGTGATATCGGCGGTGTGCGCTACGGCGGTTTCGCTGTGCGCCATCGCGGCCATAAGTGCGCAGGACGCTGCTCCGGTCGCAGCGCCGATACCGCAATTGCCATTCCGTCTGGTGGAGAATTTCTTCCACTATCCGGCCAACTCCATCATCGGCCGGGTGAGCGGCATCGCCGTCGCCCCGAACGGGGGTATCACGGCGCTTGTTCGCGGCCATCACCCCGTTCTGGAGTTCAAATCGGACGGGACGTTCGTGCGCTCCTGGGGCGAGGGCTCCGACATGTTCAAGGGCGCGCATGCCGTGCGCTACGACCCGCAGGGCAATCTCTGGTACGTGGACGCCGCCGACAACATCATCTTCCGCTTCGATTCCGAAGGGCGCACCATCGGCACCCTCGGCACCAACCCGGAGCCCTGGACCTGGCTGACCCACGTGTACGAGCGCGGCGTGCCCAACAAGGCTGCCCTGTATCAGGAGACGGACATTGGCTGGAGCAAGGACGGCGCCAGTTTCGTGGCCGATGGCTACGGCAACTCTCGTGTCGCCAAGTACAGCAAGGACGGCGTCTTCATCAAGTCCTGGGGCGAGCGTGGCGCTCAGCCGGGGAACTTCAACACCCCGCACGGCCTCGTGGTGGACAACAACGACGTCGTTTATGTCGCGGACCGGGGCAACAGCCGCATCCAGACCTTCGACGCCGAAGGTACCCTGAAGTCGGTCTGGAATCTGCCCACCGCGCCCTGGTCTCTTTGCCTTACCAATGGACCCAGCCAGACCCTGTTCGTGGGCAGCGTGGGCCGGGTCTACAAGATGGACCTCAGCGGCAAGGTGCTCGGCATGTTCGGGCGCCAGGGCCGGATGCCCGGGACCATCGACTCCATCCACCAGCTCGCCTGCCCGGATGAGAAGACCCTCTATCTGGCCAACCTGTACGCCTCCCGCCTGGACAAGTGGGTTACGCCGTAGTCAAGGAATTGGTGCGGGGGCCCATCGTCGAATCGCCGCTCAGCCGATGGTGAGCTTGTTGCCGCCCGCCCGCTTCGACTCGTAGAGGCGCTGGTCCGCGATCGCGAGAAGCTGTTCGCCGGTTCGCGCGTCCGAAGGAACGGAAGCGCCGCCAACCGAGAACCTGGGCGCCGCGAATGGAAAAGGAGGGGTGGCCGAAACCCAGAGTCGAGCCACCTCCTCAGTGGTGCGGTCGAACATGCGGGAGACGATGGAGGACGAGCCGCTCGCGATCAGGATCACGAACTCCTCGCCGCCATACCGGCATACGGTGTCGTTCTGGCGGGCGGCTGCGCGGAGGGCCTCGCCAAACAAGGCGAGAACCCGATCGCCGGTCGGGTGGCCGTGCGTGTCGTTCACCTGTTTGAAGGAATCCAGGTCGATAACGAGAAGGAGCAGGCTCTCCTCTCTCAGCAGGGCTCGATGGGTCTGGGCTGGCAGTTCGTGGTCAAAGTACGCGCGATTGAAGACGCCGGTGAGGGAGTCGCGCACCGCCACCTTCTCCAGATCCTGGAAGCGGTCCTTATAGGTGACGGGCCCGGTGGTTAGGGCCACTCGCGCTATCGACCCGGATTCCCCGGACACCCGAGACCAGGGCAGTAGGAAGACGAAGGCCAGGGAATAGAAGGAGGCCGCGATCACCTTGCCGACAAGGTCGATGACGAGAATGGATCCGAATCGGGGACTCGTTCCAAAGGCCGCGAACGAGAAGGCGAAGGCGTCGAATGCGACACACAGCCCCAACGCAAACTGCGCCCGGGCCAGCAGGTTTCGGCTGACTCGTTCGCCGAACCATTCGAAGGTCCGGATCAGGATGAAGGCGTCGATGGCGAACAGAGCGGCGCCAACGATCACGATACGCGAAAGATTGGCCGCCGCCGCCCCGTCGAGGCCGAGGCGGTTGGTCGCACCCGCAGAGTCGAAGAGAGGCTGTCCGATGAAAATCAGCAGGGCGAGAGCGATGTTCGTGAGGATCACCCCGTAGATCAGCCGGCGCGCCTCCAACTCGTCTTCGAGCACGTAAACCAGCAGAATCGCGAACAAGGTCGCGGGGAAGATGGCGACCGAGCCCGGACTGATGCCGACCCCCGGAAAGACGCTGATGCGCAGTCCGATAGCCAGGGCGGTCTGAAGCACCTGAAACAGTCCGACCAGGACGGCGATCGGTGTGATGCCCCAGAACCGGCGGAACCGGGCGGCCACCACGATGCACACCGCGAGCAACAACGCGATGAAAAACAGACGGGTCAGGTTCGGGAGGAAGTCGGGGCTGAAGGGAGGCACACGACACCAAAAGAATGATTGTGACAGGGCAGGCCGAGTCTGGCAATCGCCGGAAACGGACCGGGTGGCCGCCGACACCGTAGCGGATATGGAGCCTCGCCCCGCTATGCTTGCCGGTTCGATGACTTCTTCGCGACTGAACTTTCGGATCGATGCCGAAGCCACCGGCTCCCGGGCTCGCGCGGCCACCTTCCGAACCCTCCACAACGAGGTGCTCACACCTCTGTTCATGCCCGTAGGCACGCAGGCTTCGGTGAAAGCGCAGCCGCCCGAAGCGCTCGCGGCTTCCGGGTCGCAGATCCTCCTTGCCAACACCTACCACCTTCTCCTCCGTCCCGGCGTGGAGGTATTCAAGAGCATCGGCGGCATCCACCGCTTCATGACCTGGGACCGTTCCGTGCTCACCGATTCAGGTGGCTATCAGATCTTCTCGCTGCCTCACTCGCGCTCCATCACCGAAGAAGGCGCGGTTTTCCAGAGCTACATCGATGGCAAGTCGATCCTGCTCTCGCCGCAGGTGAGCATCGAGACCCAGATGGCCATCGGCAGCGACATCATGATGGTCCTCGATCAGTGCGTGCCGTCAACCGCGGATCGGGCGACGGTGGAAGCGGCTCTCTCGCTGACTCACCGCTGGGCGGACCGCAGCCTTACCGCGCGCGGAGACTCGCCGCAATCGATGTTCGGCATCGTGCAGGGTGCGCTGTTCCCGGACCTGAGGCGGCGGAGCGTCGAGCATCTCTCCAATATGCCATTCGACGGCCTGGCCATCGGCGGCCTGGCCGTGGGTGAGTCGAAAGACGAGCGGCACGACATGTGCGAGCTCACCGCGGCCTTGATGCCGAAGGACAAGCCCCGCTACCTCATGGGTGTGGGCACCCCGCTCGATCTGCTGGAGTCGGTCCATCGCGGCGTCGACATGTTCGATTGCATCATTCCCACCCAGCTGGCCCAGCGGGGAGGCGTCTTCACGTCGCGAGGGTATGTGCAGCTCCGCCGCGGTGTGCACAAGTTCGCGGACATTCCCCTCGACCCGAAGTGCGCGTGCCCGACCTGCGCCCGTTACTCGCGCGCGTATCTCCATCATCTGACCAAGTCCAGCGAGCCCCTGGGCTGGCATCTGCTCGGCCAGCACAACATCCACTTCTATCACCAGCTCATGCGCGACATCCGCGCGAGCATCCAGGCCGACACCTTCATGGCTCTGTACGCGGAGCGGCGTCAGTTCCTCGACGAACACGACCTCGACAACGGCATCGCCAAGGTCCGGGTGCGTCCGGCCCCGCCGTCCAGCCGCGGCGAGTACGAGGTGCGGGTGGCCCCCGAGGGCTTTGGCAGCATCCGGCACAAGTCGGGCGAAACCATGCACGCCCACACCTCGCCGATGGACGAAGCCCGCTCGATCTACGCGGAGCAGTCGCAGGTTCGGGAACGCGTTCGGCTCGCCTGGAACATGCCCGCGGAGGAAGCAGAGCCTCTGGTCATCTGGGACGTGGGCCTGGGCGCGGCCGCCAATGCCATCGCGGCCATTCACTGCTATCAGGAAGAGGCGCATCAGGGACCGGTTCGTCCCCTGCGCATGATCAGCTTCGAGAACGACCTCGACTCGCTGAGGCTGGCCTGCCTGAACCTGAAGCACTTCACCTATCTGCGTCATGGGGGCCCGGGCGGCCTGCTCGAAAGGGGAGAATGGCACTCGAAGAAGTACCCGGGACTTCACTGGCATCTGGTGGAAGGCGACTTTCAGGAGTCGATGGCGTGCGCCCCGCTTCCGCCCGACCTGATCTTCTTCGATCTGTTCTCCACTCGGACCCACCCCGACGCGTGGACTTTGGCTTCCTTCCGGCGCTTGTTCGCGGCCTGCGCGGGCCGCGACGTGGAGTTGTTCACCTACACCGCCTCCACGGCGGCCCGAGTAGCGATGCTCGGCGCCGGGTTCCACCTGGCCCGGGGCCGGGCCACCGACGCGAAGGCGGAGAGCACCATCGCCTTCACTCCCGAGGCCCTGACCCGCGGGACGGCGGCGCGTCACGACATCCTGGGCGCGGTGTGGCTGTCGCGCTGGAAGCGTTCGCAGGCGCGCTACCCAAGCGACACCGAAGAGTCGGACTATGAGGCGTTCGAGAGCCTGATCCTGAACCATCCCCAGTTTTCGGGAATGTAGGGCGCGGGCGGCGTGAGTCACGCCGGAATAGCCGGGAAGTCATGCCGGTGTGCAGGTCAAGATCCCGGAACCCGGGGTGTGTCAGGTCATGACCATGGGGGCAAGTCCCGATCAAGCCTCTCAAAGCGCCCCCGGTTCTCTCCCGACGACTACTCGACGCGGAGGGCCTCCAAGGGGCTGACGCCGGTGGCGCGCCGCACCGGCGCGATGCAGGCGGCGACGGCGGCGAGGACGATCAGGGCCGGCGCGACGGTGAGCGAGAGCGGATCGGTCGGGGCGATTCCGTACAGCAGCTTCCCGATGACCTGCGAGAAGGAGAGGTACAGGGCGAGCCCGGCAGCTACGCCCACCGCCACCAGTCCCGCGCCCTGGCGAAGCACCAGCTCGGCAATGTTCCGCTCGCTCGCTCCCAGGGCGATGCGGACCCCGAACTCGGAAGTACGCTGCGACACCGCGAAAGTGAGCACTCCGTAGACCCCGAGGACGGCGAGGAGGACCGCCACCGCGCTGAAGATCGATAACAGAATCATGGGAGCGCGTCGGGTGAGGGCCACATCGTCCATCCTCTGTTGCATGGTCTTGACGTCGTAGATCGGCTGATTGGGATCGGCGGAGCGGACCGCGGCCCGGACCGAGGGGGCGAGGCTCAAAGGATCGCCATCGGCCTTGACCGCGATGATCAGGTTGGTGCCCGGGGTCTGGGAGTACGGGTAGTAGAGAGTCTCTTTCGTGACGTTCTCTTCGAGGCTCTGGACTTTGATGGGGGCCACCACCCCGATGATGGTCCACGGTTTGTCCGGCCCTCCGCGGGTGATGCGCTTGCCGAGAGGATCCTCACCCTTCCAGTACTTCTCGGCCAGGAGTCGGTCGACCACGACCACGCGTTGGGTGGTCATTACATCAGCTTCGGTGAAGAGCCGGCCCTTGATCAAAGTCAGGCCGAGGGTCCTGAAGTAGCCCGGATCCACCACGCGCTGCTGACCGTGCGGCGCGGGCGCGCCTGCCGGTACCACGATGTCCGGACTGGAATACGAGCCCGAGCGGTTGTTTCCGGTGAAGGGCAGAACATCGGTCACTCCGGCCGAGCGGACGCCGGGCAGCGCGCGCACCTGTGCGAGTGCGGCGTCGACAAATGTGATTAGTTTCTCGGGGACGTCGTACTTCGCCATGGGCAGCGAGAGTTGAACCGTGACCACACCCTCGGGGGTGAACCCGGGGCTCTCGCGTTGCAGGGCTTCGAAACTGCGCACCAGAAGCCCTGCGGTGGACAGCAGCATCACGGCAAGCGCGATCTCGGTGACCACCAGGCCGGAGCGAAGGATCTGGGTTCGCACCCTCCCGAAGTCCCGCGCCCTCCGGCTTCCTTCAACGTGGTGGCAGCCTCGCCTCGGGCGGCGCTCCAGGCGGGAAGAGCGCCAAAAACCATGCCGGTCACGATGGCGCAGCTCAGGGTGAAGGCCACCACGGTCAAATCGAGTTGAACGCTGAAACCGCGAGGCATGGTGGCGAGTCCAAGGGTGCCGAGAGCAGTGACGCCCCACCCCGCCACGAAGACGCCCAGTATTCCGCCGCCAAAAAAAAGAAGGATGCTCTCGGTCAGCAGGAGGCGCATGAGCTGTCCGCGTCCGGCGCCCATGGCCGACCGTATCGCGAGTTCGCGTTCCCGCGCCACCGCGCGCGAGAGCAGGAGACTCGCGATGTTGGCGCAGCCGATGAGGAGAGCGGCGGCGACTCCGGCCTGCACCAGCCAGAGCATGCTGCGGATGTTCGAGACGTTCTGGTCGAGAAAGCCGTTGATCCGCCCGCCGAAACCGCTGGTCTTCCAGAACTCACGGGATTCGAGGATTCGTTCGGCGTTGCGGCTCTGGATGGTGTCGAGATCGCGCTGCACCGCCTCGAAGGTGGCCCCCGGCTTGAGTCGGGCGATCATGGAGGAGTATTCATTTCCGCGCTCGTTGTCGCTCTTCTGCTCCGCCGTAAAAGCGAAGGGCACCCACATCTGAACCCGGGGGGTGGGGAAGTAGAAGGACTCGGGCATCACGCCGACTACCATGTACGGGATGGTGTTGAGGCGAATGGTTTGACCGATGAGGCCCGGGTTCGCGCCGAATCGGTTCTTCCACAGGTCATGGGAGAGCACGACCACTTTGTCGGTGGCGGGCTCGGCGTCGGCTTGGTTGAAGACGCGGCCGAGGACAGCCTGGGCCTGAAGGGTCGTGAACAGCGAAGGGGTGGCGCGCAGGCCGACGATACGCTCGGGCTCGCCGTCGCTGGCCAGATTGAAATTCTGATTGTTGTACATCGCCGCGTCCGCGAAACCGGCGACTCCGGCTTTGCGGTCGAGAAAGTCAGGAATGGATGTCCCTGCGTTGGGCAGGCCCATCAGCGGGTAGGTGTTGTAGGCGAAGACCAGTCGCTCGGAGTCGGGCCAGGGATAGGGCTTGAGCAGAACCGCATTCACGACCGAGAAGATCGCGCTGTTAGCCCCGATGCACAAGGCGAGAGTGAGTATGGCGATGGCGGTGAACGCTTTCGATTTCCAGAGCGAGCGCAACGAGTAGCGAATGTCGTTCATGGGGTCACACTTTCTCTGTTCGTTTGTTTGTTGGTACTACTCGGCGCGCAGGGCGTCGACGGGATCGACGCGCGCGGCCCGGGCCGCGGGAACAACGCTCGCCGCGACCACGAGGACCACGAGCGCGAAGGCGCCGGCGAGAGGAGCGCTCGCGTCGATCGCGCTGACTCCGAACAGGAGGCTGGAGGCCAGACGCGCGAGCAGGAGAGCGGTCACGACTCCCGCCACCGTACCCGCTCCGGCGAGCCGCGCCGCACGCGCCACCACCAGGCGCGCGATTCCCTGCGGCGACGCGCCCAGGGCGAGCCGCACTCCGATCTCACGCCGGCGCGTGGCTACGAAGTAGCCGAGCAGGCCATACAGGCCGGTCGCCGCCGCGACGAGGGCCCCTGCGCCAAAGGCGCTCATCATCCGGCCGAAGCTTCGCTGATACCGACTCGTGAAAACGCGCAGCTCGGTCATGGTCTGGACGCCGTAGGCCGAAGCGCCCGGGATGGCCTGGGACACCAGCCGGGGCGTCGCGGGAGCCATCGAGGCAGCGCCCGCCGCGGATCGCGCGCGGACCAGCACCGCGATGTTGCGGCCGACGTCGAGGCCCTGAGGCACGTAGACCGCGTTCGCGGAATAGTCGGTGGTCTCGCCGAATTCCTCCCACTGGACATCGGGCACGATCCCGACCACCCGCACCGGGTAGCGACGCGGAGTCGCATCCTCGGACTGGATGGTGAGATTTCGTCCGAGCGCCGGTTGCGCGCCTCCGAAGAGCCGGGTGGCGAGCCGGAGACCGAGGACGGCCTTCGCCGCGGCGGAGACGCTCAATCCCGGATCGCCCCTCTCGAACCCACCGCCCGCGAGGAAACCGCGCCCGAGGGTTTCGAAGGCGCCCGGGCTGGCGCGAACGAGCGTCGCCGGAGCCATCTCCTTGCTCGAGGCCTCGGACCCGAGCCCCACGCGAACATCGTCGCCCGAGTCGTCCACCGGCATGGCGCTCATGACCGCGGCCTCGGTGACTTCCGGCCGGGACTGGAGGGCGGCGACCAGGCGGTCCACCGCGGCGGCCCGGGCAGGGAGCGCGTCGTAGGCATCGCCACTGATGTACACGCGGAAAGTCAGCAGGCCCTCCTCGCGCATCCCGGAATCCGCGGTCAGGAGGCGGTCGCCGCTCTTGACCAGCAGGCTCGCGAGGACGAACAGCGTGACCGAAACCGCGACCTGGGAGGCGACGAGGATGTCCTGGGTGCGCCGGGCCTCGATACTGGGCGAACCCGCCCGGCCGCCATCCTTCAGGTCACGGGTGAGGTCGATGGCGGAGGCGCGCCGGGTGGTGAGCAATCCAAGGGTCAGCGCGGTGCATGCTCCGAGGAGTAGGGATACTGCGAACGCCCGGCCGTCGGAAGTGAGGATCAGCCAGTAGGGCAGGGGCGTGGTGAACGTGCTGACCAGGGCGGGAAGAGCGACCCGCGAGATCGCGTAGCCAAGGACTCCGCCGATCAGAGCGATGACCAGGGCCTCGGCGCTCACATCGAACATGAGATCGCGTCGTGAGGCCCCCATCGCCGAGCGAATTGCGAACTCCTTCCGCCGGTCCAGGGACCGAGCCACGAGGGCGCTCGCGAGATTCGCGCAGGCCACGATCAGAAGGAGGCCAGCTCCCAGCATCAGAATGGAGGCCCAGGCCCGAGCCGCGCCGCCGAGCAGCAGATCCTTGAAGTCGAAGGCGCGGATCGAAATGTCCTTCATGGCGTCGGGATACGTGGCCCGGAGCCGCTCGGTCACGCCGCGCAGTTCGGACCCCGCGGCGGCGAGGCTCGCGTCGGGACGCAGCTGGCCGACGGCCATGAGAAACCGGTCGGTGGGAAGTCGGTTCGGATTGGGCGCGTAGGGGAGCCAGATCTGCTCTCGGAACGGGAACGAGAAGCCGGGACGCATCACGCCCACCACGGTGAGCTGCCGTCCGTTCAGGCCAACCGGCTGGCCGATGATCCGAGGATCGCCTCCGAATCGCGTCTGCCACAGCTCGTGCGAGAGGATCAGCGAGGTTTCGAAGCCGAAGTCCGCCGCATCCGCTTCATTGAAGTCCCGGCCGAGAACGGGCTTCTCGTCGAGAGCGCGGAAGAGGCCGCTGGTGACGGAGCCGCCGCGCACCCGGTAGCCGCCGCCGTCCATGGTGGAGTCGATGTTGAAATTGCGGAACACGAAGCCCTCTACCCGATCGAACGACCGGGCGGTGCGGACTTCCCGCAATTCGGGCCAGGAAAGGTTCTGCTCCCCGAGGTCGAGAGGCTTGTCGGGGTTGATCGCGTTCACCGAGGCCACCCGCCCGGTGTGCCGGCCGAAATCGATCGGGCGGAGCAGGATCTGGTCCGCCATCGAGAAGATGGTGGTGGTGGCGCCGATCCCTGTAGCCAGCGTGCCGATGGCGAGAATCGACAGCGTCGGACTGGCCTTGAGGGCCTTTACCGCGGTGGCGAGAGCGAGGAGCAGGCGGTTCATCTGAATAGGCCTTAACACGTCCCGTGCCAAGGCCAAGAGTCGCTTTCGGAGAGTCTTAGGGCCAGTCTCCGTTCGGGATTGGGACGAGTCGTCCCGGAACTGGACGGCGCAGAACGTTGATTGATGGGTCTGCGTCGCGAGGCAACCGTCCATCTGCCGCGACTGGCATCGTCGTCGCGACGAACGCGTTGCGTGCTACACGCCAGCGCTGGGGGTCGAACGACCCGCCGGAAAGATCTCTTTGAACGCCCCCATGAAGCGGTTCATTTCTTCCGGCGAGCCGACGGAGACGCGCAGGTGTTCGAGCATCGGCGGGAAGGGCCGGCCGACCGCGATGCCGCGCTTACGGAACTCTTCGATCACCGGAACCACCGGCCGTTTGATATGAACCATGAAGAAGTTGGTCTCGGACGGGATCACGCTGTATCCCAAACCTTCGATCTCCGCCGTCGTCTTCTTGCGTAACTGCAGGGTGACCGCCTTCACCTGAGCCTGCGATGCCGTGTCTCTGATCGCCGCGACCCCGCCCCATTTCACCAGGGCGTTGATGCTGCCCACCGTGTAGGGCCGCATCCGGGCAATGAGTTCCTTAGGCGCAACCGCGTAGCCCAGGCGCATGGCGGCGAGGCCCGCGATCTTCGAGAACGTGCGCGTGACGATCACCTGCCGACCCTCGAGGACGTAGGGCACAGAGGTCCCGTAGTTGGGGTCTTCGACGAAATGATGGTACGCCTCGTCGATGAGGACGGGCACGTCCTGCGGAATCCCGTCGAGGAGCTGCTTGATCTCCTGCTTGGTGACGATGGCGCCGGTCGGGTTGTTCGGGTTGCACAGGTACACGAACCCCACGTCCCGGTAGTTGTTCTTCGTGGCCTTGATGAGCCCGGGGATGTCCTGACGATAGTCGGGCAGCAGCGGCAACGTGTAGGCCTCCGCCTTGATGTTGGTCGCATGCTGGTAGACCGACGCATAGGAGGGCTCGACGCCGACGACTTTCTTGTGGTCCTGGAGGAACGTAGTGCCGACGACGTCGAGAATTTCACCCGAGCCTGCGCCCAGGAGCACGTTCTCGGTCTTGACCCCATGATGGTCGGCAATGGCCTGCAGGAGGTCGCCGTCCGGGTAGCCGTAGCGATTGGCGTACTTCCACGCGCCGTTCATGGCCTTCATGACGGACTCGGGCGGGCCATAGGGATTCTCGTTGCTCGATATCTTCGCCAGGACGTCGTATTCCTCGACCGTGGGGGCGCGGCGATTCATGACCACGGCTCCCACTTGACGAACCTGCGCCCAAAGCGTCCGGGGCGCGAAGCCCGCACCAAACACGGCCGCCAGCCCACCTACAAACCCTCTGCGTGACCCTGTGAACTTCTGTTTCATAGCGCGTTCCTCCAGTTGCGGAGATTCTAGTCCGAAAGCACAGCGGGGTGCTCGGTCCTCCCCTTCCGGCAACCGATTCCCTGGTGAACAACCCCGATCGGCCTCCTGCCGCGTCTCCGTGTCTATGAAAGTACTCGAAGGTACGCCCGCCACGGGCCAACCTCTTCGGTGTAACCCTTCGCCATCACCCGCGCTATCTGAGCGAGGTGGTCGAGATCGTGGGCTACCCACGTGCTCAACAGCTGACTGAGCGTGATCACGCCGAGCTCCGGGTGTGCGCCTTCAAGTCGCAGTTGGTCTGGCCCAAGTCGGAACCCCTCGATTGTGATCAGGTTCTGCGCCCGCAGGGCCGAGAACTCGTCGAGGAGCTGGTTCGATGATTCTCCCTTGCCGGCCTGGAGCTGGGCAAAGCGGTCAAATGGCTCGAAGGGCTTGCTTGAGCCGTGATCGAGGATGGTGCGGGCGCGCGGAACCCAATCCGTCCGCTCACCGTGAATAAGGTGGCCGAGAACGTCGAAGGCGCTCCAGGTGCCCGGCCCTTCATCCGCGCGCACCCAAGCCTCCGGCAGGTCTTGAAGGAGACTTGTCAACGTGGATGGCGTGCGCCGGAGAATCTGCAGCGCCGACTCGAGATTGAACTGCATGTTGTGCCTCCGGTGACCACTCACGGCTGATGCTGCGTTTCAACTATCTCCACTCGGAGGCACCCCTGCTACCAGGGCCGCACGTCCAGCCAGGTGCTTTGATACGTCGCACCGTCTCCCATGTCGGTGTAGGTATCGGCGCACAGCATGTTTATCGTGCCGGATACGGCTTCGTTGTCGGGCCTCTGTCCGGGGACCAGAACCACGCCGGGCTGCACTTCGTCGCGCACGTGCACGACCAGCCCGATTTCGCCCTGGGCGTTGACCAGGCGAACGCGCTGGCCTTCGATCAGGCCGCGAACTTGCGCGTCCTTCGGATTCAAGACCGCAAAGGGCGCGCCTTCCTGCTTGCGCAGAAACGCGACGCCCGAGAACGCGGTGTGGCCCTGGAAGTAACCTGGCGCAGTAAGCAGGCGCAGCGGGTAAGTCGCGCCCTGGGCGGTTTCTGTGGGCTCGGGCTGCCAGCCGGGTAAGGGAGGCAGACCTTGGTCGGCCAGGGTCTGGGAGTAGAACTCCAGCTTGCCGGATGGAGTTCGGAACGATTGCCCGGTCCGCCCGGCGATCGATACCGGTCCGGCCGTCGTCAAAGCAACCGGATCGACCTCCGCTAAGCGGCCTTTCGCGCCGTGAAACAACTCCTTCAAGAGCTCGCGCGGCCCCATGCGGAACACCGGGTCGCTCAATCCCATATCTCGGGCCAGGGCCTGACCGAGCCGAACGTTCGACCAGGCCTCGGCCTGGGGTGCTATGGCGCGGGGACTGTATTGCATGTAGTAACTGCCGTACGAGCGGAAGAAATCCTCGGTCTCCAGATAGGTGGTCGCGGGCAGGACAATGTCGGCGTAGCGGGCGGTCACGGACAGGAACGGGTCGTGGACCACGGTGAACAGGTCCTCGCGCATCAGGCCTCTGCGAATCTTCGCGGTGTCTGGGTTCGTGACGGCGGGGTTGTTGGCGGCGATGAACAGGGCGCGGATGGGCGGATCGTTCAACTCCAGAAGAGCCTCGCCCAGCCTCAGATGATTGATGGCGCGGGCCGCGGCCGGTCCCGAAGGCTTGCGCAGGGCGTCGTAGTTCAGATCGAACGAGGCCGCGGTCGCCAGCATGGCCCCGCCGCCGTAGCGTCCGTACGCGCCGGTCACCCCGGGCAGCAGGGCCACGGTGCGAAGGTTCTGCCCGCCATAGGTGGAACGACTCATGCCGTAGCCAATGCGGATGAAGGATCTCTTCGCCGCTGCGTACATGCCCGCGAAACATTCGACGTCGGGAGCGGGGATGCCGGTGATCGTGGCGACCCGGTCGGGGGTGAAGTGAGGTAGCACCTCGCGTTCGACCCGGTCGAACCCAAGGGTGTGCTCCGCGAGATAGGCGCGGTCGGCCTTGCCGTCGCGCACCAGGATATGCATTACGCCCAGGGCCAGGGCCGAGTCGGTGCCGATGCGGATGGGCAGATGCCAGTCCGCACTGCGTGCGGTGCGGGTGCGGCGCGGGTCGATCACGACGACCTTCACGCCCTGCTTGCGGACCTTCTCGATCTTTGCCCACAGATGGACATTGGTGGCGTGCAGGTCGGATCCCCAGGCCACCACGAGATCGGCCTCGGAGACAGATTCGGGGTCGGCGCCACCGATCGGGCCGACCGTCGAATCCCACGCCGCTTCGCTGCACGAATCGCAGACCGTGCCCGCCGACAGCCGACTGGCGCCCAGAGCGTGGAACAACCCGGTGATCAGGCCTCGATTCATCAGGCCCTGATGCGCGCTGTAGGCGTAGCCGAGTATGGCCAGGGGCCCGGATTCGGCAATCACCGTGTTCCAGCGGGAGGTGATCTCATGGAGCGCCTGGTCCCACGTGATCGGAGCGAACTGCCCCGCCCCTTTCGGTCCGGTGCGGCGCAACGGAGTGGTAAGCCTTTCGGGCGAATGGACCAGTTCGGCGTCGCGATTGACCTTGCCGCAGGCGAAACCCGCGGTGAACGGCTGGCGAGGATCACCCTCGATCCGGACGACGCGGCCGTTGTCGACATGGGCCAGCAAGGAGCACATGTCGGGACAGTCATGCGCGCATACAACCCGGGCGGTCTTCATCCTGTCTCCATTTCCTTGCTCGGTGAAAGGGCTCGAATCGATGAGGTTCAGGCGAACGAGAGCAAGAATCTACATCCAGCCTCGCCGGCACAGGTAGGCCAGCGCGCCGGGCGCGAGGATCGACCGGGCGGTCGCTTCATGGCCGGCCTCTCGTCCGGGTGAAGGGAACCGTTTCGGGCCGAGCCTCGTCTCTTCAGGTGTGAGGCAAGAGAAGGATCGAACCCCCAAGCGCAGCCAAG
>JANLSZ010000072.1:0-49114 GCA_031362685.1 Vicinamibacteria bacterium | reverse complement strand
TTTACTCCCGCCGGAGCGACCGGGGGCGTGGGGGGCAAAGCAGGCGAACGAAGTGCATTCCTGCCCCGCACCAAGCGTAGGCGGGATTTACTCCCGCCGGAGCGAACGGGGGCGTGGGGGGCAGAGCAGGCGAACGAAGTGCATTCCTGCCCCGCACCAAGCGCAGGCGGGATTTACTCCCGCCGGAGCGAACGGGGGCGTGGGGGGCAGAGCAGGCGAACGAAGTACATTGCGGCCCCCCACCTAAGGGACGATATCGCCGCCGACCCGAATCAGCGATTTTCCGTAGAGTTCGCGATTCTCGAATCTCTTGTGGAGCGTCGGCACCTCGGCGAGATCGTAAACGCCGGTAATGCCGGTCTTCCAGCGGCCCGTTCGCAAAGCCTCGTGGATGGCGCGCTTTTCCGCGCCCTTGGTGGCGGCCATGGCCACATAGACCACGAAACCGCGGACCGCGATGGTCTTGGCGTAAAGCTGACGAGAGATATCGACCGGCGGCGGGAAGCCGCCGAGCGCTCCGATGTAGATGACCTCGCCCAGGGCCGCCACCGCGTCGTAGTTCTTCACCGCCTCCGGGCCGGCCACGCCATCGATGATGAGATCGACGCCGCGGCCATCGGTCAGGCGTTTCACTTCGGCCACCCAGTCGCCCTCGCGATAGTTCAGAACGTGATGAGCGCCGAAGCCCCTGGCGAAGTCAACCTTCGACGGTGAACCGCAGGTCGCGAACACCGTCGCTCCGGCCTCACGGGCGATCTGCGAACCCATGATCGCTACCGATCCCGAACCCGAGTGGAAGAGCACCGACATCCCCGCCTTCACCTTCCCTACCGTGTGGACAAGGTGCCAGGCTGAGTACGTCCCGGTTTGAAACACCGTTCCGGTCTGCCAGTCGAAGCCTTCCGGGATCTCGGAAAGCCGGGCCGCGGTGGCGAGGGCGTATTCCGCATTGCCGCCCCACTCTCCCACCGAAGCCACGCGCTTCCCCAAAAGAGAAGCGTCGACACCGTCGCCGACCTTGTCGACGATGCCGCTGTACTCGTAGCCAGGAGTGAAGGGAAAAGTGGGCGCATTCCAGGCCACGCGCTGAGCGCGCGCGTGCGTATCGAGAGGGTTGAGGTCGGAATAAGCCACCCGAACGCGCGCCTGACCCGGTCCGGGCTCGACCACGGGAATGTCTCTCAAGGTCAGGACTTCTGGTCCGCCCGGGACATCGGCAACAATCGCACGCATGTTCTTGATCTCCGTTGATGAGGGAAGTAAGGGAGTGTACAAGGGTAGGCTTGGCCATCGGCGGCCCAGGCTTCGCCGGGCAAACTCAATCACCCAGGACTCCGATCATGACCCCCTCCCCGGCCCCCTCCGTCGCTCCCACCGAAGCCAAGGGTCGCGCCGCCTTCGAGAAATTCGGCCAAGGCCTCAAGACGGGACAGTGGAGCGACTTCACCGACTTGCTCACTGACGACTTCACGTTCTACTTCCCTCAGGGCAAGTGGCAAGGTGAGCACCGAGGCAAAGCGAAGGCGTTGGAGTTCTTCCCCTACGTCACTTCCGTGTTCCCCGGCGGAATCAACATCACGTCAATCGACCGTGTTCTCGTCTCCGGCGATACCGTCATGTTCGAGTTCAAGGACGAGGGCACGATGGCTCTCCCGGGGGTGGCCCCGCGGCCCTACAGGAATCGGGTGGCCATCGCGTTCGATTTCCGCGGCGACCGGGTGTGCGGCTACCGCGAATACTTCGGCAGTGACGGAATGTCGAACTGACGATCTGGCCGCTTCCGGTTCGTCGTCCCGGCCCATGCCGCGATCGGCAGAATTGTTCGCCTCGCGACCGGTCGAACGACGGAGGATCGAGGTCGCGGTTCACCTCGGCGCCCGGAGGAGGGCGAGCCGCGACCCGGGCGTAAGCCGGTTACCAGGTGTCCTCAGGCAGCGAGGCGCGGTGATTCTCGTGTCGCGCGAGGACGAACAGAAGGTCGGAGAGCCGATTCAAGTACGCGACGATGACGGGGTCGAGGCCCACCGTCCGGTCGAGGAAGACCACCGACCGCTCGGCCCGTCGGCAAATTGTCCGCGCCAGATGAAGCTTCGCGCCGATCGGTCCGCCTCCGGCGAGGATGAATGCGGTAAGCGCAGGCAGATCCGCTTCACACTCGTCGATGACCCGTTCCAGCGCCGCGATCCGCGAGTCGCCGGTGATGACCTTGTCCTTGCGCTCGGCGATCTTGTCCTTGGGATCCGCCAGACGCGCGGAGAGGGAGAACAGATCCCGCTGGATCATCTTCAGAAGGGCGGCCAGCCGCGAGTCAAGCGGGAGTTCGCTCTTGATGAGCCCGAGCATGGCCTGCAACTCGTCGATATCGCCATAGGCCGCGACCCGGGAATCATCCTTGGGAACCCGCGACCCGTCGATCAGCCCGGTCTCGCCGCGATCGCCAGTCTTTGTATAGATCTTCATGGTCTTCTTAATGCGCCCTGAGGGATTCGAACCCCCTACCCCTTGGTTCGAAGCCAAGTGCTCTATCCAGATGAGCTAAGGGCGCACGTCACGATTGTTGCGATTCGTCGGCTGGGAGTTTATCGCGATCCCGAAACTAACCAGCAACCTTTCGCTCACGGCCCTTCCAGTACTTCGCTCGCAGCCGGTACTTCTGAAGCTTGCCGGTCATCGTGCGGGGCAACGCCTTGACGAAGTCGATGGACGTCGGACATTTGAAGTGGGCGAGGTGGGCGCGACAGAACTCCGAAAGTTCTGTTTTGGTCAAGGAGGCGCCGGGGCGTACGACCACGATGGCTTTGGGGGTTTCGCCCCACTTCTCGTGCGGCACGCCGATCACCGCGCATTCAAGCACTGCGTGGTGCTTGTAGAGCGCATCCTCGATCTCCGGCGAGGAGATGTTCTCGCCGCCCGAGATGATGACGTCCTTCTGCCGATCGACGATGTGGATGTTGGAGACCGCGTCCCAGACCGCGAGGTCTCCCGTGCGAAAGAAGCCGCGCCTCATGGCCTTTCGGGTCTCGGTTGGCTGCTTCCAGTAGCCCTTGAAGACCACATTCGAGCGCGCACAGACCTCGCCGATGGATTTGCCGTCCTGCGGCACCGGACGGCCGCGTGGGTCCAGCACCGCGATCTCGACCCCGAGCCCTTCAACTCCTGCCCGCGCGCGACGCGCAAAGTCGTCCTTTTTCGTCCCGAAGTCGGCCTGTGATGACGTGAGCAACGGCGCCGTCTCGGTCAGGCCATAGATCTCCAGGAACTCCCAGCCCAGATCCTTCTCCAGTCGTTCGATGAAAGCGGCGGGCGGCGGAGCGCCGGCCAGGACGAAACGCGGACGGGTGCGGATCTGATGCGCGGTCTTATCCGGATAGTCGAGGATGGCGCGAAGCACGGTGGGCGCCATGCAGGCGAAGGTCACGCCCTCATTCTGGATCAAGGTAAAGATCTGACGCGCGTCGATGGCACGAAGCACGACGTGGGTGCCGCCGAGCCCGCTGAGCGCGTAGACGCCGCCCCAGCCATTGCAGTGAAACATGGGCAGGGTCCAAAGCTCCACGTCGTCATGAGACACCCGAAGATGCGCAATGAGGTTGTAGGCGTTCATGTAGCAATTGCGATGGGTGAGCATCACGCCCTTGGGGCGCGCCGTCGTTCCCGACGTGTAGTTGATCGAGACCACATCGTCCTCGTCGCGCTTGACCGCTTTGGGCGCCGCCGGTGAGGCCTTTTCGATCATGGCTTCCCAGTCGGTCCAGCCTGCATGGGGGGTTCGATCGGGAGACGCGACCACCCAATGGCGGATGGTGCGCAGCTGGGACCGAATGGAGTCCACCACCCCCGCGTACTCGTGGTCGACGAGCGCCACCTTCACGCCCGAGTGGTTGAGGATGTAGACGTGTTCCTCTGAGGACAGCCGATAGTTGAGCGGCACCAGGATCGCACCGATCTGGCTGGTCGCATAGAAGCTCTCAAGGAAGAAGTGAGAGTTGGGGCTCAGCATGCAGACCCGGTCTCCCTTCTTGACCCCCATCTTGAGGAGGGCGTTGGAGAGTCGGTTCACCCGCGCCTCGTACTCGCGGTAGGTGATGCGCAGGCTCCCATCGACGATCGCGATCTTGTCCGGATAGAGGCGAGCGGGTCGGCGCAGGAAATCGTCGAGAAGGAGAGGAACTCGCATGGCTGCCTCTTTGGGACCTTACCCGCCTTCCCGGTGATTGGAAAGCGGAAGTCCGGGTGGCCGCTAATATTGCCGGATGCGACCAACCACACGATTGAGCGGCTTCCTGAACTCGGCCGCCGTTCTCCTCCTCGGGTCCGCCCACGCCCATGCGCAGCAGGGATTCACCGATGCCTTCCCGGCCGAGGAGTTCGCGGCGCGGCGCGCTCGCCTGATCGCGCAGATCGGCGATGGCGTGGCCATCCTGCAGGGCACGACCGAGCGTCGGGGCGAGTCCCCGCTGCGGCAAAGCAACCAGTTCTTCTATGTCACCGGGGTCACCGAACCGCGCCCGTTGTTGATCATTGACGGCGCGACGAAGAAGACGACTCTTTTCCTCACCCCGGCCACGCCGAGGCGGGAGCGCGCCATCGGCCCGTATCTCGATGTGAACGACGCCTCGCGGAAGACGACCGGAGTCGACGCCATCGAACCTCGCGACGCCTTCACCGCCGCGGTGACGAAAATCGCCGCGGAGAAGCGGGCGATCTTCACCCCGTTCAAACCGGAGGTCCTCGGCAGCGAATCGGCGAGCGATGTGTTGGGCTTCATCCGGTCCACGAAGGACGATCCATGGGACGGCCACGTTGGTCGAGACGAAACGTTCATCGCCAGACTCAGGGCCGCAGCGCCGGAGTCGGAAGTGAAGGATCTCGACCCTATCCTCGACACCATGCGCGCGGTGAAGAGTCCCCGCGAGATCGCGGTCATTCGCGAGGCCACTCGGCTCGCCGGCGTGGGCATCATGGAGGCCATGCGCGACGCGGAACCCGGAATGTTCGAGTACGAGCTGGAGGCGGCCGCCGAATACGTTTACAAGCGCGGCGGCGCTTACGGAGAGTCGTACTTCCCGCTCATTGCCAACGGCCGGAACATGCCGTACACCCACTATCACAAGAACCGGGACCGTCTCGTCGCGGGCGACCTGGTGCAGTTCGACTGGGCGCCGGACATCAACAACTACACCACCGACGTCACCCGGATCTTCCCGGCGAGCGGCAAGTTCACGGCTCGTCAGCGCGAGTTCTACGTCATTTACCTGCGTCTCTACCAGGCGCTCATGACCTCCATCCGCGTCCACGCGACCGCACGCGACATCATGGACGCAGCGGTGGTGAAGATGGACGGCATCATGGCGAAGTATCCATTCACCGATCCCAGGATCCGCGTCACTGCGGAGGCGTTCGCGAATCGCTATCGCGCGACTCCAAACGCGCCCGCGGGTGCGGCCGGATCGCGAAGCCTCGGCCACAGCGTGGGCATGGAAGTCCACGACGTCCGCAATCCCATGCCGACTCTGGAACCCGGGTACATTTTCACCGTCGAGCCCCAGATGACCATGGAAGGCGGCGAGTTGTCGGTGCGGCTGGAGGACATGATCCTCATCACCGAGACCGGCTACGAGAACATGTCGGCGTTCGTGCCGGTGGAGATCGAGGACATCGAGAAGCTGATGGCCCAGCCGGGGTTGGGGACACATGCTCTGAGCCTCCCACCGAAGAAGTAGACCCGGATCATTGGCGTGATGGTGGGGGTGCGCGTGGCCGTGGAGGATGCTCCATCCGCTCCTTCAGGATCGGCGCCAGTATCTCGGCCGCGAGGCGGTGACCTTCACGCGTCCAGTGGACGTCATGTTTGAAATACAGGTCGGTCTGGTAGCTCGTCCGAAACACCGGTAGCAGATCAACCCAGGCGCCCCCGGATCGAGTCACGATGTCCCCGAGGCGACGCGACGGCAGATCAAGATCCAAACGCCGTCCCTTGACGGCAGCGCGATAGGCGTCAGTCCACTCCTCGCCCGACACTTGCAGGTCGCGGGGGATTCCAAAGGCCACGTAGTCCACCCCCTCGCCCTCGAGGAAGGAAGCGGTCTCGGCAATGATCTGTTCACACATCCGCCAGGCAAGGGCGAAGCGGGTGCTCGCCGGGTCGAGCAGGGGGAGGTCCTCGGTCATTCCTTCACGAGCCAGTCGCCAGTTGAACCAGATTCGAAAGACTTCTCCGACGAGTCGCGAGCGGAACGGCGGGTTTTCAAGGTACTGATTGGTGAAGCGCAGCGACCCGTCTTCCGCGACTCTGACCCCCGGATTGCTCACCGACATCAGGCGCCCCGACGCGTCGCGCTCCCATGAGTGGGACATCAAGGTCAGAAGGTGGGGGGCGTAGAGGCCCTGAACGACCACCCGCGGGCGCAGGCGAGGGACCAACTCACGCAGGGCCAGGAGTTGCTGGTCGAACGAGTACATCCAATACCCCGCATTGACCACTCGATTCCCCGGCGGCCCCAACATATCCTCGAGACGTTCGCTGTAGCGTTCGGCCGGTTCGACGCCCCACCCGAAGGTGAAACTGTCGCCGACGGCAAGGACCGCGGCTCGATTGTTTGGATCCGACTCGATCGAACGGTCTCGAAGCCCGAGTTCGTTCGTTCTCACGTCGACCTCGAACTCGGGGTTCTTGTGGATCTGATGGTGCAAGGACTTGTAGCGCCAGATCCGGGTCGGGTCCGGCTGGCACATCACCAGTCTCGAAAGGGGGGCATCGGGCGCGCCCTTGGCGAGGGACTGTCGGACCCTGAGGATTCCCTCGGCAAGAACGAACAGGACGGTCCAAATGGTGAGGGTGAAAGCAACGTTCTTGAGGATCCGTCGCAGCAAGGAATTTGGAGGCGCTCTCTTTGGGGTCGCTGACCGCAAGCTCGTCGAGGAGGAAGGAGTCTTGACCGTTCGGGATCTTATCCTGCGCGATCCAGGGACTCGGCTCCGTTCATCAGCTGTTCAACACCATCTCCCATTGGAACGATCTGCTGAGCAGGAAGGCTCGGCCCGCTCCTAAAAAGTCCGCGGCTGGCAAGCAGTAGGTGCGAAATCCTCAGCAGCGCCCCATTTCAGCCCCTTTTCGTCATCGCGAGCGGGGCACGGACTACGTGCCCCGAGGGCAGGCTTCGCGCTGGCCCAAGGCCAGGCTTGCGCGCTCCGTGACGGTTGGAAGGAACCCCAATGACCGTCATTGCGAAGGCCACTGTCCGTTCGCATGGCCTGAAGCAATCTCTCGGGAGATTGCTTCGGTCCGCTCCAAAACGACGGGTCCCTCGCAATGACGAAGCCGCCCCGTAAGATGGAACTCGTGGAGTCCTTCGCGCCGTATCTCGATATCGCCATCAAGGCGGCTCGTGCCGCCGGCGACCTGCTGCGCGCGGATTTCCATCGCCCCGCGGGGCCGCGGGGCGAGCACGACAAGGCCCCCGCCGATACGGAGGCCGAACAACTCATCCGCGGCATCCTTCTCGGCGGAAACACCGAGTGGGGTTTCCTGGGTGAAGAAACCGGCCGAGTCCCCGGCGCTTCGGGCGCGCCCATCTGGGTGGTCGACCCGAACGACGGCACGCGGGACTACATCAAAGGCCGCCGCGGCAGCTCCGTTTCGATCGCCCTGGTCTGGAACCGTCGTCCCGTTCTCGGCGTGGTCCATCCCTTCGGGTATCCCGATGACAACGGACCCATGTACACGGCGGCGGTCGGACGCGATGGAGTCTGGAAGAACGGCGCGCCATTGTCAGTCACGCTTCCCCATCGCCTGTCCGACCTCGAGGTCGTTCTCGTCTCCGGCGGTGGCGATCGCGCCGCCCGGGCAAACCTTCAGTGCACGAAACCCGCACGGGTGATGTCGATACCGAGCATCGCGCATCGTCTGGCCAAGGTCGCGGCGGGCGAGGCCTGCGCCACCACGTCCCTCTACTCTCCAAAGACATGGGATTTTGCCGCCGGACACTGCCTGATCCTCGCCGCGGGAGGCGTCATCCTCGATCAACACGGAAACGAGCCCGCCTACAACGACGACGCGAGTGGAACCGCGCCACGCCTCTTTGCCGCTTCTCGCCCGGTCGCTCTTGAGCTGTCATCGAGAAATTGGGATCTGGCTTTCCGATCAGAACGAGAAACCACCATGCCGATCGTGCGCCTGCAAAAGGGCCGCGCCGTCGCCGACCCCGGCCTGGTGTCGCGCGCGCAGGGCGCCATCCTCGGCCATCTGGTCGGCAGTGCCCTGGGGTGCTTGTACTCCGGCGGCGGATCCGATGCCGGTCCAGAGAAGCTGAGCCTCCCGTCCATGGACGCCGCAGCGTTGAGGCGCCGACTCGCGGCCGGGCAACTGGGAGCGTCGGGCGAAGTTGCGGTTGCGACCGCTCGATCTCTGGTCGATCTCGCCTCCGACCCCAAGAGACTCAAACGCGTCTACGCCGGCTGGTGCGATTCCTCGCCCATCTATTCCGACCGGGCGGTCGCATCCGCGATGAAGGGCCAGCCCCTGGCCGACAGCCTCTCGGCCAGCGCGCTCGACCGGGTGACCCCGCTGGCCGTGTGGGGTCATGGCGCCGATCCCCTGATCCTGGCCACCAAAGTCCGAGAGGACACCGCCCTCACCCATCCTTCGCCGATCTCGGGCGATGCGTCCTGCGTTCTCGCCATCACTTTGCAGTCGCTGCTTCAGGGAAGCGATGCATCGTCCGCCATCGAAGTGGCGCACGCCTTCGCCCGGCGATCGGGTTCGTCACGCCAGGTTATCGACGCGATCGTCGAGTCCGCGGAGCCTCACAAGTCCATCCGTGATCCGGGCGAAGCGTCCACCGTCGCAAGTGTCCTTCGCGCAGCCTTGTTCCACCTCGCCAAGGCTCAATCGTTTGAAGAGGCGCTCGAAGCGGCGATGGACGCACGCCTCTCCTCCGACACGCTGCCCGCGATCGTGGGCGCAGTCATGGGCGCCCGTCTGGGCCGCGACGGAATCCCGGAACGCCTGAGAAACCTGGTGCTCTCCTGCCGGCCAATGGAGGGACTCGCCGCGCAGCCGAGACCGGCCACGTACTGGGGAACCGACGCCATGGCCATGGCGGAAGCTCTACTGACCTCCCGTTAGCTGCTAATCCACGCACCCTCGGGCTGCCACTTCAAACACCGCCTCTACGTTCTCTCCCCGGACTCCGTAGACGCGGTCGTGGAGGTTCGACACCACGCAGGCGTGGTTCGGGAGGACGCGGACGCGTTGACCCACTTTGAAGGCATCCCCGGGGTCGACGGCAACGATGCCGTGTTCCTCCGACAGACCCGACAGACGCGAGGTTGTCCCCACAATCAGGCCATAGCCGTCCGGCTTAGGGCGAAGCATGTCGAGGGCCAGGGTCTTGCTTCCTGAATCGAGCACAGCCCGCTCGGTGCCGGATGCACTCACGACCGTGGCCAGAATGGACATGGCGCAGTCGTCGAACGAGCAGGTTCCAAGGCCAACCTGAGCCCGATCGAGATACACGTAGTTGCCCGGCCTGGCTTCGGTGAGGCCGGGGTGAGCGAAACCAAAACGCGACGTGGGCGTCGAGCCCACCGACACCGTCTCGATCGCCACCCCTGCCTTGCGTAGACCATCCGCCGCCGCGGTCACGATGGTCGCCTCATCGCGATTGTCGCGCTCGATCTCCTTGGGATCCTCACGGTGGTACGCCTGCCCCGCGTGGGTGAAGACCGAGGTCATCGACAACCCCTTGATCGCGGCAATCCGCGTTCCCACCGAAACCGCATCCTCCGGGGCGACGCCCACGCGGTGAAAACCACTATCGACCTTCAGACTCACTCGCAGGGTTTGGCCGGCCCGGGCCGCGGCCGCCCCCAGAACTTCGGCGCCAAAAACACTGTCGACGCCCACACAGAGCCGAACCTGACGGGACAGCGCCACCAGTCGAACCGCTTTCGACGGACTCACTACGGGGTAAGCCACGAAGAGATCGGGGAACCCATGCTTCGCAAACACCTCGGCCTCGGAGGTCTTCGCGAATGAAAGTCCGGTGGCGCCGGCCCGCATCTGCATCCACCCGATCTCCGGGATCTTGTGCGTCTTCGCATGAGGCCGGAGCGCGACCCCGCCTTCGCGGGCGCGCGCGCTCATCCGCGCGACATTCTTCTCCAGCCGGTCGAGGTCAATGAGGACCGCGGGAGTTTCGAGATCGTGAATGGACCGCACGTGGTGGCCTCCTTGCCGGTGCTTCAATGTGAATCGGGCGTCGGTGAAATTTCGGGAGGAGGAGGCGCGAATCGAACCGCCTCGTTAGTCCCGTTCTCCAGAAGGACATCCACCGAATCGGAATGGATTCGCACCACCCGGGTGCGGCCGATCAAGTCGCCCTCCCTGACCAGTTGATCGTTAATGACGGCCACCGGACGCGAATCACGCTCGCTAATAGCCTGGAGAATCAGAGGGGCCGGCGCCTTGAGGTCAGAAGCGGCGAGGTCAGGGGAGGGCGGAGCCAGGGGAGACTGACCCTTGGCTTCAACCAGTTTCATGGGCGGCAGAACTTTTCGGACCACCTCCGAGGGCGGTTGCGGCGCCGAGCCGGCGGACGCCTCCAGGGTCCGATTACCAACTGGATCGGTGGACTTTCTCAGCGGCGACCCGAACCCAAACAGAGAGATCAGCACGCCGCCTGTGGCCAGACCCAGCAGGAGAGGCAGTCCGGCACTGTTCCCCTTGCGCGCCGGGCGGTACGAAGAGACGGCCACGCCTACGCTCCCGGTTCTTGCACCCGGCTTCTCCACGCGACGAAGCGCTTCGAGGACCAGACTCACGGTGAGACTCCCGAACGCTTGAGCGTCCCGCCCTGGATCGAATACAAGGCCGCGAGCAGGGCCCCGTCCACGGACACGGCATTCTTCACCCCCACGCCCACGGCCACCCGCGCGAGCGCGGCACTGACCGCGGTGTCGGGGGCGCCCGGAGGGATAAGAGAACGGCGCTCGAGAACCTTGCGCGCCCAGGCGACGCGGGCCCGTTCGGGTTTAGAAAGAACTCCGTCGCGGTCGACAAAGCAGATGATCGCGGTGCCGAGATATGTCCGAGCCAGCCGCGCATTCTCCATTTCGTACTGGCCGGTGGCGTCCGCCACCCGGGTGGTGGTGGAATCCACGGGTACAACGGTGGCCTCGCAGGGACCCAGGGCGGTTTGAAAAGGGGCGATCGCGGGAAGTTTCAGAGCTCGCCATTGCTCGAACGAGAGCGTCGCTTGCGCGGAGTCGAAACCGGGAGTGCCCAGGAAGCCTTCGACGGCCGCGATCGCTGCGGCCCGTGAGCGAGCGATGGACCCGCACCGCACCGCCTCGATGGGAGGCGGAACCCTGCTCGCCGCCTGACTGGGGACGGGGACCCCGCGGGGAGACGCCACGGCTGGGGAAGCGGGTGCAACCGGAGTTGCGGCCGAGGGCGCCACCGGAACGGACGCCGTCTGCGTCGGTAGCGAGGGAGACCGGCAGTAGCGGAGCGGAAGCATCAAGAGCAGACCGAGCGCGAACAGACCCAGCGCCTCCGCCCAACGTCCCGATGCGCCGAAGGTCCCGGCACGGCTTGGGGGCAGAACTTCGGCCGCCGCCGCCTGGACCAGCGCCTCGTCTACCGTCTTCAGCCCTCGACCAAAGGCGCCAACGAGGGCGCGGTCGCACAGGAGATTGATCACCCGAGGGACACCGCCCGAGAGAGCGTGAACTCGACGTATCGCTGCATCGTCGATTTCAGATCCCTTGCCCCCGGCCACAGCCAGACGATGCTTCACATAGCTGCGGGTCTCGCCGAGGGAGAGCGGATCCAGATGCGACCGCGAGGTGATCCTTTGCGAGAGCTGACGCAGCGAGGGCTGTTCGAGCATGTCCCGGAGTTCGGGCTGACCCACCAGGACCAGGGTGAGAAGCTTCTCGCGTTCGGTCTCGAGATTGGAGAGGAGCCGGACCTGCTCGAGCACCTGGGGCTTGAGGTTCTGAGCCTCGTCGATCAAAACGACGACCTTGAGATTGAGGGCCTTGGCCTCGATGAGGGCGTTCGAGAGGGTGTCCACCGCGTCCTTCAGAGTGCCGCCACTGAACCCCACTTCGAGGTCTTGAAGGATGGCGTGGATCAACTCGCCCGCCGACAGCGCCGGGTAGAGGATGACCGCGGTTCGAACGTCTGGCCCCACCTGTGAGAGGAAATGTCGTATGAGCGTCGTCTTCCCCGTGCCCACTTCGCCGGTGAGGAGCAGGAAACCGCTTCGCTCACGAACCCCGAACTCGAGGTTCGCGTAGGCCTCCTGATGCTTCGGCGAGAGGAAGAGGTACCGGGAGTCCGGGGTCAGATTGAAGGGTTTCTCAGAGAACCCGAAGTGTTTCTCGTACATGGTGGCCTGACTGGAGGAGTCTAACGGTGATAAGAAGTGGAGTGTGAGACACGCCAAAGCGGTTTGGATGAGAGCACCCCACGCTCCCCTTGAGCTGCGCGAACATGAACGCCCGGTGCTTCCCCCCGGGGGCATCCTGCTCGAGACCATCGCGAGTGAAATCTGCGGGACCGACGTCCATCTCCACGAGGGACGACTCGACTCCGTGCCCTGGCCGATCATCCCCGGCCACGTCTCGTGCGGACGCGTGGTGGAAACCGCGGGGGCCCCGCGCGATCCCTTCGGCGACGAGATCCATCAAGGGGACATCGTCACGTTTTACGATGTCTTCGGGCAATGCGGCTCCTGCTACGCGTGCCTGGTGGCGAAACAGGAGACGAGGTGTCCAAAGCGACGGGTGTACGGAATTACCACCAGTGCGACCGACGGACTGCTGGGCGGATGGGCCACCCACATCGAGCTTCGGCCAGGCGTGCGCACGGTCAAGCTGAAGGGAGGCGTGACCGTTAACGATTTCATGGGAGGCGGATGCGGACTGCCCACCGGTTTCTCGGCGGTCGAGCGCGGAGGGGTGGTCTTTGGCGACACCGTCTTGATTCAGGGCGCCGGGCCGGTCGGCCAGAGTGCCGCGATTTTCGCGAGGCTGTGCGGCGCGGGCCGGGTTCTGATGATCGGCGGGCCGCGAAACCGGATCGAGGCGGCGCGGGAGCGCGAGGTGGACGAGGCGATCGACATCGAGGCCGTCCGTGATCCCGAGGAACGGAAGCGCTGGGTGTTCGAGCAGACGCAAGGCCGGGGCGCCGACCTCGTCATCGAGGCGACGGGAAACCCGGCCGCGGTTCGTGAGGGTCTGGAACTGGTGCGGGATGGGGGGCGCATGGTAGTGGTCGGGCAGTACACCGATGCGGGCGACATCACGATTTCGCCCCACCGTCACCTCAATCGAAAACACGTGACCCTGCTCGGCTCGTGGGGATACGAGTTCCGCCATCTCCATCTCGCCATGGGCGGCCTGGAGCGCACACGCGAGCGCTTCAACTGGGCCGGGTTCATCAGCCGCGAGTACGGCCTGGGGGACGCGTCCCAGGCCCTCGACGACATGAAGCGGCAGGCGGTCCTCAAGGCGCTCGTCCGGCCCGGCCCGGCCTCGTAGCCGGTCGTCGGCTACCGAAAGACCGAGGCGAGGGCTGTGGAAACCTTGTCTTTCCGGATGCCTGGTGGTGCAGTCGAGGCCCTCGGCCGCCCAAGCGTCGCCAAAGCGATCTAGCTTAGGCCGGACAGAACGGTGAACAGGACGAGGGCGACCAGGGTTAGTCTGGCCAGGCCGATTCGCCTGAAGCTGGCGTTGCACTCGAGACATCGGTATTCGTCCTTCGCGTCGAATAGGCGGATCAGGGCTCCTCTCGTTCCAGGATGTGAGGCCTGCGCGGCGTTCGACCCGCAGTTCGGGCACAATCCCCGTTCCCTCGGCAACTTATCCGGTGCCGGATTCCTGAGTGCCTCCGCTTCGCGGACGCACTCCAGAGCAAAGTCGCTGTCGCTCGTTTGTCACTCCGGCCGGAGCGACGGGGGTCGCGCGCAGCCTCCCCCTGGGGGATGGGGGGCTGAGCACGGCGGTCCGTCTTATTGTTGCGGCCCCCCAGCTAAGAGATTGACAGGGCTGAGGCTAGAGAACTATCGTCCACGAGACGCTTCAAGCTAGATGCCTCCTCTGCGATCCAGCACGCTAAAGAGGGTGCGCGAGAAGAAAAATTTCATCGGGGCCACCAAACCGAAATGCGAAAAAAACTGCTCCTCGCCGACGACAGCATCACCATCCAGAAGGTCGTCGAACTTACGTTCCCTTCTGATGAGTTCGAAGTGGTGACCGCGGGCAACGGTCGCCTCGCCGTGGACAAGGCCATGGCCTTCCTGCCCGATATCGTTCTGTGCGACGTGATCATGCCCCAACTCGATGGCTACCAGGTCTGCGAGGCCCTGCGGGCTTCTGAGCCGCTGAAGGACGTGCCCATCCTTCTCTTGAACGGAGCTTTCGAACCCTACGACGCCGAACGCGCCAAGACGGTGGGCGCTCTCGGCAACGTATCGAAGCCCTTCGATCCGCCGGCCCTGGTCGCGCGGGTCAAAGAAATTCTTGCCGAGCGGTCCACCCAGCCGATGTCGCTCGATGTGCTGGCGGCGCTTGGGAAAGCCCAGGACGACGCAAGAGCCGGAGCCGCCACCGTTCCCGCCCCCCCGGAGCCTCACGCGTACACTTACGACGAGTCGGAAACCCATCCGGTTTCGACCATTGAAGTTCCGATGGACATCCGCGAACTGGCGGCGCGCAGCCTTTCGCTTGACGCCCCGGTCTTTAGCGCGGCCGAACCCGATGTCCTGACGCCGGAAGACGAGCCCTCCGACTTCGCGGAAACACTCCACGGCCCCCTCGACGGCGACATCCCTCCGGCCACGGCCGAAGTCGCATCGTCGGCCGAACCCCTCGCGGTTCAGCGGATCGAAGAGATCGACGCCGTGGAAGAGATGCAGCCGATCGCTGCCACCGGAGAGTTCGAGGCCCCGCCCGTGCCGTTGGCCGCCCCACCTGCCCCGGAGGTCGTGGCCTCTGAGCCAGTTGAGTTCGAAGCCGACACCGCCCCGGCGGTTGACCGTGCCGAAGCCCGCGAGGAACCGCCGCCGCGGCCCGCGGCCGTCGTCAGCGCGGCGCCTCCCCTGATCGAAGAGTTCTCGGGCGAGCACGAGTTCGAACCTCACGAATTGGGCGCCTCGATCGCGCCGGCGCCCGAGCCGGAACCGATGGCGGTTCGCGCGCCCGAGCGTGCTGTAGAAGCGGCGATCGGCTTGCCCGCTCCCGCACCGCGACCGGTGGCCCCCCCCGAGGTATCGAGGCCTGCTCCGGTAGAAGCGGTCCCCGACGCGGGATCGTTCGGAGGTCTCATGAGCGTCCCCGAAGCAGTTCCAGCCACCGCGCCGTCAAGTCTGCCCTCGGCGGACGTCCCGGTCCCGATGGACATGGTTCAGCAGATCGCCCAGCGTGTGATTTCGCAGGTCTCTGAGCGCATCATCCGCGAGATCGCCTGGGACGTCATTCCCGGCCTCGCCGAGAAGTTGATCAGGGCCGAGATCGAAAAGATCAAGGCTCGCGCCGAATCCGAGCGCGACTGATTCTTCGTCTGAGCTCGAGTTCAACCGCGCTCCTCTGGGCCGGGCCCTGCTTCGATTCAGACCTGAGGCCCGCGTCCGGCGCTGATAGTGGGCGCACCGCGCCAAAACGAGTGAGGTTCCCTTGAGCCGTTTCAATCCCGAGTCCGTGCCCTCCCAATTCGAGTCGAAGGAGGCCGAAGAAAAGTGGTCGAGGGTCTGGGAGGATGCGTCCACGTATCGCTTCTCCGAAGAGTCCCAGGCCCCGACCTACGTCATCGACACCCCTCCCCCCACGGTCTCGGGTTCGCTGCATGTCGGGCACGTGTTCAGCTACACCCAGACCGACGTGATCGCCCGCTACCAGCGCATGCGCGGTCGCAATGTCTTCTATCCGATGGGCTGGGACGATAACGGGCTTCCCACCGAACGCCGGGTTCAGAACTATTTCCACGTTCGCTGCGAGCCCGGAGCGGAGCCTTTCGACGTCTCGACTCTGGAGCAGGCCGACGACGCCACTCGAAAGCTGGCGCCTCGAAAGTTGCAGCGCGGCGCGTTCATCGACCTGTGCGTCAAGCTGACCGCGGAGGACGAGAAGGCGTTCAAGGCCCTCTGGCAACGTCTGGGCCTGTCCGTCGACTGGTCGCAGGAATACTCGACGATCAGCGAGCACTCGCGCCGGATCTCGCAACTGTCGTTCCTGGATCTGTTCAAGAAGAAGCACGTCTACACCCTCGAAGCGCCCACCATGTGGGACGTCGACTTCAAGACCGCGGTGGCCCAGGCCGAAGTTGAAGACCGGCCCGTGAAGGGGGCCTTCCACAAGATCCGTTTCGCCGTTCAAGATGGCGGGGGCAGCGACTTCTCCATCGCGACCACCAGGCCCGAGTTGCTTCCCGCCTGCGTGGCGGTGGCGACCCATCCTGACGATGAGCGCTATAAGGGCCTTATCGGGAAGAACGCCATCACGCCGCTGTTCCGCGCTCCGGTCCCCATCTTCGGTTCGCCTCTGGTCGATCCCGCCAAGGGCACGGGCATTCTGATGGTGTGCACCTTCGGCGACGCCACCGACGTTTCGTGGTGGCGTGAAGAGAAGCTCCCCCTACGGCAGACCATTGGCCGCGATGGCCGGATGGCGAGCGTCGAGTTCGGCAGCGCGGCATTCCCTTCTCAGGACCCGGCGGCCGCGAATGCCACGTATGCGACGATTCTCGGCAAGTCCATGTCGGAGTCGCGGCGTCTTATCGTGGAAGCGCTACGCGATGCGAATGGATCAGCCGACAGAAACGGCGCCCCACCCCTCCTCGCCGAGCCGGAGCCACTCGAACACGCGGTCAAGTTCTTCGAGAAGGGCGATCGTCCGCTCGAGTTCGTGTCCTCGCGCCAGTGGTTCGTCCGCCTGCTCAATCAGCGCGACAAGTTGATCGAGATGGGCGACCGGATGGAATGGCACCCCGACTTCATGCGCCTGCGTTTCAAGAACTGGACGGAGAATCTCCAGATCGACTGGTGCGTGTCGCGTCAGCGGTACTTCGGCGTGCCTATTCCCGTCTGGTACAAGGTCGATGGCGCCGGCGCGACCGACTTCGACTCGCCCATGGTGCCGGAGACCTCGCGGCTTCCCATCGATCCCACCGTCGAAACGCCCACTGGTTTCTCGGAACCTCAGCGCGACCAGCCCAACGGTTTCACCGCCGACCCCGACGTCTTCGACACCTGGTTCACCAGCTCGCTCTCACCCCAGATCGTGAGCGGCTGGACCCTCAATCCGAGCCGGCACAAGAAGCTCTTCCCCATGGACGTGCGCCCCCAGAGCCACGAGATCATCCGGACCTGGGCTTTCTACACCATCGCCAAAGCCTGGCTCCATGAAGGCACGATCCCCTGGAAGCGGGTCGCCATCTCCGGCTGGGTTCTCGATCCCGATCGAAAGAAGATGTCGAAGAGCAAGGGCAACGTGGTGACGCCCATGCATCTGCTCGATCAGTACGGGTCGGACGCGGTGCGCTACTGGTCGCTGGCCGCACGCCTTGGGGTCGACACCGCGTTCGACGAGAAGGTATTGAAGGTCGGTCGCCGGCTGGTGGTCAAGGTCTACAACGCCACGCGCTACGTTCTGGGACAGGATGCGCCCGCCGGACCCATCACTCATCCTCTGGACCTCGGTTTCCTCGGTCAGATCCAGACCGTCATCGAAACCAGTACGGCGTATCTCGACGCCATGGACTACGCCGCGGCGCTCGATGTGATTGAGCGCTTCTTCTGGGACAGCTTCACCGATTCCTATCTGGAACTCGCCAAAGGCCGCGCGCGCAGCGAGTCTGATGCGGTCGGCCGATCCTCGGCGGTGTCCGCGTTGCGCTCGGGCCTCAGCATTCTGCTTCGGCTTCTTGCTCCCTATTTGCCCTACGTCACCGAGGAAGCGTGGAGCTGGGATTTCGCGGGCGACCGCGGGAGTTCGGTGCATCTCGCATCCTGGCCGGAGGCGAGCGAACTGGCCTCGGTGGGAACCTCGCCCGAGCACACCAAGGTCTACGAACTCGCGAAGGGCGCGTTGGGCGCGATCAATCGCGCGAAGACCCAGGCCGGTGGCACGGTTGGCCGTCACGTGACATCTTTGACCATCGCGGCGCCGCCTCGGGTTCTCGATCTGTTCGCGAAGGCCGAGGGAGACATCCTGGCCGCCACCCGAGTTCTGAGCCTGACCAAGCTCTCGGTTCCGGAGACGCCGGAGTTTGACTTGGGAGCCCTGGTGAAAGCCATCGAGCTCGCGCCGATTCCCGAAAAGGCGTGAGCCGTCCCCCATGCCTCCGTTGAGCCTCGGCCCCGCCGATTATGAGCGAGCTCTGGCTGCGGTCGGATTCAACGAGGTCACGGTCTTCCATCGCCAGAGTACGGAGTCGACCAACGATGATGCACGCTCGGTGGTGGCATCGCGGCTTCCCTCCCCGGAAACTGCCGCCATCGTGATCGCCGAGACCCAGACCAAAGGCCGCGGGCGCGGCGCGAACGTGTGGTTTTCTCCGATGGGTTCCATCTCACTCACGATCACGGTGCCGGGCGTTGAGGTCGCGCGCCTCAGCGTGCTGCCCCTGGGGGTGGGTGCGGCCGTGGTCGGAGCGCTGCGCGATCTCGGCGCGGCGGCGTCGGTGAAATGGCCGAACGACGTTGTGATCGAGGGCGGCAAGGTGTGCGGAATCCTCTGCGAGTCGAGCCTGCTCTCCGGGCCCGCGCGGGTCTTCGTCGGGATCGGCATCAACGTCGAGGCCCTGGAGGTCGAGGCTGGGATGGCGCCTCACGCCGCCACGCTGGCCGCTCACGGAGTCGTGGTGGACCGGCCGGCGCTCGTGGCCGACCTCACCAGGCGCGTTCTCGCCCTCATCCGCGGAGGAGCCACCGGGGCGCAGATCGTCGCAGACTGGAAGGCGGTCGCGGTTCCCTGGTGGGGCCAGGAGATCACATTCGCGGAGGGCGATATCGAGAAGCGGGTCACCCTGCTCGACGTAAGTCCCGAGGGTCGGTTGGTGGTACGCGACGAGGGTGGGGTGGTTCGGTCGTTCGCCTCCGGTGAAGTGAGGCAGATCAGGACCGCGCGAACATGACGCCCACTCCCCCGGTGGAGCCCGAAATCGCGTACTTCCGCGAGATCGAACGAGCCTTCGTCGAACGACGCGGCGATCCCCTTTTCATCTCGAACGCCGACTGGGTTTTTCTGGCCAGACTATGGAAGAAGGGCGTGCCCATGCGCGTGGTCCTTCGCGGGATGACCGATGCGTTCGACGCCCACGCCCACTCTTTCTCGCGCAAACAGAAGATACGGTCGCTGAAGTTCTGTGAAACCGAAATCAAGGCCGCGGTCCTTCGCTACCGTCGCGCGTTTCAGGCGGAAGGCCCGAATCGTCGCGGTCTGGGCGGAGCCATCTTGAAACTCGAAGAGCAGGTGGGCGCACTGCCCGCCCCACCGGAGATCGCGGCCGCCCTGGTCGAGGCGAGGCAGCGGCTGGTCGAGATAGCGAAGTCATTGGATAACGACAAGGCCTTCGACGCCGACAAGGCGCTGACCAAAGCGGAAGACCGACTGGTCCACGCCGCCTCGACCGCGCTCGGACCTCCCGGACTGGCCGCGCTCGACCAGGCAACCCGCAAGGCCACCGCAGCCTATGTGTCTCGAATGCCCTCAAGTGTGTATGAAACCCTGATCGGAGAATCCATGCGACGAAAAATCCTGCAGCGATTCGGCCTTCCCCGCTTCCTTCTGGCCGAAATCGAATGAGCGGCGAGATCCTGCGCGGAAAGGTGCTACGGGCCGTCAACGGCGGCTACGGCCTGCTTCAGATCGACGGACACACCGTCCTGGCCCGGGGCGCGCTCAAGGGCGAAGACGTCGCGGTCGCGATCAAGTCGAAGCGCAAGGGAGTTCTGTTCGGGGAGACCGTATCGGTGGAGACACCACACGCTCACCGGAGAACCGCGCCGTGCGGCGTGGCCGGCCGCTGCGGCGGCTGCCACTACCAGATCGCCGAACCTGCGGGCCAGGAAGCGGCAAAGAAGGAAGCGCTTCAGGAACTGCTCGGTCGCGCCCACATCGACCTTCCGGTTTCGCGCTGGACCTCCGGCCCGGAGTTCGGATGGCGCTCCCGCGTCGAACTGCACGGCGCCCGTCTCGATGAGGGCTTCACTCTCGGCTTCTTCGAGGAGCGGTCGCATCGTGTGGTTCCGGCCACCGGCTGCCTGCAGGTTTCCGAACGAATGCGCGGTCTCATCGATCTGGTGGTCCGCTCCCTCAGCGCCGGCGGGGTCAAGGCAGGCTCCGTCGAGATCGCGGAATCGTTCACGGGTTCGGGCCTTGTCCTCGTGGCCTCCGATCCCGCTCTGATCGCGGTTCTGAGACGCCACTCCCACGAACTCGGCCTCAGCGGCCTCGCCCTCAAGACCTCGAAGAACGAAGCGGCCACCATCTACGGTGACGCGCGCATCGAAAACAAAGTGGGTGGAATCTCCCTTCACCACAACGTCATGAGCTTCTTCCAGGCCAACCGCTTCCTGACCGAGGGTCTTCTCGAAGCGGTGATGAAGGCCGCGGAAATCGAACCGGCCACGCGCATCGTCGATCTTTTCTGCGGCGTCGGCCTGTTCTCGATTCCGCTGGCAATGAAGGGCCGCGACGTCACCGCTATCGAGTGGAGCCCGGTCGCCTTTGACGACCTCGGACGCAACGCCAAAGCCAACGGTGTGAAGATCGAACGCCTCCCTCTGAGCGTTGGCACGGCTCTGGCCACTGGCCTTCACCTCAAAGGCGCCGCCGCCATCGTGGATCCCCCACGCCGAGGCCTCGACCCGCTCGAGTTGGACGCCATCGCGGCCGGCCGACCGAAGCGGATCATCTATGTCTCCTGCGACCCCGCGACGCTCACGCGCGACCTCCTCCGCTTCGCCACCTTCGGGTACAAGGCGATCTCCCTTGAGGCCTTCGACCTGTTCCCGACCACGTTCCACCTCGAGACCCTGACGGTTCTGGAACCCTCGTAGACGAGGCTCGCTCCGGGGAGCGCGTCGAGGATCTTCGCTCCGACCCGCGGGTCGTTGAGGCGGGCCGGCCAGCATCCGACCTTGATTCCCCGTAGTCTTGGGCTGCACCCTCTGAAACGGAGTCCCCAATGAAACTCTTCGCTCACCCTCGCGTCATCACCCTTCTCGTCTCGACCGCCCTGGCCGGGCTGTGCAGCGCAACCATCCGAGCGCAGGGCCCACCCCAATACCCCCAGCTCCCGAGCGAGACCCCGGCGAAGTTTGCCCCGGTGACGGACAGTTTCGACTACGCCCGGCGCGACGTGATGATCCCGATGCGCGATGGCGTGAAGCTGCACACCGTGGTCCTGGTGCCCAAGGGCGCCAAGAGCGCGCCCATTCTGTTGACCCGCACGCCGTACGATGCGACCGAGTTGACCAGCCATGCTCAGAGCGGCCATCTCGGTCCTATCCTCCAGGGCTACGACAACGCCACCGATGTGATCGTGGACGGCGGCTACATCCGCGCGGTGCAGGATGTTCGGGGCAAGCACGGCTCCGAAGGCGACTACGTGATGAATCGCCCGCTGCACGGACCGCTGAACCCCACCCCCGTCGATCACGCCACCGACACCTACGACACCATCGACTGGCTGGTCAAGAACATCCCCGAAACCAACGGCAAGGTCGGCATCCTGGGCATTTCCTACGACGGCTTTCTGCCTCTGATGGCGCTCGTCAATCCGCATCCCGCTCTCAAAGTCTCGGTGCCCATGAATCCCATGGTCGACGGATGGCGCGGCGACGACTGGTTCCACAACGGCGCCTTCCGTCAGGAGATGATGTCGTACATCTACGACCAGGGGGCCACCCGGAAGAACGATGAGAAGTGGTGGAGCAATCACTTCGACGACTACGACATGTTCATGCAGGCCGGGTCTGCCGGCGAACTCGGGCGCCTTCATGGGCTCGACCAGCTCGGCTTCTGGAAGAAGGTCGTCGAACACCCGAGCTACGACGCTTTCTGGCGCGATCAGGCCATGGACAAGATCCTCGCCGCCCAGCCGCTCAAGGTTCCAGTCATGCTGGTGCACAGCCTGTGGGATCAGGAAGACATCTACGGCGCACCCGCCGTCTACAAGCTTCTCGAGCCCAAGGACCTGGGGAACGACAAGGTTTTCCTGGTCATGGGGCCCTGGCACCACGGTCAGGAAATCGGGGACGGCTCTCAGCTGGGAGAGCTGCGCTTCGACAGCGACACCGGCCTTCATTTCCGCCGCGACATCCTGCGCCCGTTCCTCGATCAGTATCTGAAGGACGGTGCGCCCAAGGCTGACATCGCGCCGGTATCGGCCTTCGAGACCGGCACGAACACGTGGCGACGTCTGCCCTCATGGCCCGCGGGCTGCGACACCGGTTGCGTGCCTCTCTACCTCAACGCCGGACTGAAGCTCAGCTTCGGGGCGCCCAAGGCCGGCGATGCCGGGTTCGAGGAGTACGTATCCGATCCGGCCAAGCCCGTGCCCTACCGCGCACGCCCGCACTTGTCGACCTATGCGGCGGATTCCACGTGGCGGCTTTGGCTGGTCGATGACCAGCGCGAAGCCTCCGGCCGTCCCGATGTCGTTTCGTTCACCACCGATGTGTTGACCGCGGCGGTGAAGATCAGCGGGCAGCCGGTTGCAAACCTCATCGCCTCCACCACCGGTACCGACTCCGACTGGGTGGTCAAGCTCATCGACGTCTACCCCGACGAGGTCGCGAGCCAGCCCGCGATGGGCGCCTATCAGCTCATGGTGTCGGCCGACATCTTCCGCGGTCGCTATCGCGAGGGTCTCGAGACCGCGAAGCCAATCGCCGCGAACACGCCCCTGCTCTACCGTTTCGATCTCCCCACCGCCAACCATGTTTTCCTGCCCGGCCATCGCATCATGGTGCAGATCCAGTCGAGCTGGTTCCCGCTCTACGACCGCAACCCTCAGACTTTCGTGCCCAACATCTTCTGGGCGAAGCCCGCCGACTACAAGAAGGCCACCCAGCGCGTCCACCACACGCCCGCTCAGGCGAGCTTCATCGAACTGCCGATCGTCAGCAGGCCGTAGCCCAGGAAACGGTCAGTCCTTCCGAATCTGCCCGGTCATGGGCACGAACGTCACCCCGAGCACATTTCGCTCTTCGAAGGTGGACCCGCGCCTGGTCACGATCTTCAGCTCCTGGACGTAATCCCCAACGGGCAGGATGAGCCGCCCCCCATCCTTGAGCTGCTGCTTCAGCGGCTCCGGGACGCGAGGCGCCGCCGCCGTCACCATGATCGCGTCGAACGGCGCATGCTCGGGCCAGCCCGCGTAACCGTCGCCCGCCCGAATCTCGACGTTGGCGCAGCCAAGTCTCGCCATACGCGCCTTTGCTTCAAGGGCCAGCGGTTCGACGATCTCGATCCCGAACACGCGCGCCGCAATACGAGACAGAACCGCTGACTGGTATCCGGAGCCGGCGCCCACTTCAAGAACCGTCTCACCGCCCCTGAGGCCAAGCGCCTCGGTCATGAAGGCGACGATGTACGGTTGCGAGATCGTCTGGCCGTGACCGATGGGCAGCGGGTGGTCGTCGTAGGCCTCGTTCACAAGCCTGGGCGGAACGAAGAGGTGACGCGGAACCTGGCGCAGGGCGGCCAGGGTTTTCGGATCGCGAACGCCCCGCGCAATTATCTGCGATGCCACCATGGCGTCGCGGTCCCGGGTCAGAGCGGAATCCTCCGAGGTCGCGGCCTGCATGCCCGCCACGGGCTCGATCGAATCGGGAAGGAACGGCATTGCTACGACGGGGATCATAGTCCGGTCCAATCTTCCGGAACAGGCTGGCTCGCGCCGGAACCCGGCGGCTCTCCGCAGACAGCGACGCCATCCCGCTGTGACACCCAGGGAACCGTCACACCCTTCGGCCCCTTGTCCCCCGCTCGGAGACGAGCATCGCGCGCGATGGCGTTCCATCCTCAACCGCTCTTCTTCCTGGTGCTCGGCCTCGTCGCGGGAACACTCGTGCCTTCGCCTGAGATGTCGCTACCCCTCAACGCCGCCCTGGGACTGGCCGCCTGTCTGTCGATAGCGGCCATCGTGCGACCGGGGCTCGTTCCCCTCACGGCGCTGGTCGTGGCCACCGGTGCGGCCGGCGCGGCCCTCGCTACCGGAGCGCGAGCCACGTACCAGGAACACTCGCTTCCCGCCGTCATCAGCGACTTCGCCGGGCCCGTGATTCTCCAGGGGCGAGTGACGTCCGACCCGCGAATCGTCGAAGACGAAATGCGCTTCGACGTGGACGCCTCCGGCCTGGTGGCCGAAGGGGCGGGTCGCGCCTACCGCGGTCGGGTTCGAGTCTTTCTCAGGAGCGCAGCCCAGAATCCGTTTCCGGACGCGCGGTGGATCGGGAAAGGGGATGAGATCAGGGTCTGGGTGGATCTTCGCCGGCCCGAGCCGGTGCGAACCCCGGGTGGATTCGATCAGCGCGAATGGGCGATGCGCGAAGGCATTCACGCCTTCGCCACCTGCAAGAGCGAGCGCCTCTTGCAAGTCACGAGGAAGCGCACCACAAACCGCAGTCTCGTCGATCAGGCCAGAGACCGACTGAAGCTCTCCTGGCGCCATGTCGAAGACCCATTGAATCGGGCGGTCACCGCCTCGATGGTCCTCGGCGATGAGGGCGCGCTGGACGCGAACACCCGGGAGGAGTTTCGCTCCGCCGGCCTCCTTCACCTCCTCGTGGTGTCGGGCTCGCAGGTGGCCGCGTTGATCATCGGCCTGCGGCGCGCGATGCCCCGGGCTTTGAAGATTGCCTGGTCCGGCTGCGCTCTCGAGTGCGTCGTGCTCATGACCTACTGCGTGGTCGCGGGTGGCGAGGATTCGATCGTGCGGGCCACGGTCATGGCCATGGCGTTTGCGGTCGCGGTCAGAGTGGACCTTCATCGAGGTGGAGCAAACTTCCTGGCCGCCTCGGCCCTGATCCTCCTTGCCCTCCGGCCTCTCGATGCCCTCGATCCGGGAGCACAGATGTCGTTCGCAGCCACCCTCGCGCTGGTGACCTTCGCCGGGGCCATGGCCCGCGGGCTCGAAGCCTCCCGGGTGCCCGGCCTACTGGCTGATGTCGTGGCCGCGACCCTGGTGGCCTCGGTCGCGGTAGCCCCGCTCACCCTGATGCACTTCCATAGGTTCAGTCTGATGGCCCTGCCCGCGAACATGCTGGCCGCCCCTTTGGCCGTGCTTCTGCTCTACGGGTCCCTCGCGACCGCGCTTCTCGATGCCTTCCTGACCCCCGCGGCTTCGCTGAGCGGAGCGATGTGTGGTCTGGTTGCGGAGGCCCTGCGGTCTCTCGCGCATCATTCCGCCGCCATCGACCCCGACTGGCGTGGACCTTCACCTCCGTTCGTCCTCATGCTTGGACTCATGGGGCTGGTCGCAGGATCGGGATGGAGACGTGTGGTTCTGCCAACCGCGGGGTGGGTCGCGGCCCTGACCATGAGCGGACTGCCCCTGGGGGACGGACGCCTTCACCTCTGGTTCCTCGATGTCGGCCAGGGCGACTCGATCCTGATCGAAACGCCGAACGGAAACGTCGCGGCCATCGACGCCGGACCTGCTTTCGAAAAATTCGACGCCGGGGAGCGGGTGGTGGGAGAAGCGCTCTGGGCGCTCGGCCACCGGCGTCTCAATTTTCTGGGCGTCACTCATCGACACGCGGACCACGAGGGAGGGGCACCTTTTCTCGCGCGCCATTTCGATCCGGGGCGGATATACGTCAACGGCGGCTCATCGGCCCTCAAAGCCTTCAAGACCACGACGGTCCGACGCGGCGAGGAGTGGAGCGTCGACGGCGTGTCGTTCCGCGTCCTCGGTCCGGATTCGAACTGGCTCTTGCCCAGCAGCGATGAGAACGCCCGATCTCTGGTGATCGAGGTGCGCTACGGCAAAACCTCGTTCCTGCTCCTGGGCGACGCCAGTATAGTCACCGAGAGCCTCCTCGAGCGGCCCATCCCGCGATATGACCTCGTGAAGGTGGGACATCATGGAGCGGCGACCTCGAGTTCGGAGAGACTGGTCGGAGAGACTCGACCGCGGGTTGCGCTCATGTCGGTCGGATCCCGAAATCGGTTCTCGCATCCAAGTGCGAGGGTGGTCGAACGATGGGCCCGCGCGGGAGCGCTGGTGTGGAGAACCGATCTTCATCGGACGCTGCATGTCACCAGCGACGGCGAGCGCATCGACTGGTAACGAAGAAAGCGACCCTCCCGGGGGCCGCCGTCTTCTGCGTCAGCGTGCTCAGAAGGTCAAGCGAAATCCGACAGTGAGCGCTCCGCCCGAGACATCGATCTCGTTGGGGAAGAAGTCGCCGTCCATGGTCTCCCTGCCCCAGAAGTAACGATAGTCAGCGGTGATTTGAAGGTCCTCATTGAGACGGTAGCGGAGCCCACCATTCACCACCGGACCGAACGCGGCGCCCGTCGACTTGAAGGAGTCGAACGTCACCGGCTGGCCGCTCGCCTCAAAGTCGATGAAGTCGCCGAACTCCTCGTATTCCCAGAAGATGGCCGATATCCCCCCGCCGACATAGGGGGTGAGCGTGCGATAGCGCCCGCTCGGCATGAATCGCACGATGGCGGAGACGGGCAGAAGTCCGAGCCTGAGGGTCTGCTCAATCTCCGCCTTGGAAGGCCGGGTGAAGTCCCGGTAGACGGTGGGGATTTCCCGCGCATAGCCCTCAACCGAGAGTCCCAATTCGACGTTCGGATGGACGCTCTTGGTGAACTCAGCCCCACCAAACCAGCCGATGAAATCGTCCTTCTGGACCGTGTACAGGGTCACGCTGTCGGCGAAGAGGATCGAATCCGCCCGCGGCTTCATGCCGCCGATGCGGAGTTCGATCCCGGAAGCGCGGGCCTCTCCGGGCAGCAGTCCCATCGAACAAAAGACCAACAGTGCGCCGAAAAACACCTGACTCTTCTTCACTTCCGTCCTCCTTGGCCCTGGGGTAATCCCGAAGGCTGCGCGAGGCTACTGCAGGAAAGATGCCAGGGTCGGAGGGGATTTTCGGGGCCTCGCTGTCCTCAACATCGGACGAGTGTTCCAGATATAGTTTGGGCGGGCACGGTTCGTCACGAAACCGAGACTCCAAAGGCGGCGTAGCCAAGTGGTTAAGGCGGAGGTCTGCAAAACCTCTACTCACCGGTTCGACTCCGGTCGCCGCCTCCATTTCTTAGCTGGGGGGCCGCAAACGCAGTACGGACTTCCTGCTTAGCCCCTAGACCCCCGGAGCGCTCCGGCCGGAGTGACAAACGAGCGATAGCGACTTTGCTCGCGCGAAGCCTGCCCTTGGGGCATGGAGTGCGTCCGCGAAGCGGAGGCACTCAGGAATCCGGCCTGCGCTTGGTTTCGGAGGTGCGAAAACGCGGGACAGACCGCCTGCTCAGCCCCCCAGACCCCCGAACGCTTCGGCCCAAGTGACTTTGGGCCTTCCCGTTTGGAGTTCCTGGCGGTCGGGACCAATTTGTGGCGGGAAGAAATAAATGCTGGTCACTCATGCACACTGCAATATTCTTATAACCAATGGTTTACTAGTACTTGTGTATCGCTCTTCGGTGTTTCCGGGTCGTTGACGGGGACGTGCCCCAGAAGCTAAATTGAAGGTCGCTGGAGCCGAAAAAGTGCGGGAGTAGCTCAGTGGTAGAGTGCCACCTTGCCAAGGTGGACGTCGCGGGTTCGAATCCCGTCTCCCGCTCCAAATCGGTCCTTTGCCCCCTCCTCGGCCTTCAAGGCCCTTCTTCTTCTACAACCCGAGACCGGAAACGGCGCGAAGAGACCTATCTTGCGTCGAATGCGCCCTTGTGGTGCCGGAGTTGTTCGCGTCCACCGATGACGTCAATGGCAACGACGTCAAACCGGATCAGGGTCTCGGTCAGGCCGTTCTTCGCCGCATAGATCCGGGCCGCGCCCACCACCTTCCGCATCTTGGCCGGGCTCACGAACTCGGCGGCGGTTCCGTGACCGGGACTTCCCCGCCTTTTGACCTCTACGAACACCGTGGTTGCGTGATCGCGGGCCACGATATCGATTTCACCGAACCGGGTCTTGAAGTTGCGCGCGAGGATTACGTACCCGAGACCGGACAGGTACTTGAGGGCATCGTCCTCGCCCTGCGCCCCGCGGGCCTGAGCCAGAACGCCGGGCCCCCCTCTCACGTGCGGACCCGTTTCCACCTCGTGCCCCTGGCCGTGTCTTCGAGGACCACACCCCGGTCCTGAAGAGCCTTGCGGGCAACGTCGGCGGCCCCGAAGTCGCGCCGCTTGCGGGCGTCCTGCCGGGCGTCGAAAAGGCTCTGCTCTTCGGTCGAGAGGCGGTCGCCGGTTGGGGGCTCGAAACAGGCGAAGACCTGATTCATCCGCTTCAACGCCTCGAGCAGGACCCCGGCCCCCGCAACATTCACCAGACCGCGATCGGCCAGGGTGTTGCCCTCGCTCACCAGGCCATGGACGGCGGCCAGGGCCTCGGGGGAATTGAGGTCGTTCGCGAGCGCCGCTTCGAACGCCGTCAGGGACGAGGTCGCCGCCGCTGCCACCTCGTCAGGGGCGGACGTCGTCGATCCGCTGGTCTCTTCCAATAGCCGATTCCAGAAAGTGTGAATACGCAGGAGCGCCGTCTCCACCTGGGCGAGACCCTCCCAGGTGAAATTGAACGCCTTCCGGTAGTGCGACTGGGCCAGCATGTACCGGATCTGGTCGGGCCGGAATCCCCTGGCCAGCAGGTCGGGAATGTTGTACACGTTCCCCTTGCTCTTGGACATCGTCTCGTTCTCGACGAGCAGATGGTCCACGTGCATCCAGTGCTTGGCGAAGAGCTTCCCCGTCCCACACTCGCTCTGGGCAATCTCATTCTCATGATGCGGAAAGATGAGATCGATCCCGCCGCAGTGAATGTCGAAGGTCTCTCCGAGATACTTCATGCTCATGGCCGAGCACTCGATGTGCCAGCCCGGCCGGCCGCGGCCGAACGAGGCGTCCCACTGCGCCCAGGAGGGCTCGTCGCCCTTCAGCTTCCACAACACGAAGTCGCGCGCATCCTCCTTGTCATACTTGTCGGTGTCCACGCGCACGCCGGTCTTGATTCCGGAGACATCGAGCCGGGAAAGGCCGCCGTAGGACGGGAACGAGGCGATCCGGAAATAGACGCTGCCGTCCACGGTGTAGGTGTGCCCTCGGGCCATGAGCTTCTCGATGAGGGCCACCATTTCGGGCACGTGCTCGGTCGCTTTGGGCAGGACCTCGGGTGCCTCCATGCGGAGCGTCGCCATATCTTCGAGATAGGCCTTGGTGGGCGCTTCGGTGAACTCCTGGATGTTCGCGTTCCCGGCCGACGCGAGCTGGATGATCCGGTCGTCCACATCGGTGATGTTCATGACTTCGAGAACCGGGTTGCCCAGGAACTTGAGGGTGCGTCTCAAGATGTCGGTAGCCACAAAGGTGCGGAAATTTCCGATATGGGCGCGGCTGTAGACCGTGGGTCCGCACACGTACATCCTTATCGGCTGACCTTCGGCCGGAATGATCTCCTCGATTCGTCCGCTCAGGGTGTTTTGAAGCTTCAGTCGTGTCATAGAGCCTTGAGGATCACCGCGGTCCGATCGTCGGTGAACGACCGTCCGGCGGCGAATTCGAAGAGGGATTGCTCGAGGAGGCGGAGGATCTCCGAGGCCGGGTTCATGCGCAACGCGCGCACGCAGGCCACCACTCCCTCGGGGCCGAACTCGTCGTCGCCCGTCGACTGTGCTTCGCTGATGCCATCCGAATAGATGGCGAGCACATCCCCCGGCTGCAAGGTGATTTCCCCCTGTTCGAAGGTCGTGCCGGGGAGGAGGCCGAGAACCGAACCGCCGATGTTGAGTTCAATCGTCTGGTCGCCCCGCACAATCGCGGGAGGAAGGTGGCCGGCGTTGACGTAGACCATCCGCCGGCTCAAAGGATCGAGCTCGCCGTAAAAGCACGTGGCGTAGCGATGGGAGGTGTTGGCCTTGCGAATCAATTCGGAGATGCGGGCCAGCAGATCCACCGGAGGAAGACCACCGGCCAGGGATCGAAAGGCGGCGTGGGCGAAGGCCATGATGAGACTCGCCGGCGTGCCCTTGCCGGAGACGTCGGCCAGGATGATGGCGAATCGCGACTCGGCGAGCGGAATGACATCGAAGAGATCGCCCCCGACGCTGAAGCAGGCTTCGCTCGAGGCCGCGACCTCGAAACCGGGAATGGAGGGGAGGATCGCGGGGAGGAGACTCTTTTGAATCTCGCGCGCCACCTGCAGTTCCGAATCGGCGCGCGCCTTCTCGATTCTCATTTCCTGGGCGCGGGCGCCGGTGAGCGCGGCCAGGGCCTGACGTCCTACCGCATGAATCAGGTTCCTTTCGCCCTCGCCAAACTCTCCGCCGGCCAGTCGTTGAGAAAACAGAATCGCGCCTCTCTCCTCGCCCGAGGCGAAGCGGAAGATGAAGTCGAGGCGAAGTACCTTGAGAGCGGCCTCCGGCGCTTCCGTGGAGTTGCCCTCGCCTTCGGTCGAGGCCCAGGGGATCCCTTCAAGAGAGGCGACATTCTTGACCCCGCGCGAGGCCAGGACGCGCAGGCGGCCGTCGGGAGTCGAGGTCAAAAACGCGGCCCGCAGGATGGTCAGGTGCCCCATCAGCGAGGCCAGGGCGATCGACGCCACCCGCGCGGGGTCGAAGTTGGTGGAGAACTCGCGGCCCAGATCCACCAGGGTGCGAAGTTGGAACTCGGCCGCCGCCAGCTTCTCCCGATCGCTCAGAAAATTCTGGGGAAGCCGCTTGACCAGCCGGCAGATGTTCCTCTCGCCCTCCCGCTCGCGCACCACGGAGTCGGCGATCCGCTGCACCAGGGTCAAACCGAGACCGCCCCGGGCTCCCTTCCGGGCAAGGTCCTTCACATCAACCAGCGGTGGCAGGGATCGAGGCGCGAACGGCGCGCCTTCGTCGCAGATCTCCGCGCAGAGGTAGTCGCCTTCGAGGGCCAGGGTGATGTCCACTTCCCCATCGGACCGCCCGGCATAGGCGTGCTCGATGGAGTTCGCCGCGCATTCCTCGACCGCGAGCGCCCACTGCTCGCTCTCGATGGGGCCGAAGCGGTTCGACTGGGCTACCTCCCGGGCGCGCTCGTGAACCACGGAGAGGTACTTGGAGTCGCTCGGCACCGCTAGGCGCAGGAGGACGGAGGCTTCCGGTTTCACGCTCGGCCCGCGAAACTCGAAACCGCTTCCTCTTCGGTTTTGAAGATCCTGAACAGATGAGGCAATCCCACCATTTCGAAGATCGCCGCGACCGAATCGGACAACTCGCAGATCCGCAGGTCGCCGCCGTTCTCGCGGATCTCCTCTATTGTGCCGACCAGGGCGCCGAGGCCGGCGCTCGCCACGTAGGCGAGCGATCGCGCGTTGATCACCACCTGGAACCGCCCCTGGTCCAGCACGGCCCGCAGGGCCACGTCGAAGGTCTCGACGGTGTGGGCGTTGATGAATCCGATGGGAATCAAAACGGCGACTTTCTCGCCATCCCGAGTCTCGACTGTGAGTTCCTGTTTCAAGTGAGAGTTGTCTCCGACCTCCGAAGCGCCGATCCGAAACTCTAAGGCTATCCCGGTTAGGGCGATGTCGGAGAACGCAGGCCTTTCGACTTCAGGACACCGGCGAGCCGGGAATGCGTCCGGCCGTGCGCACGTCGCCCTCCAGCTGGGCCTTCAGGTCTTCCAGCGAGTCGAAGAAGCGTTCATCGCGAAGCCGGGCCAGAAAGACGAGGCGTACCGTGCGGCCATAGAGATCGCCCTCAAAACCGGGGAAATGGGCTTCCAGTCTCGATTCCGCCCCTCCGAAGGTGGGTCGCACCCCGACGTTGACGGCGGCACGACGCGACATCGTGTCGCCATCGATGAAGCCGTCCGCCGCGTAGACGCCGTGAGCCAGGGCGGTAACGCCCTCGAGATCGATGTTCGCGGTGGGAAAGCCGATCGTCCGCCCGCGATGATCACCATGGATGACCCGGCCTTCGATCTCATAGGGCCGGCCGAGAAAGCGCCGGGCCTCGGACAGGTCGCCCCGAAGCAGGGCATCCCGAAGTCTCGAGGAGCTGACTCTATCTCCCCCGTCTTCCAGGGTTGGTACTTCGACGGTCTCAAAGCGATCGCGGCCGAGCCTCCGCAAGGTCTCCGCATCGCCAGCTCGGGAAGCCCCGAAGCGGAAGCCATGCCCCACCACAACACAACCAGCCTGAACGCCGTCGACCAGAACCTGATCGACGAACTCCGCGGGCGAGAGTCTGGAGATGGTCTGATCAAAGCGCAGGTGGGCCAGGTCCTCGATGCCAATCTCGCGAAACCTGCGGCGGCGGGAGGTGAGGGTCTGAATCCGCGGCGGCGCGCCCCGCGCCGAGACGACACTGGCCGGATGAGGATCGAAGGTGAGGGCGGTCGGAACCAGACCGGCCCGACGGCCGGCCTCCACACACGCGTGCAGAAGCCGCGAGTGTCCAAGATGCACGCCGTCGAAATTCCCGATGGCCACCGCCCGACGCCTCGCGTGGGGGGGGCGGTCAAGCAGGGACTCAACGCGGAGTTCCAAGCCCTATTTTTTCGGAGTGGCGCCGGGAGACGGAGAAGCCGCCGCCTTCGCCTCCTGAACCGAGAACACGCGCTCGATCCGAACCGGGCCTTCGGGACCAGGCATCGAAATGCTGTAGCCCTTGGCGGAAGCGGTGAGCTGAATGCCGTCGACCGAGGCCTTGGTGGCGAGACTCTCGGACACCAGCTCATCCATGGATGCGGGGAGCCGGCCATGGGCCAGACGGAATCCGCGGATGCGGGCGTCGGCCACTTCGAGTTTCTCCAGGAGACGAGTGGCCAGGGCGGAATTCACGGCCGGCTGAACCAGGGGGGGCAGGCCGAACACGCCAAAGGGCGCGGTCAGATTCCGGTAGACGCCGAAAAACGCGGCCAGGACGGCCACGGCCATGAAGGCCATCCCGGGCGCCCCACCGGAGCCTCCCGATTTTTCGCGGGCGGTCGAGCCCTTGACGTCGGTGAGGGCCACCACGTCGCGGTCCATGAGGTCGAGCAGGGTTCGGCACACCGCAAAGTCGTGAAGAGGGGTCGAGTCGACGATCTGCTGGCAGGACTTCTTCCCATCGACGGCGTTGTAGACCAGAAGCTCATCGGCGGAAAGGGCCAGTTTCCCTCCACCCGAACCCGGGCCGAGGCCCGACAGGAGACCATCAAGGCCCTCCTCCTCGGGCGCTCCCTTGGCCTGAATCTGGCTTGGGTCGACCACACGCTTGAAGACCGAGGCGATCGAGGGAATCCGGCGCTCGATGATCGGCCACTCGTCGACCATCCGAATGCCTTCCATCAATACGAAGTCGGCGCCCAACGAGACCGCGCCGGTTCTTTCGTAATCGACGGTGTTCTGGGTTTCGAAGGCGTAGTCGCCGGCGCGCCACCGGAACAAGCGGAAGACCACTTGAAAGAGCTGAGCTTCAACCGCCTTGCGGAGGGAGTCTTCAGAGACCAGCTTCTCTGAAATCAGCACATGCCCCAGGCGCTGCATGGTCTGCTTCTGGAGCGCCAGGGCCTTGTCGAGTTGCTCCTGGGTAAGGGCGCCCTGCATCACCAGCGCGTTCCCGATCCGATCGGAGGGACGAGACATCGAGGAGTCGGCAGCGACGATATTGCCGCTCTCAAAAATTACGTTGACCGACTCCCCTTCGGTCTTTAGATGAAGAGTGCCCGTCTTTCGCTGAAGCCCGATCAGCTGGACGATGTCGGGGAGACCGAAGTCTTTGAGGGTTCCTTCGAGTGCCATGTCTCTAGGCCTCTTCGTCCACTTTGGCCACACGACGCTGCACGGGCGCCACCACGGGAGCCCTGGGTTTCACCGCCTGGGCGACCAGATAAGTGAGCACAGCCACCCCGCCAAACCAGTTTCTGAACATCGGGCCCAGGGGGTCGCCCGCCACCAGCAAAGGGGCAAGATAGTGGACGGTGATCACCGTGCCCGCGCAAACCGCCCAGACCATGAGAACCGGGAACCCGACCATGAAATCGCCCACCGCCAGGTGCCCGGCGCCTGGTGCGGCCAGGGAGGCGATCCGGTGGAGCAGCGCCTTGATGGTGACGTAGCGCGTGATCTCACGATTCTTGGCCTTCCGGGCGGCGGGGGGAATCCCGCGCTTCACCACGAAGAGATGATGGCACTGGGAGCAGACATCCTGGGAAGTCGAGCGGGTCTGACAGAGCCAGCAGAAAGTGGTCCCGCACTTGGGGCACTGCTTGGAGAAGCTCTGGACGCCTCTGAACTTCACCACCCCCGGGATGAAGAGAAGCAGGGCGATGGCGATGACCATGATGCGACTGACCGCATTGTCCCTGGTGAGCTCAAGGGTGGGAATGGCGGAGCCAAGGATTCGCGAAGGCTCGGGAACAATGTCGGGAGGGGCTTGAAGCGTCGACCCTTCCCGATCGAAGGAGAACAACTGGTCGTAGCGAGAAAGTGCCGGGGCATCGCGGGCATCGCCTTTCTTCCGAGACGCCTTGCTTGGCTCGAAGGCGAGCGTGTTCACCTGCACCAGGGAGAGGTTGTAAAGCGCGGTCGCGGTGTCTCGGGAAGAGAGTGACGCCTCGCTGGCCCGAGTGAATCCGGGAACGGCGCCGGCGAAATTTCCCCGATTGAGCTCACGAGCGGCCAGGTTGTGGGCGAACCGCGCGTCGGAGGTCGCGAGGGGCAGAAGGGCGGCCACAGCCTCGTCGTAGCGCCCGGCCCGCCGAGAGAGGTTGGCGGAGAGAAGTGACCACTCCGGGTCGGTTGGGTCTTTGGCGAGTCGCTCCCTAACCAGTTGCTCCGCCTCGGCCGAGGTGCCTCCGTTTGCGGCCAGATAAAGGGGTCGGGCGGTTCGGGCCGCGTCCACCGTCCGCTGATGGTCGATCATCGGCAAGGCCAGGCTCGCGAGCGCGAGTGCGACCAGTAGCGCGATGGAGACCGCCTTTTCGGCGCGGGACTGAAAAATGAAGAAGAGGGTGACCCACCAGAACGGCAGATACCCCCAGCCCATGAAGCCGGCAAGGGGAAGGGCGAGAAAGAGAACGGCCATGAAGAGGGCCAGAGACTTCACCGGTCCCGAGAGTCCCTCCGCCACATCGTGACTGAAGACCGCCCCGTAACGAAGGAGAAGAGCAAACGAGAAACCGAGGGCGAACAGCGCGCCCACCACCAGCAAGCCCAGGAGCAAGGCAGAAAGGAGGCGTCCGTGTTCGAGCGGATTGGCCCACGCGAGGTCGAGCGCGCTCCAGGCATCCCCCGCCTTTCCCTCCGCCTGGGCCTTCCGAACCAGATCGGCCGCAGAGTCGGGGACAAAACTGATCGCAGCCTTGAGGCCTTCCACCGAATCTGCCCTCGTTCCCTCTCCCGCCCGAACTTCGGCGCGGCCCGAGATGGCTCCAGCTACGTCGTCGACGCTGGTGAGATTTCGTTCGGCGCGGAGGCGCTGCAAGCCCATGAGCGCCTTCTTCGCGGAGTCCTGATCCTGAAGCTTGGTGGCATCGAGCCAGGCTTTAAGATCGGGGCCAAAATCATCGGTGGGACTGACCAGCACCGGCACGGTGGGCTCTGCGGCCACGGCCAGGGGCGCTTCCGGCGAGGCCCGGGGCTTGGCCGGGGCCTGGACCTGGGCGAGGACCAGGGACGAAAGGACCGAGGCCAGAAGGAACGAGGTCAAGACCTGGATCCCTTCGCAGAACCGACAAAAGCGAGACGCAGGTCGAAAAGGATGGCTTCGAGGATTTTCGACTCGTCTTCGGTGCGCCGGCCCTCGGTCTTGTCCTTGAGCATCTCGAGCGCGCTGATCACCTGCCGGGCCGCGCCAAGGTCCTTCTGCTCACCGCCCAGAAAATCCGCGGCCTGAGTGGCAAGCGAAATGATGAACGAGGAGAAACTCACGGAAGGCATATCCGCCGCGTCGCGCGCCGAGGCGGACGAAGGCGTAGTGCCCTCGGCGGGGGGCGGGGCCGGAGCTTCCGACCTCACTTCACCATCAGAGGTGAAGTGGCGCCGGTCGGTCACCTTCAGGTTGGGTTCGGCCTGGTCCATGGGTAAGTGCGGATCGTACACCAGCGCTGAACCCGAAGGGAATGGCGAGCCCTCCGAAAAACTGCGCCTCGGCCACTTCTTCAGGTCGGTCGGAACCATTGCGGCCGCGATGCGACCGACGCCCTAGCGCGTCCGCCGAAGCCTCCAGCGGATCACCCGGAAGGCGACATACAGGCTGATGAGCCAGGGTAGCAAGCCCGCACCGAGTTCGATGAGAGACGCGAGCGACTCGCTCATGGTCCGCAGAGAGTGCCGCAGTGCGGCCAGGACGGGATCGAGGGCGCCCGGGGTCACGATCGAGTCGGGCTCAGACAACAAAAGGGTAATGGTCGAAAGCGAAATGAGGTTGTCGAAATAGCGCCGCTGGCCTTCCGCCTGCTCGATCTCTTCGACCACCCGACCGATCTCGCGTTCCACCTGGAGGACCTCCGACACCTTGCCGGTTTGCCGGATGAGAATCTCCCGGAGCCGGGCGGCGGTCTCGCGCTTCACTTTGAGCCGGGTCTCCAGATCGGCGTATTGCCGGGTGACGTCCTCGGTCTGAACCCCTTCGCTCCTGACCCGACCCAGCCGTCTGAGCGCGCTCAGGGCCCCGTCGAACTTCTCCGAGGGAATCCGCAGGGTGATCTGGCCGCGCGCTCGACCGGCCGCATCCTCACTCGACTGGCGATCACTGACGTAACCGCCGGACGCCCCGGCCGCCCGGGCCGCTTCTTCCACGGCGGCGCGGAAGCTCGGAACCTCCACTTGAAGCGAGGCCGTCCAGATGAGCTTGAGGGCGGAAGTGACGCGGAGTTCGGGGGCGGACCTCGGCGCTACCGAGAAGCCCGATTCGGCGGGCACAGCCCGGTCGGCTCGGCCGCCACTCGCGGAAAATCCGAAAGCCGAGAGCGTCCCGAGGGACTTACCCTCCTGAACCGCCGGAGTCGCCGCCGGGGCCGGGCCGCGATGGGGTTGCCGACCACAAGCGGATGCGAGGATGGCCAGAAGACACAGGAAGGGACGCGCGCGTTTCATGGAAGGACTCCTTGGTTGGGGCTTTCGTATACAAGACGCACCGACGGTCCTGGATCTTGGTGGGGCGACACCCAGAGTTCGCAAGGGGAACACCGATGGTTTAGAGTCGAATCACGCAATCAGGGTTCTTCCAAACACGACTGATGGCCAATTCCACCCCGCGCGTCGACAACCCCGATACGACAAACTCCATGCCCGAAAACGCAGAAATCCGCATCCTGGTGCTCGACGATGAGCTGTTCACGCTCAAGCTCCACGCCCAGATGCTTTCGAACCTCGGCTTCTCCTCGGTCCGCACCTGCCAGACCGGTCACGAGGCCCTGGCCGAGATGGACCATGAGCCTGGCCCCCCTGATCTGATTCTGCTCGATCTCAGCATGCCGGTCATGGACGGAATCGAGTTCATCCGGCGCCTGGTGGACCGCCATTTTCAGGGCCGGTTGATTCTGGTCAGCGGCGAAGACGAGCGCGTACAAAGAACGGTCGAAAGACTCGCCGAGGCCCATCAGATCAGAGTCCTCGGGCATCTGAGCAAGCCGGTTCCGGAGGACAGACTCGCGGTCCTGCTCAGGAAATGGAGACCGGCCGCGGGGACCTTTGAGATCGCGTGGAAGAAGGTCTACTCCGTCGACGACGTGCGCGAGGCGGTGGAAGGCAATCAGCTTTCCGTTCACTACGAGCCCAAGGTGACCATCCAGACCGGTGAGTTCGTCGGGGTCGAGGCCCTGGTGCGGTGGCGTCACCCCAAAGACGGACTGGTGATACCGCAACAGTTCGTCAGCGTGGCCGAGAGCGGCGGCTTGATTCACAAGCTCACCCGCTTCGTGTTCTCGACCGCGATGTCGCAGTCCGCGGTGTGGCGCGCCGGGGGCTTGTCCGTTCGGATGGCGGTCAACGTCTCCGTCGACGCCTTGTCCTCCCTCGACTTCGCGGACTTCGCGCTCGAGCAGGCCACGCGGGCCGGCATCCCTCCCAAGGACGTGATCATCGAAGTCACGGAGAGCCGCCTCATGAAGGATCTCCGCGCTCCGCTCGAGGTTCTTACCCGCCTGCACCTGATGCGGTTCCAGCTTTCCATCGACGACTTCGGCACCGGCTATTCGTCGCTGGGCCAGCTTCAGGACATCCCTTTCAGCGAGTTGAAGATCGACCGCTCCTTCGTCCACCGCGCCACTGTCGATCAGACCGTGCGAACCATGTACGGCACCTGTCTGGGCCTGTCGAAACAGCTCAAGATGAGTACGGTGGCCGAGGGCGTCGAGGACAAGAGGGATTGGGACTTCGTGCGGTCCACCGAGTGCGAGACCGCCCAGGGCTACTTCATCGGAAGGGCCATGCCGCCCGAATCCATACTGGCCTGGTCCGCGAAGTGGCGGGACCGCGTGCGAAAGAGCTTCACGACCGAGGACTAGACCGACGCCGGTGGCTGAGCGAAGCCGAAGCCCATCTCCGGCTCACCGGACTCGGATCCGGTCCTCGCGCAGCACCTGGTCGAAGGCGGAGAGGAACAGGTCGGCGTCCTCGTGGGAGAGCACCAGAGGCGGGCGCAGCTTGATCACGTTCTCGTGCGGGCCATCGGTCCCGGTCAGGATGCCCAGATCGCGGAGTCGATTGACCACACATTTCGCCTGGGCGGGCGCCGGCTCGCGCGTCGCGCGGTCAAGCACCAGCTCGACGCCGAGGAAGAGGCCGGAGCCGCGGACATCGCCGATGAGTCGATGCTCCTCCATCATCATCCTGAGGACCGCGATCAGGTTGGTCCCCACTTCGAGGGCGCGTTCCTGAAGCCGGTCATCCCGAACCACGTCGAGGACGGCGAGGCCGGCCGCACACGCGACCGGATTTCCGCCGAAGGTCGAGAAGAACTCCATGCCGTTGTCGAAGGATTTCGCGATCTCAACCGTCGTCACCACCGCACCGAGCGGGAAACCGTTGCCGATGGGCTTGCCCAGAACCACGATGTCGGGCACGACGCCCTGCATCTCGAAACCCCAGTGATGCGTGCCGAGACGGCCGAAACCCACCTGCACTTCGTCGGCGATACAAACGCCCCCGGCCTCTCTCACGTGACCATAGGCCTCGGCGAGATACCCGAGCGGCGGAACGATCTGCCCGCCGACGCTGGGCAAGGTCTCGGCGATGAACGCGGATGGACGCCTTCCGGCCTTGCGCAGGCGGCTCACCAGGTGGCCCACCGCACGGCCGTACTTCACACCGGCTTCGGGGTCGTCTCTCCGAAACGGACCCCGATAGTCGTCGGGCATGGGGGCCACGTGGACGAGATGACTCCGGCCACCGCCCCCGGGGCCATCGAACTTGTAGGGACTCACGTCGATCAGGGACGCGGTGTGGCCGTGATAGGCGTTCTCGAGAACGATCACATCCTCGCGACCGGTGTGCGTCCTCGCCATCCGCAAAGCGAGATCGTTCGCCTCACTCCCCGAATTCACGAAGAAGCAGACCCGGAGCGGCTCGGGCATGAGTGCCACCAGGCGCTCGGCGTAGCGGATCACGTTGTCGTGGAGATACCGGGTATTCGTGTTGAGCAGACCAAGCTGTGCCTGGGCCGCGCGCACCACCCGAGGATGAGAGTGTCCGACCAGCGGCACGTTGTTGTACATGTCGAGGAACGCGCGCCCGCTTTCGTCGTACAGGTACGCGCCAAAGCCCCGAACGATCTTCAGAGGCCGCTCATAGGACAGGCTGAGGCTGCCCCCGAGAAGGCGTTGCCGTTTGGCAAGCGTGGTGCTGGCGGAATCGGGGGTCTCGCCGAAGCGCTCCCTCGGAATGCCCAGGATGGGATTGGGATCGGGTGAGAGGGCCTTCCACAGGTCTCTCTCCGACGCGCGACAAACTCCGGGAAAATTGCGATCCAGATCGAGCAGATCGAGAATGATCTGGAAGTGCAGGTGCGGAACCCAATCGCCGTTCCCAGGCGGCGAGCCCACCCGCGCGATCTCGTCGAACTCGGCGACCTTCTGTCCGACCCGCAGCCGGGTCAGGGTGTCCTCGGAGAGGTGGCCGTAGAGGGTGAAGAACGGAATCCCGTCGTCGGTCTGGTGCTTGAGCACCAGCAGTGGGCCGTAGTCCTGGGGCGCATCGTTGTTGACGAGAATGTGGACCACGCCCGGAAGGGGCGCGTAGACCCGCGTCCCCGGTTCCACAAAAAGATCGACGCCCAGATGCACCGTTCGGCGTTCGTCGGTCGGAGCCACTCCCGGGCCGAAGAGAGGCGACACGTAGAGAAGTCGCGCTTCATCGTAACGACCCACACCCACCTTCGCCCCGGCCTTGCGCATCTCGCGAAACAGGGTGTCGGTCAAGGTCGCAGTGAGGGTGGCGCTGGGATCGGCGCCCAGCAACGGGCTGCCCACACTCAGATCGAAGACCAGGCTCGGCTCGGTGCGAAGATCGGAGTCCAGAACCGGCGCCATGACATCGGCCTTCGCCTCGATCCAGGCCACGACCTCTCCCGCCCGCTCAATCACGGGCAGACCGCAGGCCTGACGGAACGCGGCCTGCGCAAGAGCGGGTGTGATCTCGAGGAGAGCTTCGAGGGCGTCCCAGGCCGGCGCCTCGCTGACCGTGACATACGGGTCGTCCGGCCGGACCTGCTTTCGGACCGCGGAGTTGGTGACGCTCACCGCCAGTCTGGCCACGATGAGGGGAAACAACACCTTGATCTCAGGCGCCTCCAGGGGGCGCTCCTGGTGGTAACCGCGAACCACCAGCGCCGCGGCCGCGAGCTTGTCCTTCCGGCCCAGGAGGGCATAGGTCGCGGCCACGGCCACTTCCGCCACGGTCAGGCCAAGGTGCATGTCGCCGAAGTCGACGACGCTCACCACCTCGCGCGGCGAAACATTCGCGCCCTTCACGAGGACGTTGTGGTCGTTCGCGTCTCCATGAATCACCGACTTCGGGAGAAGAGGCAGGGTAGGCACAACGTGCTCGTTGAAAAGAGCCAGAGCGCGCCCGACCAGGGCGCGGGGCGCGGGCTCCTCGAGGACAGACAGAGACCCGGCTATCCAGCCGGCCCTTGAGAGGTCCCACTTGAAGTCGCGTTCGCTCGCCGGATGAGTGAATCCGCCGAGGCCACGGTCGAGGGCCCCCAGGAACCGGCCGAGGCTGACGAGCATGTCGTCCGACGGAGGGAGCGCCTCCGCAAGCGGCGTGCCCTCGACGAACGAGAGCATCCAGACCAGACGATTCACTCGTGATCGATCGTCCGCCCCCGGCATCGAGAGAGACGTGATCACCTCGCCGCTGCGGGCCTTCCTCACGCGCGGGAGGCTCAGCTCAGGCAACGCGCCGGCGAGATGCTCGAGGGCTTTGCATTGAAGGTCGACGAGGGAACGCTCCCGCGCCGGGTGCATGACCTTGAGAACAAACCTGCCCTTGTCTCCCGCCGTGATTTCGAAGTTCGAGTCGTACTCGCCCGGCAGGGCAACTGCGCGCACCTCACTCTCCGAGCCCAGGCCATAGAGGGCACGGGCGAGGCGAACCGCCTCGGTGAGCGGGACGGGGGGAGCGGAAATACCGAGCGGGCCTTCGGAGATCACGCCCCAAGCCTAAACCCGAGCGGTCCCGTCCGTACCTCCGACCCGCGGGCTATTATCGGGGGCGGAGACCTCATGAAACTTTTGCCTTGGCCCTCTTTCCTTCCCGCCACCGCGGCTGCGGTGATGATCGCCCTCGCCGCTCCCGCCTTCGCCCAGAAGGCGATCATCGTGGTGCGACACGCGGAGAAGGTCGACGAGTCCAACGATCCTCTGCTCTCTGCCGCGGGAACGGCGAGGGCTGAAGCCCTGGCCAAGGCGCTTGGTAGCCTGGATATCAAAGCGGTCTACGTGACCCAGTATCAGCGCACCGCGCTTACCGCCGCTCCCCTGGCCGCGGCCACCGGCCTCAAGCCCATTCAGGTTCACTCCGACGCCTCGGCCGAACTGGTGGAACGCATGAAGAAGGAGCATCCGAGCGATGTCGTTCTCACCGTCGGTCACTCAAACTCCGTTCCGCGTATTCTGAAGCTGCTCGGGGCGACCGAAACCGTGCAGCTCGGCGACCGTGACTACGACAACCTGTTCATTGTCGTCCCATCCGCGTCAGGGCCGCCGACGGTCCTCCGCCTGCGTTACTAGCCGTCGCCTCCCCGCGCGGGGCCCTACCCAACCAGAATGGCTGCGCCCACTCCGGCGGCCAGGAGCAGCGCGGCGAAAGGGAGGATCCGTCTCTTCAATTCGGGGGCGCCTACCGACACCGCCATGCTCGTCTTGGCCACCGTGTTCGCCATGATGGCGATGAGAATGGTGCGGGCGGCGATGCCCACCAGATCCGCCTTCTGATCGGCGAGGTTCGCCATCGACAGGGCAATCGCATCCACATCCGTGAGACCAGCCACCGCGCCCGCGATGTACAGACCGGCGCTGCCGAAGTAGACCTGCGCGGCCTTCGCGATGATCGTGACCACCCCGAAGAGCAAACCGAACTTGACCGCCTCTCCCAGTTCGAACGGATTGCTGCCCGACTTGACGCTGCCCTTCTCGGAACCCTCGCGTCTGGAGAAAAGGAAAGCGCACGAAAGGAGGCTGACGACACCGAGGACGCCGACCCCGGGGGCAAGGCGGCGGGCCAGATCGGGGCTGATCACCGCCACCGCGAGCAAGACGCGGAAGAACATCACCGTCCACGCGACCAGGATGCCGAGAGCGAAGGACGACGAAAGGTGCGGCTCATGACGAGAGCGCTGGGAGAAACCAAGAGTCACCGCGGTGCTGGAGACCAGGCCGCCGAGAATTCCGGTGACCCCGATGCCGTGTTCCGCGCCGAGCACCTTGACCAGGACGTAGCTTGCAAAATTGAGTCCGGAAATAAGGACCACCATCAGCCAGACCTTGAACGGGTTGAGAACGTCCATCGGTTCGGGGCCGTAGACCTGGTTGGGAAGCAGGGGCAGAACGATGACGGTGATGATCGAGAACTTGAGAACCGCCTCGATATCGGCGGCCTCGATGTGTCGCGCCGTCTCCTGGGACCAGGACTTGATGGAGAGCATCAGCAGCACGGCGACGGCGATCGCGGTGGCCAGGGTCGCCTCACCGGCCGCGCAGAGCGCGCCGATGAGGAAGGTCATCAGCGCCGACACTTCGGTGGTGGCGCCCACATCACCATCCCGCGACGTGATGATGTACGAGGCCAGGGCGAGGGCGGCCACGGCCCGGAACGCCGTGGGCAGCATCCACGCCAGCTGCAGACCCAGTTGGAGGTGGGTGGCGGTGGCGCCCAGAAGCGAGAGGAGAGCGAAGGTGCGCACGCCCGCGAACTGTTCTTCGTTCGGTCGCTGCTTGCGCTGCCGCTCAAATCCAAGCAGCAGACCGAGGCCAAGCGCGGTTCCGAAGTGCGCGGCTAGCTCAAAGGGGGTCACGGCGCGGATATCTTAGCGCCGAAGGGAATCGCTGAATATGACGTCCGGCTTCCCGGGATCTCTAGGTCGTCTGCAAGTCTCTCAACATCACCAACAGCATGCGCGAGGCCTCTTTGGCATCCACGGCGTGCGGGATATTGGCCGGCATCAAAACGAGGGTCCCGGGGAACGCTTCGACCGGCTTGCCTCCGATGGTGAGAACCACCAGGCCTTCAAGGACCATCACCAGAGCATCGAAAGGTGTGGTGTGTTCAGTCAGGCCTTGTCCGGTATCGAACGCGAACAGGGTGACATTGCCACCGGTGGTCTTGGCCAGGACGCGGCTGGCGATCCCCTTCGGAGTGGTGGTAATCAGCGATTGGAAGGCCAGGGCCTCGGCGGGGGGGAGGGTCTGCGCATTGGACATGCCACGAGCATGACAGATCGACTGGAAAGCCGTCTTCGCCAGGGCACCTCAAGAGCGACCATTCGGAGTCAGGCGGTCAGGGCATCCGCGCGTTCGAGCGTTCGAGCGCCGCGGCCAGTTCGTCGACGTGTGAGCTCTCCGCCATCAGCGCCTTCGCCACCCGAATGATCTCGGCGTCGGCCTCGGTCCACGCCTTGGCCTCGATCGCTTCTCGGACGCCAGGCATGGTCTTGACCCCATAGCCCGTGTACACGCCGGGTGCATAGAGCAGGTGCTTGTACCAGGGGCGGCGAAGGAGGCCCAAGGGGTCGGTCAGCCGGCGCTCGCTCTCACGAAGGCCCTGGTTGAGCACGCGCAGGGTCTCGGGCGGGACTCCCGCGAACCAGGCCTTGCTCAGCGCGGCTTCATAGCGTTCGGCATTCCGGGTCAGGGCGGTGACCGCGTTCTCGATGGGCGCGAAGTTCAGAAACGGGGGAACCTCCGCGGGCGAGGGTGCGACGGTCGGGCGGCGAGGATCGAGGACGGCCTTGAAAACACCCTCGCTGATCTGGCGATTGCGCTCGGCTATGGCGCTTCGCTGGTCATCCGCGAGCGTGCGCAGCTCCTTCAGATACAGCTTGGTGGTATCGGCGAGGCCGGTGAACTCGAAGGGCAGGATGTCGGCGTTGGCGAGCCGTAACACCGTGGTGCCCACGGTCTGGGCCAGGGCCTTGCCATAGGAGAAGTCCTTGTCCGAGAAATTCATGTACCAGTAGAAGTCGTCGTAGATCGAGTGATAGATCCCGCCCTCGTCCTCGCCTCCGAAAGCGAGGTCGAGCGAGGGCACGCCGAGGTGATCGAGGAAGGCGGTAAAGTCGGTTCCGGAGCCGAGGGCATTGATTCGAAGGTCGCGCCGCTCGCGCAGTTCCTTGCGACCGTCCACCGTAGCGCTCGCCAGATCGCGTAGCCGGCGGCGTTCGTGAACGGTCAAGCCCGTCTCCGGGTCTTTGATATCTCGCGCGACATCGTTAATGAAACGCTCCAGAGTGTGCGAGCCGCCCATGCTCAGATAGCCGCGATCATTCCCGTCGGTGTTGATGTAGGCAACCGCGTGCTCGCGAAGTTCGGTGGCGTGAGCTTCGGCCCACTCGGTCGAACCGAGCAGCATCGGCTCTTCACCGTCCCAGGCGCACAAGACAATGGTGCGTTGCGGCTTGAAGCCCTGCCTCACCAACTCGCCAATCGCGCGGGCTTCCTCCAGCAGGACCACCATGGCGGAAATCGGATCCTGCGCGCCGTTGACCCAGCCATCATGATGGTTGCCCCGTACGACCCACTGCTCGGGACTCGTGGCCCCGCTGATGCGGGCAATCACGTCGTTGACCGGCTTGAGGTCCCAGTTGAAAGCGAGCTTGAGATGGACCTTCGCGGGGCCGGGACCCACGCGATACGAAATGGGAAGCGCGCCGCGCCATTCGACCGGGGCCATGGGGCCGCCAAGAGCTGCGAGCAGCGGCTGCGCGTCGCCATAGGAGATGGGCAGCACGGGAATCTTCGTGATGCTCTTCGCGTCTTTGATGGCGAGACGCGTGGCGCCTTCGGTGGCGCCCACCCCCGGAGTCAGTGGATCGCCGGGGTTCGAGGCCGCGAAGTCCATCACACTCCCCCGCTGCACACCGGTCGACGGCCGCATGGGCCCTTTCGGGAACACCTCGTCGACGAAGTAGCCGTCATCCCGCGGATCCGAGTAGATGATGCAGCCGATGGCGCCGTGCTCGGCCGCCACTTTCGGCTTGATGCCGCGCCACGAATTGCCGTAGCGCGCGATCACGATGGAGCCCTTCACCGAGATGCCCAATCGCTCCAGCCGATCGTAGTCCTCGGGCAGGCCGTAGTTCACATAGACGAGAGGGCCGGTGACGTCGCCATCCACGGAGTAGGAGTTGTAGGTCGGAAGCTGCTCGGTCTTCTGCCCGGAAGTCGGGTCGATGGCGAGCGCGGGTTCCTCAAGGGACGCGACGAACCGCTTCGGCTCCACCATCTCGAGCACGCGCTCCTTCGGGGTCGGGAAAAGGACGTTGAATGTCTCGATCTGCGCGTCCCAGCCGTACTCCTTGAAGCGGGCCAGGATCCATTCGGCGTTTTGCTTCCCATACGCGGAACCCACGTGGTGCGGGCGGGCGGAGAGCAGACGCATGGACTCGCGCAGCCGGTCGGCGTTCGGGATGGTCCGGAGCTTCTCTTCCCACTCGCGCTGCTTCACCGAGCTCTCGGGTTTGAAGCCGCGCAGGGCGACGTCATCGGCGATCGCCGCCGCGCCCAACAGGAACATCGACATTCCAGCAATCCACAAACGATTCATGCAACCTCCAGAATTCCCCCCGTTCTACTCATGACGCCGCGGCCGGGAGGTCCCGGATATTAGACGGGCGGCGCCGCCAGTGGTTGACGCTTCGGCGAAGCGCCCGCCCTCACCAGACGCGCACCCGGTCCGAAGGCGCAAGATAGAGACCCTGGCCCGGCTTCACCCCGAACGCCTCGTACCAGGCGTCGAGATTCCGCACCGTCGCGGCGCGGTAGGGGCCGGGAGCGTGGCTGTCGACGATCACCTGCTGACGCAGGGCGGCCTCGCGGGTTTTGGTTCGCCAGGCCTGGGCGAAGCTGACGAAGAACTGCTGATCCCCGGTCATATCGTCGACCACCGGGGCTTCCTGGTCAGGGAGCGAAAGACGATAGGCGTCGTAAGCCGCGGCCAGGCCAGCCAGGTCCGCGATGTTCTCGCTGACCGTCAGCTTTCCGTTGAGGTGCAGATCGGGGAAGGGCTGATATCCGTTGTACTGGCGGACGAGCCTCTGGGCGGACTCGGCGAAGTGAGCGAAATCCTCTTTCGTCCACCAGTTCTCTAGTCGCCCCGAGGCATCGAACAAAGCGCCCTGGTCGTCGAAGCTGTGGCTGATCTCGTGTCCGATGATGGCGCCGATGGCGCCATAGTCCATCGCTTCGGGCCGGCGGGGATCGAAGAAGGGCGGCTGAAGGATGGCGGCCGGGAAGTTCATGGCGTTCATGGCCGGCAGGTTCACCGCGTTGACCAGCTGCGGGTTCATGGCCCACTCCCCTCGGTCCACCGGCTGTCCGAGCTTCTTCAGGTTGCGCCGATACTCAAAGAGTTCGGATCGCTGCTGGTTGCCGAGCGCCTCCCCGCGCACCACCTCGAGTTCCGAGTAGTCCCGCCACCGGTCCGGGTATCCGACGAACACCTTGAGCGCATCGAGCTTCGCCTTGGCCCGAGCCTTCGTCTGCGGCGACATCCACTCCAGCTTGTCGACGCGACGGGCGAAGGCGGCAAGTTCGTTCTTCACCATCGCCTCGGCGCGAGCCTTCTCCTTGGCCGGGAAATAGCGCTCGACGTAAAGCCGGCCGACCGCCTCACCGAGAGCGGCGTCCGTTGCCGACCCCGCCCTCTTCCAGCGGTCGCGGAGTTTTGGCGTTCCGGAGAGCTCCTTGCCGTAGAAGGAGAATCTCTCCTCCACGAACGCCTTGGGCAGGAAAGGCCCCGCGTGCTCGATAGCGTGGAAGGTCAGGTATTCCTTCCAGGTCGCGAGGGGCACGTCTCGCACCAACCTCGAAATCCCGGTCAGCGCTCCAGGGTGCCACACCACGAACTCGCCGGCCGTCCCGAGTCCGGCGGCCGAGAGGAACGCCGGCCAATCCAGACCCGGCGCGCGCACCGGGAGCTCTTCCCGCTTCCAGTGGTTGTTACCCTTCTGAACGTCGGCCGAGTCCTCGCGGCTCGCATGCGTCTCGGCGATCCGGCGCTCGAGCTCGAAGATCCGGGCGGCTTTGACGTCGGCGCCAACCACCCCCGCCAGGTTGAGCATCGCGGCGATGTGCTCACGGTACTTGGTCCTCAGGCCCACCATCTTCTCCGCCGGATCGATGTAGTAATCCCGGTCGGGCATCCCGAGGCCGCCTTGCATGAGGAAGGGAACGTAGCGGGAGGGGTCGCTCAGGTCCTGCGCGACCCAGAGGCCGAAAACGTTGTCCGTGTAGAAATTAGTGGCATTTAAGGCGTCGACATCGGCGCGCAGCGTTCCACCGAGCGCTCGGGCCAGGCCCTGCACATCGCTGATAGCGGCGATCCGATCGAGGGAAGGCTGAAGAGGCTTGAGGCCCTTCGTCTCGATCGTCGCCTCATCCATGAAGGTCCCGTAGTAGTCGCCGATCTTCCGGGCCAGCGAGCCGGCGGGAGACTCCTTCTTCGCGGTCTCGGCAATAAGGTCGGCGGTGCGCTGAGCGGTCAGCTCGCTCAGTGCTCCGCCGACGCCCCAGGAACTACGATCCGCGGGGATCTCGGTGCTATCGATCCACCCTCCGTTCGCGTAACGGAAGAAGTCGTCCCCTGGCGGCGCCGCCCGGTCGAGGCCGGAGAGTTGCGCAGAAGGAGAGGTCTGGCTCCCCGCCGTTTTGGTGAGGGCGGCGAGGGTCACCAGGATGAGGAGAATTGCCGGTCTCTGGTTGGCCTTCATGGGAAGCATGATAGGACCAGATATCGAGAGGAATCGAATGAACATGGGTCCCCTTACAATCGAGTCATGGCCATGATCCTGGAACTCGACGCCTCCTGGCCCGCTCGCTTCTTCCGGTACATCTCTCCCCCATCCCGCAAGGCTTCGATCACGAGAATCGCGGGTCATGATGTTCTGCGGGAACGACGCGACGGCTAAGGGAACGGTGTTCGGGCTGATCGAGGGTCCCGATTCCGCGCTCTCGCGTCCGGAATGGCAGGACTAGAATCGCGGAACGCCGTTCCAATACGTCTCCATCGCCAGAGGTTCCCAAATGGTCCGCCCCATCCTGTTGACGCTCTTCCCGGTCGCCCTTCTCTCCCTTGCCGCGCCCGACGCGGCCGCTCAGGCCGTCGTCACCGCGCCGGTTCCCCGTTACGAAGGCCTGGGCGGCTTCACCCGCAAGGTCACGACCACATCCCCGGAGGCGCAGGCCTACTTCGACCAGGGCCTGGCTTTCCTTTACGCGTTCAACCACGACGAGGCGCTCCGCGCCTTCGGTCGGGCGA
>JANLSZ010000380.1:0-31834 GCA_031362685.1 Vicinamibacteria bacterium | reverse complement strand
TCGCGCTCTTGTGGGGTTCTGTTCTAACTGGGCGTTCGATTCCGCGGTCCCGATTAGCGCACTCCAGGGTCAAAGAACTCGGCAGCCCTAGGGTCGCCCGAGGATCGGTACGTCGATCCTGGGGCAACCTGGAGTGCCGAGTTCGGCCGGCTCAGGCCTTGGCGCGGCTTTCCGCATCCAACCAGATGAGATTCGGGAGGCCAGGATTTCGATTGACTCGTTGCAGGAAGTCCTTGGGCCAGCGCGAAGCCTGCCCTCGGGGCACGTAGTCCGTGCCGGGCTCGCAATGACGCGTTGCTAAAGGCCATGACGCATCGCATAGCGCCAATGCATCATGGCGCGAGCGGGGGCGTTGGATAGACTTTCCGCATGCGATCCTCTGTCATCGTCTCTGCGGTCCGCACTCCCACCGGCAAGTTCCTTGGGGGTTTGAAGTCGTTCACCGCGCCGCAGCTTGGCGCCCTCGTGGTCAGGGAGGCGGTCCGGCAGGCCGGCATCGATCCGAACGACGTCGACGAAGTCATCATGGGCAACGTTCTTTCCGCCGGCCTGGGCCAGGCTCCGGCCCGACAGGCCGCGATCCACGCCGGTCTGCCCCCGAAAGTCGGCGCGCTCACCATCAACAAGGTGTGCGGCTCCGGCTTGAAGGCGGTGATGCTGGCCGCTCAGGGTATCGCCACCGGGGATGTGGACATCGTGGTCGCGGGCGGCATGGAATCGATGTCCAACGCTCCGCATCTCATGAAGGGCGGGCGCGAAGGCCTGCGCATGGGCAACGCGACCCTCATCGACTCCATGGTTCACGACGGCCTGTGGGACGCTTATTCCGACTTCCACATGGGTTGCACGGGCGAGATCGTGGCGGAAAAGTACAACGTCACTCGTCAGCAACAGGACGAGTTCGCGGTGCAAAGCCACAAGAGGGCGCTCGCCGCCGTGGCTGCGGGTGCTTTCAAGGAGGAAATCCTCAAGGTCGAGATCGCGCAGAAGAAGGGCCCGGCGATCGTGGTGGAAAACGACGAATCCCCGCGCGCCGACACCTCGATGGAAACCCTGGGGAAGCTGAAGCCGGCCTTCAAGGAGGGCGGGACGGTAACCGCCGGCAACGCTCCGGGGGTCAACGATGGCGCAGCCGCACTGGTGGTCATGGCCGAAGATCTTGCCAGGAGCCGCGGCCTCAAGCCTCTGGCTCGGATCGTCGCTCAGGCCACCGCGGGTGTCGAGCCTTCCCTGGTCATGATGGCCCCGGTGGGCGCGGTGCGGAAGCTCCTCGAGAAGACGGGCTGGAAGGTGGAGGATGTCGACCTCTTTGAACTCAACGAGGCCTTTTCCGTTCAGGCGGTGGCGGTGGCGAGGGAACTCGGACTTGATATAGCCAGAGTCAACGTCAACGGGGGGGCAGTGGCCCTCGGCCATCCCATTGGCGCTTCGGGGGCCCGGATCCTGACCACGCTGATCTACGCCCTAAAGACTCGAGGTTTGAGGCGGGGCATCGCCACTTTGTGCTTGGGAGGCGGGAACGGGGTGGCTCTTGCCATCGAGCGGGTCTCCTGAGCGCGGCGGTTTTTTTTGACCCTCTTGACCCTTTGAGCGGCCGCTCAAGATAATCTCCATCTGGTAGGGACTTCCTTCTCCAAGGAAGAGGCTCTTCCGCCCAACCACTTCATAAAGGACGTCATGGCACTCGAAGACGAACTCAAAGCCAGAACACTTGCCTTGGTGAGCCAGCAGATGGCGAACTGGGTGGTCGAAATCCAGAAGCGCATCGTGGACCACCAGGCCAGCCTGGTGGGAGCGCTGGACGAACTTCAGGAGAACGTCGCGCGCTACGACGAGAAGATCGACGAAGGCATGATCGCGAACGCGATCGGAGAAGTGATCGCGGCGAATCCCCCACCCCCACCCGAGCCGGTGGCAGCCCCCGTGGCGGCGGAAGCGGGCCCGGGAATCGCCGTCCTGCTTTCGGCCATGGCCGAAGTCGACACTGGCGCCAACCTCACCGAAGTCCTGACCAGCCTGGTCAACGAGAGCGCCAAGCAGGTCGATCGCGTCGCCATGTTCATCATCAAGGGCTCCAACGCGGTGGGCTGGTATGCCAAAGGCTTCGACGCCAACGAAGCGGTCAAGCAGGTCCAGATCCCTCTCACCAACGAAACCATCTTCAAGACCGTGCAGACCGATCGCGCCCCCGTGCTTTTTGATCCAGGCTCAGCCGGTCAGACCGCGCAGGCTCTGCAACGGATGGGAAGCCTTGGCTCGTCGGCCATCGCCGCGCCCATGGTGCTGCGCGACAAACTCGCGGCCGTGCTGTATTGCGACACCACCGGTCCCATGAGCGACCCGCAGGCCGCGTTCATCGACTCTCTGGTTCGCTTTGCCTCGAAGACGACCGACCTTCTCTCGTTCGTTCCCCGCACGCCGGGCGCGCGCCCGGCCCCTCCGGTGGTGGCCCCTGGGTCTCGACCGGCCGAAGCCCCCAGGGCCGCACCCAAGGCGCCGGCTCCGCCGCCCGCCGCCGAGGGCGGCGGCACCGTGATGTTCACGCCCGCACAGGTCGCAGGAATGCAGCAGACCGCAACCGCACCTCCTCCAGCTCCGCCGCCCCCCCCGGCTGCACCCGGCAAGGCGGAGGGCGCAGGCACGGTGATGTTTACCGCGTCCCAGATGGACCAGATGCGGCAGCAGATGTCCACCATGAAGCCGGCGGCTCCGGCTGCCCCCGCGCTTTCTCCCGAAGAAACCAAGGCACACGAGGACGCGAAGCGTTTCGCACGGCTGATCGTGAGCGAAATCAAGCTCTACAACGAAGCGAAGGTGACCGAAGGCCGGAAGGCCAAAGACCTCCACTCGCGCCTCAAGGAAGACATCGAGCGCGGGCGTCAGATGTACCACGACCGAATCTCCCCGGGCCTCCGGAACAACACCAACTATTTCCACGATGAGTTGGTACGGCTGCTGGCCGGTGGCGATCCGTCGGCCCTCGGCCCGATGTAACTTCAAACCGCCGTGCAGCGCCTCCAGAGAATCCTGCTTCTTCTCGCTCTCACCGCGAAGGTCGGGGTGGCGACCGCGCGGGCCCAGGGCGTCGAGGCGGACAAGCTTGAAATCCTGAGACCGGTACTAACCCCGGCGGAGGCGGCGCTGGTGCAGGCGTCTATCGACCTCCGCGGCGGCGTACAGGCAACCGTGGTCGAACGCCTGCGGAACCTGTCGATCGACAATACGGGCGAAGAGGTTTCCGGGCTCGCTCAGATCCTGGTGGCCAGGGCCTTGCTCACTCTGGGCCGGTTTGACGAGGCGGCCATCGCCGCGCGACATCCGGACATCGACCGAACGGGCCTGGGAGACCGCGCCCTTCTGATCCTGGCCAGGGCCAAGGCGCGCACCGGCGACTATGGAGGGTCCGCCTCCGCGTATCTGCGCGCCGTCGATGCCGCGCAGTCGGGCGATGTCGCCTGCAGCGCGCGACTCGGGGCCGCCGCCGCCCTTCAGCAGATCAAACAGGGCGCAAGGCGCGTGACCCTGCTGACCGAGGCGGCCGCGGTCTGCCGTCAAGATCCGGCTGAAGTCATGCTCGATCTGGCCGAGGCGCTCCTGGCCGAGGGGTCGCGCGACGAGGCCCTGGTCCGCCTTGAGGATATCGAACGGGTCTATCCCACCTCCCAGCAAGCGCAGACCGCGGCCAGCCATATCGCCTCTTTGCTCGCACCCACCGGCTCTCATGCCGAGCGTTCGGCGCGTCAGGACTTCGAACGACGTTTCGCCCGCGCCAAGGCCCTCGCCGAAACAGGACAGCGCGCCGCGGCTCTGTCCGAACTCCGAAAGCTCAAGATCCATAAAGCCATCGACCAGAATGTCGACGAGGTTCAGGTGGCCCTCGGAGGAGCGCTCTCTCGAACCTCCCCGCGCGAAGCGAAGGCGCTCCTCGCCGCTGTGCCCGACACCTCGCCGGTGAACTCGGAGGCGCATCTGCTTCTCGCGCGCATGGCCCCAGAGTCGGAGCGCCCCGTGCGACTCAACGAGGTGGTGGCCGCCTTTCCGGGTACCCGGGCGGCCGAGGAAGCTCTGTACTCCCTCGCCTCCTTCTTTCAGAAGGACGCTCTGTTCGCGGAGGCCGCGCCCTACTACCGGCGTCTCGTCGATGAATTCGCCGACGGCTCGTATGCCGAGGCCGCGGCCATGCGAAGCGCCTTCGAATCTCTTCGCGCCGGTCGGGCCGCGGAGGCCGCCGAGCCCTTGGAGACCATGGCACGCCGGGCGAAATCTCCCGCCGGTTTCCTCTATTGGGCGGGCATGGCGCGGCTGAAGAACGGCGAGACCGAGCGCGGCGCCGTGCTGTTGAATGAAACCGCCGACCGTTTCAGGAATACCTGGTACGGAAGGCTCGCGCTCACCGAGCTGACCCGGCTGCCCAGCCAAGCCCTGGCCACCACCGCCAAAGTCACTGGTGTCGGGTCGGCCGGGCCATCCGAAGATCTGCCGGGAACGTTCAAAGCACGGCTCCGGCAGCTGCTCCTGAGCGGCCTCGACGTCGAGGCCCTCGACGAGCTGAAGTCTTTCGGCAGCACCAGCCCGGCCCTCGAAGCGCGGGCTTTGATTGAAGGGGATCGGGGCGAACTTCGAAACGCGATCATCTACATGAAGCGGGCGCGACCGGAGTTCATTTCAGCCGAAGTCAAGGATCTGCCTTCCCATGTGTGGACGACGATCTATCCCCTCAAGCACGGCGATGCCCTCAAGATCGCTTCCCTTCGAGAGAACCTGGACCCGGCGCTGGTGGCCGCACTGGTCTGCCAGGAGTCCACGTTCGATGAGCGGGCAACGAGCGTGGTGGGCGCGCGGGGCCTGATGCAGATCATGCCGTACACGGGCCGGCCGCTGGCCCGCGAGCTTGGCATGCGCTACACCGCCAAGATGCTGCACGAGCCGGAAACGTCCCTTACCTTTGGCACGCGATACTTCCGGCAGATGATGGAGCGGTTCGGCTCGCGTCCGGAAGCGGCGCTCGCCGCCTACAACGCGGGTCCGCACCGGGTGGACCGCTGGCTTTCGCCCAATCCGCAGATGCGTAGCGATGAGTTCACGGAGTCGATACCGTTCACCGAGACGCGTACCTACGTGATGGTCATCCTGGGAGCCCGGGACCAGTACCGAAAGCTTTACGGCCTCGAGCCCTCGCCCAGGCCTGGGCCCTGAACGGCGCCGGCCGAGGGTGGCGGGTGATCTGCGGCTCCTACGGCCGCATGATGCGAAAATGGAGGGCACATGACTTCCATCGGCGACATCCTGAAGCAGAAGGACCCCGGCCTGGCCGCCGAACTGGCGGTAAGAGTCTCGGGGCGAAGGTCGCTTGAACTGCGAGCCATCACCATCGAACCGTCTCCGACCAAGCATGCGGAAGGCTCGGCCCTCATCACCTTCGGCGACACCCGGGTGATCACCACGGTGAGCGTCGAGGACCGCATCCCTCAGTTCCTGCGGGGCAAGGGCGAAGGCTGGCTCACGGCCGAGTACGCCATGCTGCCCCGGGCCACTCACACCCGCACCGCGCGCGAGGTCACCAAAGGCTCCCCTTCCGGGCGGACCCACGAGATTCAGCGCCTCATCGGACGATCGCTGCGTTCGGTGCTGGATATGAAGGCGCTGGGCGAGCGCACCCTGACCGTTGATTGCGATGTCCTGCAGGCCGACGGCGGGACACGCACGGCGTCGATCACCGGCGCTTTCGTCGCCCTCGTCCTGGCTCTGCGCAAGATCGGCGCCCTGGCGGCGTTGCGCGATCAGGTCGCCGCCGTCTCGGTGGGCCGCGTCAAAGGCGCCACCGTCGTGGACCTCGACTACCTCGAAGACTCGACCGCGGAGGTCGACATGAACGTGGTCGGCCTGGCCTCGGGCGCTTTCGTCGAAGTGCAGGGCACGGCCGAGCAGAAGCCATTTTCAAAGGCCGACCTCGACGACATGATGAAAGCGGCGCAGGTGGGCCTCGATGAGCTCTTCGAGAAACAGCGCGCGGTTCTCCCGCCCTTCAAACTGAAGACCTAGGGGCCGGCCCTAAAGACCCAAACCGATCGACCAGACGAATCGCCCGCCCGGTCCGCCTTTCCCCCCCACCTTCCAGGCGTACCCGATGCTTCCGCGAATTCCGAGGAGCACAACGTCGCTCTCCAGTCCCGCGTACGAGTTTCCGTTGACGGTTTCGTCGGGATCGCGCCAGGTCCGAATGGCGATCGCCTTCAGGGTTACGGCCAACCCCGACGGCTTGAAAGGCTGTTCCTCGAACACACCGGCCACGAGGCCCAGCCCCACTTGCCCCCCGCGATCACCGATGCGTACCTGGGCGAGTTTCGCGGGCGCCCAGGCCACGAGCATCCTGGGATGGCCCCACATGAGGGTCGCCGAACCCGTGAGCCTGGTGGGACCCTGCCAGGCGACTCCGAGGGTGAAGTCGCTTTCCGTGGCCTTCGGTTTGGGGTCGGCAGCAGACGGGGTCGGCGAGGGAGTCGCAACCGGCGGCGGGGCGGGTGCGGCCTGCCCATCCTGGGCGAAAACCCTCGAGACGGTAAGGAGAAGCGACGACAGCGCGGTCGCGGTCAGCAGACGTTTCATTGCCCCCAATTCTCGCCTCCCCGGCCTCCTAGTCGTAAGGTCGCGACCGGCGAATCGGACACCGAGACAGCAAATCAGGGATAATCAGAGGATCCGTTCCACGCTGGGCGGAGTAAACCACTTTTCAGGAGTCATTGGAGAATCATGAGGAAATCCACAATCATTGCGGTGCTTGCCGCCGCGTTCATCGCACCCGCGGTTCACGCGGCCGACGTCACCGAGGCCGACTACCAGAAGGCCATGAAGGACGTGCTCGCAGGCATGCAGGCCTCGGGCAAGGCGATCCGCGAGGCAGGCGATCTCGGCCCGGTCGTGGCCGGAGCGAAGGCGATCGACACCGCGCTCGCGAGCATCGACAGCTTCTGGGCGGCCCGCAAGGACACCGAAGCGGTCAAGATGAACGCAGCGTCGCGCGCCGCGGCCGCGGCTCTCGGCAAGGCAGCGGAGAGCAAGGATGCAGCCGCCACCGGTGAAGCGATGAAGGGCCTTCAGGCGTCATGCAAAGCCTGCCACGACGTCCACCGTGAGCAGCTCCCAGACAAGACCTACAAGATCAAGTAAATAGCCGACGGCACGAAGGGTCGAGCCCGCGAGGGCTCGGCCTTTTCTTTTTGGGAGCCGAGTAAGATCCGGGCGGTGTCTCTCTATGTTCTGGCCGCACTCGTCCTCGCCCTGGCCCTGGGGCTGTTCTCGATGGCCCTGGCCCACAAGACCCTGCTCAATCAGGCGGTCGAGCGGGAAATGCTGGAGCGACTGGACAAGCTGACACCCGCCGCCACCGGCCACTGGGGCCGGATGTCGGTCGCGCAGATGCTGCGCCACGTCTCGGGCGGAATTCGAATGGCAACGGGGGACCTGGCCATTCCCCCAAGGAAGAGTCCACTGCGACGGTTCCCCATCAAGCAGCTCATCGTCTTCGTGTTGCCTTTCCCAAAGAGCGCCCCCACCGCCCCGGCCCTGGTGGCAAAGGGTGAGTTCGACTTCGAGACCGAGCGCAGCACGGTACGGGAACTGGTCGGTTCATTCGCAAGGCGAGAGATCGCGAACTGGCCTGAACATCCAGCCTTTGGGCCTCTGGAGCGCGATCAATGGGGGGTCATGGTCTGGAAGCACCTTGATCACCACTTCCGGCAATTCGGGGTCTAACCCGGCGTGGCGAGTGCGGAGGACGGGCGCGGGGGGCTGCGCCGGGGGATCGACGGCCGCGAGCGCTGCTTCTGGTGCGGCGACGATCCCCTCTACCAGCGCTACCATGACCGCGAATGGGGTCGGCCGGTCAAGAACGAGATCCGCCTGTTCGAGAAGCTGAGCCTCGAGGGATTTCAATCGGGCCTCTCCTGGATCACCATCCTCCGCAAGCGCGAGAACTTCCGCGCGGCTTTCGCGGGCTTCGACCTCGAGACGGTGGCCGGTTTCACAGCGAGGGATGTGAACGGCCTCCTCAAGGACGCAGGGATCGTGCGGCACCGCGGCAAGATCGTCTCGACCATCAACAACGCGAGGCGCGCGCTCGAGCTTCGGGAAGAGTTTCGATCCCTCGCCCGCTTCTACTGGTCGTTCGAACCAGGCCCCGGAGAGCGACCCCGCACCATCGACGGGCCCACCCTTAAAACGCTCGGGCAGACCGAGGCGTCGCGCCGGCTCTCGAAGGATCTCAAGAGGCGGGGCTTCTCATTCGTGGGGCCGACCACCGCCTACGCCTTCATGCAGGCCATGGGCCTGGTGAACGATCACATCGCGGGCTGCGACTTTCGGGAGGAAGTGGAGGCCACGCGAGAACGGTTCAAACGACCGTCGGCCTAGGGAACCTGGGCCGCGACGTTGCTGGCGCGGTTGGCCGCTATGCCCTTGAGCCCGGCCACCGCCTCCTCGAAATCCGCGAGCGTGAAAGGCTTGTGAATGTCGGCGGCAACGGTCTCGCGGATGAGGTTCGCGAACTGGTCTATCTTCGAACCGAGAAACGCGGAGGTGGCGAAGTTGGTGGCAATTCGCTTCACTTCGCTCTCATAGTAGGACTTCATCGCAGGGTCGAGCATCAGGCGCTTGGTGAATTCGTTGGTGTCCATGCGGTACTGCACCGGCCACTCCGCGCCCTGGAACGAAGTGTCCTTGTCCCAGGGGATGAAGACGAACTTCTTCTGGCCGCCATACTGGTAGAGGTAGAAGTTGTTCAGCCCGAACTGGCCGACGATGCCGTCATACTCGGCGCAGGCGTTCTCAACCGCCACATGAGTGAGGAATCTTTTCACGTCGATGTAGGTCTCCATGGCCGCGGCGTAACCCGACTGCGACGTCTGGTTGATGGCCTTGATGAAGTCGACGAGTCCGCTATCGAGATGGCTCTCGTTGGTCTCGGGCGAGAAAGGGGAAGGGACATACGCGGAGCTGTTGTCGCCTTTGTAGGTAAACCGATAGTCATCGAGGTAGTCGTACTTGTAGAGGGTGCCACTCTCTTCACCGAGGCGCGTCTTGAGGAAGGGCTTCGAAACGGCCTCGATCAGGGTGTACAGACCCCACAAGTCGGTGTTGACGGTGAGACGACAAAACGCGATCTGCGAATAAGGGATGCCCACCGACTCGAAAACGCTATTCGCCAGAAGTTCGCGCATCATGGAGGGGTCCTGGGTCACGTTGTCGAGGACCATGCTCTTGTAGCCGTGAAATTCCTGCCCTGAGACGTACTTGTTGAAATCGAGGTTTATTCCGGGCTTCTCGCCGCTGCGCGAACCCTTGCCGCGCGACCGGATCCCGATCTGCCTGACCGTCTCGCCGTCGACGGTCAGATTGGCGGCGTAGTACTGGTTGGTCGTGAAGGTCGCCCGCAGCGCCGCCCAGTCGGCCGGATCGAGTTCGAGCTTGCACTCATGGAGGCGGCTCTGATCGAAGACCGGGTCGGCGGCGCGCGCCGCTCCCGGCAGAAGAACGGCCAGAATCCAGGCAAGAGAAAGCACCAACTTTGATGGACGCATGGGACGACTCCTTTCGGCGAGAATCCTGACGATCATGACGTGAGACCCATTCATTCCCGTGTGCGCGCAATCACTTTCCACTTACGGGATCATGACCTGAATGCGGCCAATGAGGGTGAAATACCGCCCCGTGTTCCCCGGCACCGGAGCAATGAGAGGGTCGTTGTAGCTCTCCCAAATGGCGCTTCCCTGGAATTTGAGAAAGTTCGAAGCCCAATAGTTGACCCCGGCCTCAATCGCGGAAGCGCCGGAAGGCGCGATGTTGCGGGCTCGATTGCCGTAACCGGCGAAACCTGAGGGATCGCCGATGTCGTCAAATTTCAACGCTTCCACCCGAGCGAGAAGTTCGATGGCTCCATGGCCGCCTTTGAAAACCGAACTCTTGGGCTCCACCGTCGCCCCCTTCTTCTCGCCAGTCAGAACGTAGGAGACCAGGGTGCTCCAGCCGCGACCGCGGACATCGGGGATGTCCTTCCCGGTGGATCCCTGGCCTTTTCGCTGTTCCTGGTTCTGGAGGTATTCGGCCTGGAGCCGGAAAGGGCCCTTTGAATAGGACAGATCGCTGCCCAATCTTCGTCTCGTGCCATTAACGTGAGGGCGATTCCAGAAGGTGAAGCGGGTCGCGGTCACCCCGGAGGCGCCCTTCGGCGAGGGCTCGGTGGCCCCGACCTTGGCATCGGCGATCACCTCGCCCTGCATGAACGAGCCGGAAATCTCCAGACCCTTGACCGGCTTGAGGGTCAGACGAGCCGCACCGGAGTTCCCCGCGGTCTGATAGTTTGAATCTCCGTCTCCCGCGAAGAAGCCCACTGCATAATGCACGCGAGCGAAATCGCCGTCGGCCCCGACGCCCCACTCGCGATCAGGAACCAGGCGGGATCCAATCATGGTCCGATCCACGAAGTCGGTCTTGCCCGCCGAGGTCAGGAACTCCTGACTGACCGGAGGCTTGAAGTGTCCGACCAGCACGTTGAAGCCCTTCGCCAAGTCATAGCCGACCGTAACGTCCTTCAGGCGGGAACCCGCCTGCGAGTTGCGAGGGTCGGCGACGAATTCGAAGGTCAGATTCCCGAATCGGGCTTTCGACCCGATCCGCAAGCGGCGAAGTTCGCTTTCGGGAGCCTGTTGGATTCCCGTCTCATCTCCCTTGACCCTCCAGTCGAAATGACGAAAGTCTTCCTGGGCGTAGCCGACGATCTCGATTCTGGACTTGCCCTTCTTGAAGGCAAAGCCATCGCGGTGCCAGCCTTTCGGCTCGGTCTTGTCGGCTTTGGGCGCTTTGGCCGGTTTAGGGACCTTGGCGTCCGGCGACTTGGTGGCCTGTGGCGGCGCGAGCGCCGGTGTTGCCGCGGTCGTCTCCGCGACTGCCAAGGAGGATCCGACCCCGCAAGCCATGGCAAGGGCAAAGGCGATGCGGCTTGAAGGTTGTTGGCTCAAACTCGTGAGTCTCCTTGGTTTTCGTTAGCCGTCGGTCAGGACGGGTTTGCTATCGGCGCTGGATCGGGGTGGGGCGCCTTCATTTCCGCGTCGATCTTGCCGCGCGCGCCCCGGAAGACCAGCAACCCGGCCTGATCATCCGCGATCCAAAGATTCCCTTCGAGGTCGAAGGATATTCCTTCCTGCTGAACGCCGGGCAGAACAATCTCGGCCTCCTCCTCGCCTGACAATTTGAGCATGGCCAGGCGATTCTTCGAATCGGCGATGACGAAGAGGCGATTGAGGGCTTCGTCGTAGGTGACCGCGGTGAGATCTTCCCGATTGGCCACCGAGGTACGACTCACCAGCGCCTCGGCCCCGATGTTGCCCGAACGGGCAAGCGGATCGAACGCAAGCGCCACCAGTACCGCGGGCGCTCGCTGGTGCACCAGGTAGAACAACCCGCCCCCCGGCCGCCCGTCTTCCTTTCGAAAAGCGATCCCCTCAAAGCCCTGGTTTTTGTCGATTCCGGCCTCGCCGAGCAAGGCCTCATCGTCCAGGTTGAACTTTCCCGTTTTCTTCCCGGTAGCGGGATCGATCACGATGAGTTCGCCTTTCTTCTCGGAAAGCAGGACCAGTCGTCCGGAAGGCAAATGGACCGCGGCATCTTCGAGATTGCCTCCGGTGGGGATCTGGGCCACCACCTTTCCGTCCGTCGAGACCTCGACCAGAGACCCTTCGTCACCCACCACGAACAAAGTGCCGCGAGCGGGCGAGAAGGCAACCCCGGAGGGCTCTTTCACCCCGGGAATCGCGAAGCGTTCCGGTTCGCCCAGAATCGACCAGCCGCCCTTTTTCGGCTTTCCGGCCTTGATCTTCACCGGTCCATCCGCGGCCGTCGAAACGGAGTCGCCCACGGACATTCGATAGTCGACAAACGCCGCCACCCCCAGCGCAACCAACAGGCCCGCGGTCAAAACCGTGAAGGCTTGAAGCCCGAGATAGAGTTTGGCCACCGCCTTGTACTTGGCCTTGTTGATGCGCGAGAGGGTGAAAATCTGACCGGCGAGCTCCGCGTTCAACTGGCTCACGCGGACGGACTGCCAGGCCTTCTGGTACGTCGGCATGTCGTAGCGCAGGGCATCCACGAAGAAACGCAGGCCGAGACTTTCCTCCTTTTCCGACACGGAACCCTTGGGCGCAAGATCCGGGAGGCTGCGGGGGCGAAGCGATTCGATCGCCTGCACGAGAAAATAGATGGCGATCATCGCGTAAACGGCGAAGTAAACGTACAGCCAGAGCTTCAGGTTGGGAGACAGACTCGAGAGCAGTTCGGACCGGGTGCCCAGGATGATGATGGCGGCGTTGAGGGCGCCCATGATCATCAGGGCGAAGCGGGCCTTGTGGTCGGCGAGATCGATGAGATCCTGCGCCTCCTTCAGGGTATCCAACAAGGCCTTGTATCGCTGCCAGGGGTCGGCTTTTCGGAACTCATCCTTCTCTTTCTTCTTCTTCTTCTTGCTCTCGCCCTTCTCTTTCTCTATTTCCTTTTCCCGGGCCCGGTCTTTGTCCTTGTTCTTCTCTTTATCCTTGTTTTTCTCTTTCTCCCTCTTTGGCGAGTCCGGCGCCTCCGGTTCCTCTACCTTCCTTTCCGAATCGGGCGGGGCGCTCGGAAGTAGCAAAGCAGGCTCCGCGACCGGCGCCTCGGGAGACTCGCCCGAGGCCGGGAGTTCGGGATCGGTATTGGAGTCGAGTGGATTCATTCGCGCCCTGGAAGGCCATAGGATAAGGCAAATGAAGAGGTTGATGCATTGATCGAAGCCCTGCTTGCCCTTTCGCTGACCTCTCGGCCGCCTGCGCATCCGGCGAATCCCGATCCCATCGCCCTTTCAAAGGAGCACGAGAGTCATCGATTCGTCACCATCCCCTCACCCTGCCTGACTCCGGAACTGCTGGCCACTGAGATGGGTCGCCTCGCCGCCGCCCATCCGCAGCGAATCAGGATCGAAACAATCGGGGCGTCCTTTCTGGGGAAAGGCATCCGGATGATCTCGGTCGGGCACGGCCCGAAATCGATCCTTCTGTGGTCGCAGATGCACGGCGATGAACCCTCCGCCACTCCGGCCCTCCTCGATCTTGCTGATTTCCTGGCCCGTGAAGACGCGAAGCCCGACATCGCCAGAATCCTGAATGCTTTCACCCTCCGCATGATCCCCATGCTCAATCCCGACGGCGCCTCCGTCTACGAAAGGCGGAATGCGCAGGGCATCGACATCAACCGCGACGCGTTGATGCTCGCCACCCCCGAGGGCCGCCTCCTCAAGTCCATACGCGACCGGTTCGATCCCATTCTGGGATTCAATCTGCACGATCAGGGTCGGCGCGTCACCGTCGGGGAGACCGGGGTGTTGTCCTCGATCTCGCTACTCGCGGTCGCGGGCGACGCAAAGGGGACCCTTTCCCCCGGACGTCTTCGCGCGAAGCGGGTGGCCAGTCGCATTGTGAGAGCGCTCGCGCCCTTCATCCCCGGCGGCATAGCCCGTTATGACGAGGACTGGAACCCCCGCGCCTTCGGCGACAACATCACGGCCTGGGGCACGCCGGTGGTCCTGATCGAAAGCGGCGGCTTCCCAGGCGGCGGCGATTTCCGCGACCTGACCAGGCTCAATTTCGTGGCCCTGGTGACGGTTCTCGAAGGGCTTTCGCAAAACGATCTAGGGGATGAGTCGCCCGCCGCGTACGACCGCCTTCTCCGCAATCACGCCGACGTCTACGCCGACGTGGCCATCACCGGGGCTTCGATCCTCGAACCCCGCAGCGGAAAATGGTTCGAGGCCGACATCGTCTTTGACCTCCTGGCCTCGGATCAAAGCACGGCGGGTTGCGCCTCGGCGGCCCGAACCGGGAGTCGGGTGGTGGTGGTGGGAGACAGCCGGGTGGTGACGCCCTTTCGGAAGGTCGGCGCGCGAGGCATGGCCGTGGCTCCGCTTTCGAAGGATCGAGGGCTGAAGGCGGGAGAGATCACACGCGAGGCCTTGATCGCCGCCCGTCCGGACGTGAAGGCGCCGGGCTCAGAAGACCCGCGTGCCCTGCTCACCGCCTTGCGTCTTTCCGAAACGGGCCTGACTCGAAACGGAGGGGCCACTTTTGTGGTATTCGTCCCGAACCAGCGGGGCGAACCCGAGGGCCGCTATTTCGTGGTGGTCGACGGTGTCGGCCTTCCCGACTTGCTGAAGTAGGGAGCCTGACCAAAGGGCGGGAATAGAATCCCTTTCGGGGCAGCGGGGCCGCGCCGTCCTTCGCGTGAACCACGGGCGGGACGGCTGGAGAAGCGATGCAGAGCAGGACTGACGAAAGCGATCCCAACCCCCGAGCCCCGGGTCGCGCCTCCCTGCTTTTCACCCTGGCTCTCGCGGCGCTCGCGGTGACAACGTCGCCGAGCGCGGCCGCGGGACAGGAGACATCTCCATCGCGACGACCTCGGGTGGGCGTGGCTCTGGGTGGCGGATCGGCCCGGGGCATGGCTCACGCCGGCGTCCTCCTCTGGCTCGAGGAGCATCACATCCCGGTCGATCGGATCGCCGGAAACAGCACGGGCGCTCTGATGGGCAGCGCTTACGCCACCGGCATATCCGCCGAAGAGATCAAGACCTTCCTCCGCAACGCGGACTGGGACACGATCCTGCGACCTGACATCCCGTATCCCCTGCGCTCCTATCGTCGAAAGGAGGACGACCGCGACTACTCGATCAAACTTGAAGCGGGCCTGCGCCACGGCTTCAGGCTGCAGAGCGGTTTGAACCCCGGCCACCAATTGGGTTTGTTGATAAGCAGGATCCTCTTCCCGTACTCAGGGGTGTCGAACTTCGACGATCTGCCCATTCCCTTCCGCTGCGTGGCCACCGATCTGGAAAAGGGCGAGACGGTTGTCTTCGATCATGGTCCGATCGCCCCCACGGTTCGCGCCTCGATGTCTCTGCCCGGCACCTACGACCCGGTGCGCTTAAATGGGCGGCTCTTCGCCGACGGCGGAGTTCTGAACAACATTCCCGTGGACGTGGCCAAGGCGATGGGGGCCGATGTGGTGATCGCGGTGAGGACGGGGCCGAAGGCGGAAGAGAAGCCGGCGGAGACCATCGGCGGAGTCACCAACCGCGCCATCTCCCTGATGATGCAAACCCTGGAGAAACCCAGGCTGAGGCTGGCGGACGTGGTGATCGTGCCCGACCTTGACGGCCTGACCGCGGCCGACTTCTCGAAGAGCGACGAGTTCGCGGCTCGCGGTTATCAGGCCGCCGAGGCTCAGAAAGAAGCGCTCTTGGCGTACGCGCTCGGCGACGAGGCCTGGGCGCAGTATCGGGCCGAAGTGGAGGCGCGAAAGGCCCGGGCAACCGGGGCCGTGGAATTTGTGGAAGTGAACGGCGCCTCGGACGGCGCGGGCGCCCAGCTCGCGCAGCAGTTGAGTCGACACATCGGGAAGGCGCCGGATCCAAAGGACGTCGAGCTGGACCTGAACCGCATCATCGGCCTCGGCCGCTACGCCAGTGCGACCTACGGGCGCCGGCAACTGGGCGAGACCGCAGGACTCGGCGTCGACATTCGAGACAAATCGTATGGCCCGCCTTTCGTCAGGTTCTCGCTCGACGTCAACAACGAGGACCGCGACATCAGCCTGAACCTCGGATCGCGGATCACCCTGATGGATGTCACCGGCCTCGGCTCGGAGTGGCGTTTCGACACGTCGCTCGGTTCGACCCTCAGCCTCGGCACCGAACTGTACCAACCTCTCGGCGGAGCAAAATCCGTGCGCGGAGGGGCTTTTCTGAGTCCACGCGCGGTCTACGCCCGGACCAGCGAGAACCTCTACGCCGAGAACGAACTGGTGGCGATCTACGGGCGGCAGCGCGCGGGCGGGGGTCTCGACGTTGGTTGGAACTCGGGCGGGAGCACGCGGTTCCGAGTGGGCTACGACATCGCCTACGTGCGAAATGCAACCCGAGTGGGAAGCCCGCTCCTCCCACGCGGAGCCGGCGCCGAGCAAGCGCTCCGGGCGCGCTTCGACTACGACGGCCAGGACTCCGCGTACCTCCCAAGCCGGGGGGCGCGCGTGACCTCAACCGCGCACTGGTTCCTGGAGGCTCCCGATGCGGCCCGCAGGTTCGGCGCCGTGGAGGGAGCGCTGCGCGCGGCACGGACGGTCGCGGACCACAAGATCCTGACCCTCACCATGGACGCGGGCGCGACCTTCTCAGGGACGGCGCCGTTTCTCTATCAGTTCAGCCTCGGCGGTCCGTTCCGGCTCGGGGCCTTCCCGCCCTATGCCTTCCGCGGGCCGAAGTACCTGCTCGGCAGTGTGGGCTACAGATTCCCGGTGGGGCATCTTCCGAAGCTCCTCGGCGGCCAGTTGTATGTCGATAGCCTGGCTGAAGCCGGCAGCGTTTTCAACGAGATCTCCCGCGCCCGAGTCAAGTCCAGCGTTACCGCGGGCCTCACCGCGGATACGCTGCTCGGCCCGTTCTTCGCGGGAGGCAGCGTGGGCAATGACGGAAGCGTGCGCGTCTACTTCATGATCGGCCGGTTGGTCCGATAGCAACTGGGCATCCCCGCCCTCGAAGCAGTGGTTCCGCTCTTGCCCAACTCGTGAGGGGCCGGAGCGCACCGAGGCGCCGACACGCGTGGTGCGGTGGTGATACGTTATGGGCGACGAATGAAATTCAAGGACTACTATGAGCTTCTCGGGGTCAAGCGCGGAGCGACTCCGGAAGAGATCAAGGCGGCCTACCGGAAGCTCGCGCGCAAGTACCACCCGGATGTCAGCAAGGAGCCCCAGGCCGAAGCGCGGTTCAAGGAACTGGGCGAGGCCCATGAAGTTCTAAAGGACCCGGAGAAGCGCGCCCTCTACGATCAGATGGGCAGCCAGTGGAAGGCCGGGCAGGACTTCAAGCCGGCGCCGGGCTGGAACGCCGGCTTCGAATTCCGCGGCGGTAACACCAGCGGAGGCGACTTTGGCGACCCCAGCGACTTCTTCGAGGCTCTCTTCGGTCGAAGGCCTCGGGAGGGCGGATCCCGCCGGCCGAACCTTCACGCGCAGGGCGAGGACCATCACGCCAAGGTAATGATCGACCTGGAAGACGCCTACCGGGGGGCCCAGCGCACGGTCTCGCTCCGCATGCCTTCGTACAATGCCGCGGGTCAGATGGTCGCGCAAGAGAGAAACCTCGACGTGAACATTCCCAAGGGGATCCGCACCGGTCAACATTTGCGGCTCGCCGGACAGGGCGGTCCGGGAGCCGGCAAGGGTCGGGCGGGCGATCTCTATCTCGAGGTCGCCTTCAATCCCCACCCGCTTTTTCGAGTCGATGATCGCGATGTCTACGTCGATCTGAAACTCGCCCCTTGGGAAGCGGCGCTCGGCGCGAAGGTGGAGGCCCCCACCCCCGAAGGCCCCATCCAACTGACCATTCCGTCCGGCTCTTCAGCCGGACGTCAGATGCGACTGAAAGAAAAGGGCATTCCGGGTCAGCCTCCCGGCGACCTCTATGTCGTGCTTGCAGTGGCTCTGCCTCCGGCCGACACCGAGGCGGCCCGGGAAGCGTACCGAGCCATGTCCAAGGCCTTCGCCTTCAACCCTCGCGCCGAAAAAAGAGCGTAGGCCTCAGCGGACAACCAGAACCGAGCAGTGCGCGGTGCGCACGACGCTCTCGGCCACGCTGCCAATGAGGGCGCGCGAGAGGCCGCGTCGGCCGTGCGTGCCCATCACGATCAACTCGGCCTTCAACTCCTTGGCCATATGAGTGATCACTTCCCGCGGGTCTCCGCTTTCGACGAGCACCGGGCCCATGGTGGCGCCGGGGCAGAGCTTGGCCGCGAGCTTCGTGAGCTGCGTCTTCGACTCCCCTACAAATTGCTCGACGTACTGCTGGGAGACGGTGAGGGCGAGGCCGACCGACTCGACGGGAATCACGTAAGCATGGAGCAGATGGACGGTGGCCCCGGTCTTCGAAGCCAGGGAGCACGCTGCCGTCGCCGCGTGCTCGGAGGCTTCGCTGAAGTCGATCGGAACCAGAATGTTCTTCGGGGGGTCCTTGAGGGTGGTCACTTCTCGCCTCCTAACCGTGGAAAATGGGTTCGATAATCGGGTCAGTCCCGGTCGGGCGACCGAGGTCGGGCTGAGCGGGAAGCGCCGCTCGCCTCACCCCGGAAGTCGCAGCCAGAACCATGGCGATATTCCTGGGGCTGAGCCCCGTCCCGCCTTCGGCGGCCGCGAACTCCACATGTCGGGCGAGGTCGGTGAGGGAGACCACACCCACCAGGACTCGATCGTGTCCCACCACGGGCAGGCGACGAACGTGGTTGACCCGCATTAACACCTCGGCCCGCTCGAGCGTGTCCTCCGCTTCGCAACATATTACGCGACGCGAGCACCCATCCGCGACGTGAAGATCACGGAGAGCCTGACCATTTCGCAACGCGCACATCACCGCATCGCGGTCCGTGACCAGCCCGGCCACTCGCATCTCCCTATCCACCACCGGGACGCAGCCGCAGCCGCGATCCCACATGATCTGAACCGCGGATTCGAGGGAGTCACCGGCCTCACAGGCGGTGACGTCGTCGGTCATGACATCCTTGACTCGATACATTGGCTGCCTTCACTTTCCGGTATTGGGGTGTGGGTTCGCGAGTTCTTCCAAGAGCAGTTCGGTGCGCTTCCGGGCCGCCTCGACTCGCTCCTGCATCTGGTCGAACACGAACATGTGGCCGGCATGCACTGCCTCGACCAGAGGCACCTGGGCCTGCTGGAGCTCATCTTCGAGGCTCGTTCGGCGCGATTTGTCGGCTATCCGTTTGATGAACTGCATCGCTTGTTCGAGAGACGCGCGAACCTCGCGAATATCGGTCAGCCTCGACCGGCCTTCCGCGGGCAAGTCCGTGTTCGGCGCTACCTTTCCGGCTCCGTGGCACTGGGCGCACTCCGCCGCCAGGGATTTCGGCGAGGGAAGGAAGGCCCCGACCAGCCCATGGCAGGTGACGCAGGTCGGCGTGTCCTTGTTTCCCTGGCGGAGAAGCTCGTAATGTTTGCTGCTCTGGAAGGCCGCGAAGGGACCCGGATGGCAACCCCCGCACGTCTTGGGGAGATTCGCGCGATGGACCGGACTGGCCGGATTCTGGCTGCTCAGCATCCCCTGATGAGCGAGGAATGACTCGAAGGTGGTTGCATTGCCGCCGTGACATCGTTCGCACCCCACGTTCGCCTGCCCATGGGCCGAGCGGTCCCATTCGGCAAGGTGCCATCGCGCGGCCTCATTCGGATTGGCGAAATGACAGTCCGCGCACCGGCTCACCGGCGTTTGCGCCCAACCGATGCTGGCCAGGAACAGCGAGACGACAATGACTCGAATGGGGACGCGTGCGTTGGCTTTCATTGGATCCTCCCTGCGTCTGATTCACCAGTGACAACCTACGCCGCCCTGGGCTCAAGCGCTATGAGCCAAAGGCATCACGGAAACGCCGCGACTACGCCCTCATAGAGGCCAGGTCTATGACAAAGCGGTACTTGACGTCGCTCTTCAGCATCCGCGCGTAGGCTTCGTTGATCATCTGCATCGGTATCTTCTCGATGTCCGAGACGATGTTGTGGGCGGCGCAGAAATCGAGCATCTCCTGCGTTTCCTTGAGGCCTCCGATGAGCGACCCCGCGATGCTGCGGCGGCCGAAGATGAGGGAGCCGACGTTGGGGGTGGGATGAGGCGTCGCGGGCACGCCCACCAGCACCAGCGTGCCATCGCGTTTGAGCAGCGACGTAAAGGCATCGAGATCATGAGACGCCGAGACGGTGTTGAGGATGACATCGAAGGAGCCCGCGTGCTTCGCCATCGCGTCCGTATCCTTCGAGATCACCACCTCATCGGCGCCGAGGCGCCTGGCGTCGGCCGCCTTTCCGGGCGAGGTGGTGAACAGGACGGTGTGGGCGCCGAAGGCGTGGGAGAACTTCACGCCCATGTGACCGAGACCGCCGAGGCCCACGATTCCGACCTTCTTCCCCCGAGTGACGCCCCAGTGGCGCAGGGGCGAGTAGGTGGTGATTCCGGCGCACAGCAACGGAGCCACCGCCGCGGGGTCGAGCTGGTCGGAGACCCGCAGGCAGAACGCTTCATCGACGACCATCTGGGTCGAGTAGCCGCCGTAGGTGCTCTGTCCGGGCAGGTGCTTGTCCGGGCTGTTGTAGGTCATCTCGAATCCGCCCTGGCAGTACTGTTCGAGCCCCTCCTGGCAGCTCCCGCAAGTCCGGCAGGAATCGACCAGACAGCCGACGGCCACCGAGTCTCCAACCTTGAATTTCCTTACTTCGGCCCCCACTTTGGTGACCCGGCCCACGATCTCATGACCCGGCACGCACGGGTAGATCGTGCCCGGCCACTCGCTCTTGGCGGTGTGCAGGTCCGAGTGGCAGACGCCGCAGAAGAGGACGTCGAGCTGAACGTCGCGGACCAAGGGAGCCCGGCGTTCCAGGGTGAAGGGAACAAGGGGGGAGGAGTTGTCGAGCGCGGCGAAGGCTTTGGCTTGAGTCAAAGGGGGGTTCTTTCAGGGGGAACGTGGAGAGGCGCCTCGCGGCGGCGGGTCGGAGTAACCGAGGAATCAACGAAGCTTAGCGGGGACGGCCGATTGGGCGTGTGCTTGAGGCGCGTTTTCTCCGGTCCAACGAACCAGCCCGCTTCCAGGCCGCGGTGACCGCCTGGCGCCGGATCTTCTGGTCGGCGTTGACAAGCCGGACCACGACCGCCGGATAGTTGAGATAGTGGTCGCTTACTTCAGGTCGAAAAAGAGAAAGTGGGAGTCACGCGTGGCAGACAGATGAACCTCCGGGGTGTCGCTGATCGAGGCGCCATCGCCGTCCCGCAGCGTTTCGGTCCCCACCTGCAGCTCCCCTTCGATCACCTGCGCCCAGCCCGACCGGGAAACGGCGAACGAGTGGTCGAGGCTGCCACCCCCAGGAAGTTTCGCCACGTAGACATCGGCGTCCTGATGGATGGAGAGAGACCCGGCGCGACCGCCCTTCGAAGCAATCAGTTGCAGCGATCCTGGCTCGATCGAGCCAAAGGACTTCTCCGCGTAATTGGGTGGAACTCCCTCGGCATCGGGCGCGATCCAGATCTGCAGAAAGTGGACGGGTTCCACCGTCGATGCGTTGGTCTCGCTATGCCGCACCCCCCGGCCGGCGCTGATGCGTTGAACGTCGCCCGCCTTCATGAGGGCGGTGGTGCCCATGCTGTCCTTGTGCTCAAGGGCGCCCGAGACCACGTAGGAGATGATCTCCATATCGTTGTGCGGATGGGTGGCGAAGCCCTTCTCCGGGCTCACTCGATCCTCGTTCAGCACCCGGAGCGATTTGAATCCCAGGTGCCTCGAATCGTAGTACGAGGCAAAGGAGAAGGTGTGGCGGGTGTCCAGCCAGCCGTGATTGGCGTGACCCCGGTCCTCGGACTTCCGGACGATGATTGCGCCGGTCATGTCTTGAGCCTCCTCTTTGCTTGTCGACCGCTCAAAGGATACGCCGCCCCTCCGACGCGACCCTGGCGCGCCTCAAGGCTCGCCGGGGAGCGCGGCCCGGGAGAGGTCATGGCCAACGCACGCCTTGAGGTAGCCCTCGACCATCATCTCCATGGAGAATCGCGTCCGGACGCGCTGGCGGCCTGCGTCGCCCATGGTCCGTCGACCAAGAGGATCGTGCGCGAGTTGAAGAAGGGCGGCGGCAAGCCCGGGCTCATCCTCACACCCCACCAGTCGGCCGGTGATGCCTTCCTGGATCTGCTCCGACATGCCGCCCACATCGGTCGCAACCACGGGAAGGCCCTGCGCCATCGCTTCAAGAGACGCATTGGGACAGCCAGCCGGTTCCGCGACCAGAGCGAACAAGTCGAGACCTCTCAGGAATCCGTGCGCATCCTCAACCTCGCCCACGAACTCCACCGAAAGGTCGCGGGCGAGGACGCGGAGTTCATCAACGTACTCGGGAAAGCCCCGCTCCGGGCCTCCGGCAATCCGCAGGACATAAGGGGGCAGGCGATCGTGGGCAAGCTGCAGAGCACGGAGCAGCCGGTCCACGTGCTTCCTCGGATCGAGGCGAACCGCGGTCCCAATGACCAGGCGCCCATCATCGCGCGGCGCGCGGGTCGTGTCTTTTTCGAAAGGAACGCCATTCGGAATCACGTGAACGGGCGCGCCCAACGCGCGCCGCGCACGCTGCCGCTCGCCCTCGAACTTCACGATCACGCCGGCGAGCCTTCGACCGTAGTCGAGCGCGGACCGGTAGGGCAGCCCCGGACGCGGGCGAGCGAAGTAACGATCCAGCGATTCGAAGTACATCTCTCCCGGAGAGACGTCGTAGACGGGAATGTCGATCAGGCTATCGACGAGCAGGATCTTGTATTCGGGTATGACGTTCCACAGAAGAACCGACCGGGGACGATCGCGGTCAATGGCGTCGATCAGTTGGGACACCGCGGCGGCGGTGTCGATCGTCCCGGGAGGAGGGAATCCGAGCACTTCGATTCCCGCGGCACGAAGGGAGGAGCGACCCGGAGTTGGAAACGCGAGCTGCTCTTCGATCACGGCGGCTCGGGTTCGGATCCCTTTCGCGCGCAGGGCGAGAAGCAGCCGCCTCGCGCTGGTCTGCGCGCCACCGGTGGAGAAATTGTTGGTGACGAGGAAGAGCCCGTCGCCGGCGTTCGTCCTTCGCGACGACCGCAACGCGCGAGGCAGCAATCGGACGTAGGCCTCGACCATGCGGGCGGTATCGAAGTGGCGCCTCGCCATCTCGCGACCCTCCGGGGCCGGCCCCGGAGCCAGGGGCGCCAGCACGCGCGCGAAGTCCTCTGGACCGGCGTCTTCGCGCATCAGGAACACCGCCTCATTCCCGTGGCCCAGTTCCTCCGCCCCACCGACGCTCGTGACCACGATTGGCCGACCGGCGGCCAGGGCCTCGACCTGGGCCAGGCTCAGGCCCTCGTGCGCGCTCGGAGACACCAGGACGTCGCACCCGTACAGGCACAGCGAAACATCGTCGACCGCTCCCACCAGCCGGACATGATCACGCACGCCGTTTTCGTCAATCGCTTCTTCGAGCCTTTGGACCGCGCGCTCGGCCACCGGGCTTCGGGCCGAGGGGGAGCCGGCGATCACCAGTCTCGCTTCCCGACCCGATCCCGCGGCGGCCAAAGCCTGCCGGGTGGCACGCAGGATTCCGGGCAGAAGATGGAGCCGCTTTTGCGGCCGGGGATTGGCGAGAGCGAGGAGCACGAAGTCCTCCGGACCGAATCCAAGACCTTCCCGAAAGGCCCGGGCGCGCACTATCCGTCCCGCTTCGGGTTCCATCGTCTGGAAGTCGATCCCGTTCCAGACCGTGCGCGTCGGGATCCCGAGTTTCGCCTCGACCAGTTCCCTTTCCACCTCCTGCGCGCATCCAATCAGCAGATCCACGTCGGACCGCTTCAACTTGCGCGTGCCCGCGGGCCAGATGGGGCTCGTGTTGTGAATGGTGAGAACCAGGGGAAGACCCCGGGCGGCGAAAGCCCGGACGGTTCCCGCATCGAGGAGATGACCGTGCACCAGGTCAAAGCCGGACGAGACCATATGACGAGCTGCCCGCCGCGCGCGATGATCGAGATCGGGACCACCCAGTCGGGAGAGGTCGAGGGTATCGAGGGGGGCTTCGAAGGCGGCGCGGGTCGGACGCCCAAGCGTGACCAGCTGCGATCGAAAACCGTGATGACGGAGCCCGTGGGCCAGGTCGAGGGCGATGCGTTCCGCTCCGCCCTGCTGCGCGCTGGTCACCAATTCGGCGATTCGCAGCGAATCGTCGTCAAGCACATCCAGGCCCGGGTAGTGAACGATGCGCGCCGAGACACGCCGAGCGGCCTGACGAATGGAGGCCCGCAGATCGCCCTCATCTTCAAGCGCCGCCACGAGCCTCGCATCCAGCCAGGTGCTCACCAGGATGGGCAGGGTCTCCGGACGAAAGTCCGCGCGCGTGGAACGCACGGCCTCGGCCCAGGCCATCACCGAGGCGGCCTGGTCGGGTTCAGAGCCACCGCCGGGATTCGCGGCGCCCAGCGCGACCAGCGGTCTGCCCGTCGAGGATGCAGGCGGCTCCGTGAAAGAGACCGGCCAGGCTCCGGCGCGAACCAGCCACACCGGGTCAACACTTCGGCGGATGCTCCCAAAGACCGCAGGCCAGTCCTCGTGAGCGAGGTCGACCGCCGAGGCGCCCAGTAACCGCAGAGCCCGGGCCGTCCGCCCGCCACGATCCGCGTCCCCCGGACGCGATCCGTAAACGATCGCGCGCACGCGGACTCCGGCCCCCTGGCTATCTGTACGCCGACGGATAACCGCGGAACGAGTCGTCGTCGTTTCGAGCGGCGGTTCGGGTCCGGGTGGCCTGGGCTGGTTTCGGCTTCATCGTCGGCGCCGCCTGACCGGGTGCGGTCACCCCGATGATGTTGACCATGGAGGGCCTTCCCCCGGTGTAGACGGTCTGCCCCACCGACGGGTCCCCGGAAAAGACGATTGAGCCGTTTTTGCGCTCTCCGTCCGCCAGGTACGAATAGTGAATCCTGTGGCCCGGAGGAACACGAGGTGCTTTCAGAGTGAACCCATCCTGGCCGATCACGGCCTTAACCCCGGCGGAACCGCCGCCCATCATTAGGCGCAAGACCATCCTCCACATTCCATAGACCACAGCGGATCCGGTGGCCAGAAACCCGGCAAGGAGGGCAAGCGCCTGGGGAATCGAGATCTCCCGCGAGGCCGGCACGCCGCCCTGGGCGCTCGCTCCCACCGCCTGGGGCGGAGCCGCGGGTCGGGAGGCCCCGACTTCAGCCACCACCCTGAAGCCGTTGTCCGCATTCCGCGACCCCGGCGCATTCCGATGTCGAGCCGCCGATCGGCCATTCTTCGGATCGCGCAGCCAGGAACCACCGCGCAGGACGCGGCGCGGTTTGTCGCTCAGGTTCTGACGGGTCTCCAGCGGATCGGTAACCGGGCCGGAGGCGTAGGGACCGTACCAGTCGCGGCACCACTCGGCCACGTTGCCGGCCATATCGAAGAGGCCGAGACCGTTCGGCGACTTCTCACCCACCGGATGGGCGCCCGTCCCGGCGTTCGTCTTCGACCAGCCGAGCGCCGCCGGCTGGGTCGCCTTCGCCGCGCCCGAAGGATAGGCCGAGGTCGAATTCGTGCGCGCGGCGAACTCCCATTGCGCCTCCGTGGGAAGGCCCGCCGCCCGACCGGCCTTGCGGGAAAGCCAGTTCGAAAAAGCCACCGCGTCGTCGAAGGTCACGATGGTGACCGGGTGGGCGTCGGTCTGCGGGAACCCCGGGTTCTTCCAATTGAATGCGGCCCGTTGCTCCAGGGCTTGACCGTTCCAACCGAATCCGCCCGATGTCCCCTTCTCCGCTTCCGTTTTGTAGCCGGTCTCCGCCGCGAATCGGCGGAACTGCCCGACCGTCACCTCGTGCTTACCGATGTAGAAGTCCTGGGAGAGCTTGACCTCGCGCGTCGCCTCATCCTCGCCGCGATCGGCTTCGGTGGTCGGAGATCCCTGACGGAACGTTCCGGCCTTCACCAGAACCAGCTCGAGCGCGACCCCGGATCCAAGATCCACGCTCAGGCTGCCGTCCGCGCCCTTGGGTTGCGCACCGGCAAGAGAGGCGAAGGCGCCGAGCAGCGCGAAGGTCAGGACGAGAGGGCGCTTCGATTTCATGAGGCTCCAGAAGTTGAATGCGGTTTGAGGGCTCGAGGCCGCGCGCCCCTATGGGACCCGGTACACCGCGGCGTTGATATTCATCCCGGCTCCCACCGAAGCGAACACGATGGTGTCGCCGCTGTGGATTTCCTGGCCCTCGAGCTTGCCCTTGGCCATCAGGTCCAGAAGGGTCGGCAAGGTCGCCACTGAGCTGTTGCCCAGCCATGAGATCGTCATCGGCATCACGTCCTTGGGCGGGGTCGCGTCATATAGATCGTAGAGCGCATTGAGAATCGCTTCGTCCATCTTGCCGTTGGCCTGATGGATGAGGACCTTTCGCACCTCCGAAAGGGAAGCCCCGGCCTTGTCGAGACACTGCTTGATCGCACCGGCCACCGTCTGCAGCGCGTACTTATAGAGTTTCCGGCCCTCCATTTTCAGGAAAATCGCTTCGAGGAAGACCTCCTCCTTGTAAGACGGACCCATCACCAGCATGGTGGAGTGGTCAAGGCTGTCGGAGCGGACAGCGTGAGCGAGGATGCCCACCGCCTCCGTGGTTTCACGCGCCTCCAGGATCACGGCGCCCGCCCCGTCGGCATAGATCAGGCTGTCGCGATCGTGGGGGTCGGAAACGCGGGACAGAGTGTCTGCGCCGATCACCATGGCGCGCCGGATGTCACCGGCGCGGATCATGGCATCGCACAGAATCACCCCTTGCAACCAGCCGGGGCAGCCGAAAATCACATCGAAGGCCGCGGCTCCTGGGTTCGCGATCTTCAAATGAGCCTTGACCCGGGCGGCCAGCGAAGGAACCAGGTCGGAATGCCGGCTTCCCGCCCGGACATCGCCGAAGTTGTGGGCGACGATGATGGCATCGAGGGTCTCCCGATCGATGCCTGAAGAGGCAAGCGCATCGGCGGCGGCGAGAGCGGCCAGATCCGACGTCACCTGGGTGTCGTCCGCGTAGCGCCGCTCCTTGATGCCCGTAATCGCTTCGAATTGATCGAGGATCTGCTGATTCGGCTTGTGGATCTTCTGCCCGTCGGGACCCCAGAACTCGCGATCGAGCATGGCCGCGTTGGGCACGCGGCGCGGCGGGATCGTGCTCCCGGTCCCGACAATCACCGATCGAATCGCCATCGCGGGGCACGATAAACCAAAAGGATCCGACTTCGGCGTCGCCCACGTCCCTTTTCCGATCAGCCGGAGCCGAACAATCGGTCGAAGTTCTCGACCGTCGCCACCCCGAACTCTTCGAGCGGCAGGCCCTTCACCTCGGCCATGCGTCTCGCCACGTCCACCACGAACGCGGGCTCGTTGCGTTTGCCGCGATGGGGAGGCGGGGCGAGAAACGGACAGTCGGTTTCGATCAGAAACCGGTCGAGGGGAACCGTCTTGGCCACCGCGCGCAGCGGGTCGGCGTTGGCGAAGCAGGCGATGCCCGAGAACGAAATGTAGAACCCCATGGCCAGAGCGGCATCGGCCAGGGCCTGGGTCCCCGTGAAACAGTGGATCACCCCACCCACCTCGCTCGCCCTCTCCTCCTGCAGGATGGAGATGGTCAGATCGTCGGCTTCGCGGGTGTGGACGATGACCGGGAGCTTCACCGTTCGGGCGATTCGAATCTGCCTTCGGAAGACTTCTTCCTGCTGGTCGCGGGGCGAATGGTCGTAGTGAAAGTCGAGGCCGATCTCGCCGATGGCGCAGATCGATCGCGCATGGCCGAGGGAGAGAAGGCGCTCGCCCAGCGCTGCCGTCCAGTGGATGGCTTCGTGAGGATGAAGCCCGCCCGAGACCTTGATGCGGGAGTCGCGGGCAATGGTCAGTCCGCGGTCGAGGCCGACGCTGTCGTCGGCCTGGGCCACCAGGAGCAGGCGCACCACCCCCGCTTCGGCCGCCCGCTTCAGAAGGGCCGGACGATCGGAATCGAACTCCGCGAGATCGATGTGGGTGTGGGAGTCGGCGAAGGGCATCCGTCTAGTTTCTCAGGAAGTGGTGGGCCGCAGCTACGCACCCGCGGCTCACTTCGGGCAACTGACGCTCGCCGAGAGATACCCGAGCGCCTTCAACTCCTCGCATTGGCCGCGGTCCATTCCTTCCAGTTTGTCCCCCGACACGGCGCGACGCTTGAGCGAGGCCACCCAGGCGAGAAGATCCTGCCGGTAGGTCTCGCGCAGGGCGATGGGCGCCCGCGGCGCGTAGTCATGTTCCTTGTCTTCAAGGCGAGGAGTCGACGTGCGGTCGAACAGAGAGAACTCCGTGGTTGCGGTGTCGTAGATGAAGGTGTGCGAGGCATTCCGAAGCGCGTAGACCGGGCGATCCCAAACGGTGCGGGTCAGAACCTCGCGAGTGTCTTCGCTCGCGCCCTGGGGGTTGACCAGGTGCGAGAGCAGGGACCGCCCCTGGAACGAGCGCGCCGAGCCGCCCGCGCCGGTGAGGCCGAAGACATCGAGAACCGTGGGAGCCAGGTCGGTGAGATCAACCAGCGAACGGATGCGAGCGGGAGGGTGCTCGGCGCGCAGGGCCTTGGGAAGGGCCACGATGAGAGGCACCCGGGCCGTTTCTTCAAAGACCTGCGCGTTGTGCCCGATGAAGGCGTGTTCGAACAAGCCCTCGCCGTGATCGCCGATCACCATCACCACGGTGTTATCGAGCAAGCCGCGGGACTCCAATTCGTCACGCAGGTAACCCACCTCTTGATCGGCGAAGGCGAGGTTCCCGTCATAGAGCCGCCGCAGGTGATCGATCTCCTCAGCCGACGGCTTGATCACGCCCTGATTGATGTCCTTCAGCCACTTGTCGGCGATGGCCCCGCCTTCACGACGAGCCTTTGGAATGGGCGTGTCGGGACCAAACCGAGTGTTGAAGGGCGTTGGCGGGTCGTAGGGATGATGAGGCTCACGGTAGTGCACGTACGCGAAGAAACGCGTGCCGCCCTTCTTCATCCGGTCGAGGAACGCCGGGATGACGTTTCGGAATCCCCCGGCCTGCGATCCGTATTTCTTCCATGGCTCCTCAAACTCTTTGAAGCCCCGGTCGAAGCCATTGAAAGCGCCGGCCACCCCGTTGGCCACGAAACCCGCGGTGTGGATCCCCTGGGCGGTGAGGACCTCGGCCAGCATGAGGCGATCGGCCGGCACCTTCGCGGAAAAAGCGACATCGCCGTGATGGCGATCGGGCTGCTGGGAGGTCCAAACCGACGACATGGCGGCGAGGGTATAGGCGGCGGTGGTGTAGGCGTTGTCGAAGGTGAAGCCCTCGGCGGAGAGCCGGTCGATGTTGGGGGTGGTGGCCCGCGAATGGCCGTACGTCCCGAACGACAGGGCGCGGCCGGCATCGAGCACAATAAAGAGGACGTTCGGTTTGGAACCGCTCAGAGCCTCGGTGAACTTGACCGCGTCCTTCGGAACGTCGGCCCGGGGCGCCCGCGCCTCGCCAAGGACCCGCGGAGCGCGGATCTGGGCGAAGGTGAGGCCCGGATTCTCCGAGCGGACGTCCATCCTCACGATGAAGGGCGTCCCCGGAACACCGGTGAGCGGGATTCGCGTCGGCTGAAGGCTGTGCGTTCCGAGCGGAACCTGAACACTCTCGCGGCTCCTTCCGTCGGTCGATTCGAAGGCGACCTGAAGCGATCCTTTGCCACCCGAGGCCACCGACCACGCGCTCAGGACGCTCTCGAACTCGAGGGTGGCGTTCTTGGGAAGCCGAAACGCGAATGAGGTCTGCGACATTCCGGGCAGGACCAGTGAAGGGATGCCCTCTTTCTCGCTGACCTCGTAGGCGCGCGGTGTTTCTCTCTCGCGAAGCAGGTCGAGAGTGGCGTCGTTCTGGTCGCCCACGGTCAGGCTGAAAAGAGCGGCGGCGAAGTCACGGGTGTCTTCCGATCCGCCCTTCACTTCCGCGGGCACGATGGCTCGGGAGAACTGGAGGATCAGGTGGTTGACGTTGCTCTGAGCGGTCGCCGGCCAGTCGAACCGAATCCGTGACCGGTTCGACAGGATCTCCTGTCCCCCCAGACTGCGGCCGTTTACGCTGATCGAAAGTTGCTGGTTCTCGATGCCCGGGTAGGCCTCGACATCGAAAACAAGAGCGCGATCGCGCTGATCTCCAAGATCAACCCGGAGAGTGGCGCCCTGCCTTACCCACAGAAAACGCTCTCGGCTCCGCAATTCTGGGTCGCCGCCAAAGCCCTTGACCAGATGGGGCTCGGCATCGGGCCAGCCGAAAACGATCACTTCGCGCGAAGACACCCGGGCCGCGTAGGGCAGCCGATCGGCGAGGTCGAAAGCCACCGCCCGCGTCGCTCGGCCCGCAGATAGATAGATCGCGGCGCCGGCCACCAGGACGAGGCCAGCCACCATCAGGGCAGGTAGAGTACTTCGCATCAAGTACGCTGGAGGATATGACGGAACCGTCTCCCGCTTGTCAGAAAGTCGCTTAGGACGTACATTGGACAGACCATGGCTACCCAGATCGAACTCATCGACAAGTACAAGAAGGAACTCAGCAAGATCAAGGTGAGGGTCGATGACGTCCTTTTGAAAGCGGTGGTGAAGTCTCTCGGGCCGGCGGTTTACCGGGACGACGCGTCGAAGATCTCCGCCGCGGACGCCGATGAGCTCGAGCGGGTCAAGCAGAACTTCATGATCAAGCGACTTGGCCTTCCGAGTTCACCGAAGCTCGACGTGATGCTCAACAAGGCCATTGACCAGATGGGCCGGTCGACCAAGAACAAATACCGCGCGGTCTTGTACTACATCATCACCAGAGACTCGAAGCGCGAAGCCGCTCTGCTGTAGCCACTCTCGGCAAACTCAGGCGATCCTGGCCGCGGCGAGGCCGTCGAGGAACACGTGGGCTTCTGGATGGTCCTGGAGAAACGAGGCCGGGCACGAGGACGTGCGCGGGCCCCGCAGCATGGCGTGGACGGCTGCGGCCTTGGCGGTTCCGAAAGCCAGGAGCAGCACCCGGCGCGCCCCCAGGATCGTGCGCAGCCCGACGGTGGCGCCCTTGGCGGGCGCGTACTCTCCCCCGAACCACTCGCGGTTCGCGTCGATCGAAATGGGGTCGAGATCGAGGACGCGGGCGAGGCTATCCGCCCGGCTGCCCGGCTCGTTGAATCCGAGATGGCCGTTTTTTCCCAGACCCAGCACGATGGCGTCCAGGCCGCCGGTCGCGTCAATGCGGCGCTCGTGCTCCCGGAGTGCCGCCTCCGCTCTCGACTCCTCGGACGACAAGCCGAAGAAATTCTCCGGCACAATCCGCCATGCGGCCGCAACGCGGACCCGCAGGAGGTTGGTGCAGTTCCGCGGGTCGGTGTCTGGGACACCCACGTATTCGTCGAGCACACTGATGCGAAGCCCCCGAGCATCGAGACCCTGTTTCGCGACCGCCTCGTAAAGCGGAAGAGGCGTGTTGCCGCCCGCGACCATCAAGTGACGGACGGGCGCGTCCTTGATCCAGCGCATCAGAAGATCGGCGGCGCCTTTGACCGCGTCTTTTGCGTCGCGACGGATTTCGACATTCACGATGGGCTCAACCTCCAGACCCCTCGTTGACGGCCCCGGGGTCGGCTCGTAGGATAGCCGGACCCCAATGACGCGACCGTGGATTCTCCTGATCGTCGCGTCGTTCCTCCTCGCCAGTTGCTCGAGGCGGGAGACGCCGAAGACCGCGCCGTCGCCGGCCGGCCTCGGCGCCAGCCTCACCATCTACGCGGCCCAGGGCGGCGAGGTGACCGACCCCGTGGTCGATGGGTATCGGCGCCAGAACCCCGGCCTCTCCATCCAGATCATCCGGGGCGGTATGGGTGAGATGTTGAGTCGTATCCGGGCGGAGCGCGAGCAGCCCATCGGCGATCTCTTGTGGGGCGGGTCGCCGGAGATGTACGCCATCAACGATGAGTTGTTCGCGAAGGCGGAACTGAAGGAGGCGGCGCACTTCAAGCAGACCGATCCCCGGGGGAAGTGGCATCCCTATTCCATCAACGTGATCTATCTGGTGGTGAACACCACGCGCGTGGCCCACGCGCCCAACAGCTACCACGAGATCCTCTCGCCCGCGTTCCGCGCACGAGGGCCGATCGCCTTCTCGAACCCGG
>JANLSZ010000388.1:0-1724 GCA_031362685.1 Vicinamibacteria bacterium | reverse complement strand
GCCAAGTCGGAGATCAGCGCTTCGGTCATGCCGTCCGCGAAGTACTCCTGGGCCGGGTCGCGCGACAGGTTGTCGAGCGGCAGAACGGCAAGCGAACGGATGACGCCCGGTTCGGTGACGGCGCTTTCGCGCTGCCCACCGAGCTGCAGGAGACGTAGTTCCTGGCTGACGTCGGGCGCGCTCTGGAATCGCGACCGGGCGTCCTTCTCCAGGCAGCGCGTCACGACGCGGTCGAGCCCGCCGGGAAGGTCACTGCGGAGGCTCGTGATCGTGGCGGGCGTGTCGCGCAGGATCGCCGAACCCACATCCGCCAATGTCGGGCCGGTGAACGGCCGGACGCCGGTGGCGAGTTCGTACACGATGATGCCGAACGCGAAGAGGTCGGTCCGGGCGTCGACGGCTTCGCCGCGAACCTGCTCGGGTGCCATGTACGGCACGGTCCCGACCACCTGCCCGACCGCCGAGAGTGCCGGCACGGTGGGGGACGCACTTTGGGAAGGGTTCGATTCGACCGCAGTCAGCTTGGCGAGGCCGAAGTCGAGCACCTTCACCCGGCCGTCGCGGGTCAGCATCACGTTGTTGGGCTTGAGATCGCGATGCACCACGTTGTGTTCGTGGGCAGCGGCCAGCGCTTCGGAGAGCGGTATGGCGATTTCGAGGACGCGCGAAAGCGACAGGCCGCCGGGAGCGATGAGTGCGTCGAGTGTTTGGCCTTCGACCAGTTCCATCGTCAAGAAGCGAATGCCACGATCTTCCTCGATGGAATGCAAGACCACGATGTTCGGATGGTTGAGGGCGGCCACGGTCCGGGCTTCGCGCTCGAAGCGGGCCAGGCGCTCGGGATGGGAGGCCACGGCATCGGGGAGCACTTTGATCGCCACATCCCGGCCGAGTCGCGTATCGCGGGCGCGAAACACCTCGCCCATCCCTCCTGCACCCAAAGTGCCGAGGACTTCGTAGTGCGCTAGCTTTTGTCCGGGAGTCAGGGCCATTTCGACTCCCCGAGGTGCACGGCGCGACGCGCGTCGATCGCCCGGCAACGGCGCAAATCCGAGTGCGACCGCCCGTGCTTGGACGGTGCCCGAGCGGAGAATAGCAGGCACCCGCAGTGCCTACACGCCTCGAGTGCGTGGCCCGCAAGTCCAGGACGGGTATGGAAGCGCCGCTTGACACCCCAAGGCCGCCGAGACGTCGTGGTCGCTCACGAGGGCGGGTCTCCACGGGAGCTGGGAAGCGGACGGATACATTGGCGCGGATGTTCTGAGCTGGGGTTTGCGCCGATGACACGCATGCTTGCACGAGCCGCCGTTGGCGAGCAGGCCCGCGGCCCGGCAGGTGGCTGGAGAGTCGGGGTCAAGGGGGTTCCGTCGAAGACGCGGGAATGGGGGGGCACGAAGGCGGGTCGGCGCGCGAACCGGGCGGCGAATGGACGCGCAAACGGCTCGACCGGCGGCGCCCTCATTGGGGGAATTGACCCAGACGACTGCTCTTCGGTGTGCGCGGATGCCGCCTCGACTGCCGAGCGTTGATAAGCGTCACGTAATCCGTTAAGCTTCCTTCACGGGCGCCCCGCGGGCCTCGGATGACCCCTACATAACGAACGAGGAGCGAAAATCGATGAAATTGCAACACGCCCTGGCTGGTGGGGTGCTGGTGGCGTTCGCTGCGAGTGCCCAGGCCATTCCGGTTTTGCAGATTTACGTGGAAGGCGCCACCTACGACAC
>JANLSZ010000382.1:0-17064 GCA_031362685.1 Vicinamibacteria bacterium | reverse complement strand
CGAACATCAAGTCGGTCCGCAGGAGGTCGAAGGTCAGACTCTGCGGGAACTGAGATCGTAGGAATGTGCTCTTTCCGGTCTTCCTCGGTCCCCACAAGAACGCGGATTGACCCGCGGGGAGATTCATCTTGAGGAGTCGGGAGACCTCAGTCATGTCGCGGAGTGTACTCCATTCTAGTTAGATCACAAGGGAACAGGATCCCGGCGCAAAGGAGTAGGAGGTGCGTGCTGTGATCGCCTCATCGGGCCTGCCTGTTGACCCCGAGCTTGGCCTTCAGTTCGTCGATCCAGTTCACCACCACGACGATCTCCTGCGCCGGTGGCGTAGCCGTGACGCCTCCCCTTCGCGCGGATCGACCCCGCCTTCGCCCGAACGCAGTTGGCGCTCTTCCTGAGCGACCGATACGTTCACCCCTCCGGTCAGCTTCCGGCCTATGAGTTCGCGTTCGGCGACGTCAATCCCCCGGTCCATGCCTGGGCCTGCCTCCGGGTAGGCGAGGGCGATCCCGAAAGCAACCTCGCCACCTCCGCAGTGCCCCGAGGGCAGGCTTCGCGCTCTCCGGCCAATCGCCTCTGCCGGACCGCAGTCCCCCAAGGCCAGGCTTCGCGCTCGCCTCTGCCGTGGTCTCCGCCATGGCCCGAGGCCAGGCTTTCGCCTCCCCCAAGAGGGGAGGCTTCGCGCTCGCCGTCGTCACCCAGCGCCTGAAGGCGGAGCACGCGGCCCTTCCAGTAAGGCGGGCCGCGACCGGGCGCGCGGCTCGGCACAGCGGTCAGCTCGCCCGCCGCGGCCAGATAGCGGGCAATGCCGGCAGGGTTCTTCACCACCGCGAGCAGCCTCATCCGCCCCTGGCAACTGGGGCAAGAGAGAACGTCCACCGAGAATGTGCGCTGCAAGAGTTCAGCCCAGGGGCGATATCCGCTCTTGCGTACCCGCTTCTCGGGCTCGTGCCCCAAGGGCAGGCTTCGCGCACATCCTCCGCGGTTGGGGGCAAAGGCGGGGTGACGCGCGAGCGCCATGGACTCGCCGCGGCGAGTACCCCCGCGTAGTGGATCGTGTGGAAGCGTGGTGGAGGCACGCTGGTTGCGAGCCGGCAGAGGAGCGAGAGGGGATCCATGTCAACCGCGACCGTCCCATCCCTGTAAGCCTTCTTCAGGGTGACGCGCACCAGGCCGTCGTGGCGTTGCTCCACTCGCTCCTGCGCAATCGGAGGGGCGGTTCGTTTGGGGCGATCGACGGAGGCAAAGCTCCGAACCCGCCGACGTGCTCAAGGTTGCCCGCCAGATGATCGACGACGACCGCGTCTTCGCGCTGGTCAATTGCTCCGGTCCGGCCATCGGCGACATCGCGGCCTACGCGAAGTCGCAGCGGGTCCCCTTGATGTTCCCGCACACCGCCCTCATTTCCTCCGAGGGCGAGCGCTACCTCTTCACGTCCTTCCCGCGCTTCGAGGGTGAGGCCGACGTGATGTTTCGCTACCTTTCGAAGGAACTCAAGCTTTGGCGGGTTACCGCACAGATTCGACGACCGAACCGGCGCACACTCGGCCTAGGACCAATCTTGGGGGAGCCCACAACATGAACGCCGACCGAACAACGGGGAGGAACTGCCCCAGTCAACCAAGCGGGCAGTCCGAGGGCGGCGCGGGAGATGCGAGCAACCGGTCACCCCTCCGAACCACTTCTCAATCCCCCATCTCTTTTCGGGCCGGTGACTCTGCCGGGCTGACGGAGGATGGGCGGTGGATCACCGCCACGGGCGCGACCCTGCCGGCGACCGTCCTGCGCTGGGCGCCTCGCCGGTAGTCCAGACAACTGCCGTGCGGCCATGTTGCGCACCACCGCGGCGCGGCAGGCTGGTTGAAGGCGACGAAGGGCTTTCCCCGCGGGGGCGCGCTGCGGGAGAAAGCCCTGTGGACAGTCTCTTTGACGTCTTTGTCCATCGCCTTTGTAACCCTCTCCCGAGCCTCGGGAACAACCTGTATCAGGTTGTTGACGCTGGTCACCCCTTCAACTCCGCGGGCTGTGGATTCAGCCTTCTCCTTCACGGCCTGGCTCTCCACCTTGCCGTGGAGTGTGACCTTGCCGGACTCCGTGTCCGCCTTCACCGCGGTGCGACCGGCGCCGTCGGTGGTGAGAAGTGCGATCTTGACTTTGGGCGGGGCTCGGATCTGGCCGAGCGAGGAGAACCGCCCGGCCGCGATGATCCTGTTCGGAGTCGGATGCATAATCGGGATCCTGCTGCTGGCCCGATTCATAAGTTACCGGGCCTCGGAATTTGCGGTCACGAACAAGCGCGTGATCATAAAGTTAGGAGTGTTCCGCCAGCGCTCCGTCGAGATTCTCCTAACCAAGATCGAGGCCATTGGAATCGATCAGCCCTTCTTTGGACGCATCCTGGGCTTTGGCAACATTACGGTCGGCGGTACCGGGGGCACGAAGGAGATCTTCGATCGGATCCAATCTCCGTTGGACTTCCGACGGAATGTCCAGGAGCAGACGTCGCTGTAACTGGCTCTTGGCTGAGAAGTTACGGACTTCTTGGCCCAAGGGCAGGCTGCGAGCTCCGTGACCTTGGCGGGGCGCTCGGTGCCCTGCCGCACCGACCGGACCGCTTCCTCGCCGGCATACTGTCTCTCGTGGCCACCCTCCGGGGCCCAGAGCAAAGGATCGGACGAGCACGCCTTCACACCGCGCCCGGCGCGGCCACATCAGGCGAGCCGCTTCCCGATCTCCGCCAGGGACCCCGAAAGAGGCGGACCGCGAGGAGACAGCTATGAACTTGAAACTAACCGCCGCCCTCGGGGTCTCGGCTCTCACCCTGGCCGCCACGGCCGGTGCTCAGATTACGTTTTACGAGGGTGAGGGATTCCGCGGTCGAGCCTTCACCGCGAACCGGCCGATGGGCGATTTCCAGCGGGCGGGCTTCAATGACCGCGCCTCATCCGTCATCGTCGAGCGTGGCCTGTGGGAGGTCTGCGAGTACCCTCACTTCGAGGGCAAGTGCGTGTTCCTCCGCGTCGGAAGCTACGACTCGCTTGGGCGCATGGGAATGAACGACCGCGTTTCCTCGATGCGCGAGGTGGACAATCACCGGCGGAGCACCTGGGACAACAGCGGACCGGAGCCTCTCGACGCCCCGAACTACGCCTATCGGCGGCGCCCCGAAGAGCGCGTCTACCAGGCGCGGGTGATCTCGGTTCACGCGGTGGTGGGACCACCCGAACAGCGCGCGTAATCAGGTGCGGTCCGGCGACAAGAACTTGACCGGCGCCATCATCGGGGCCATCTTCGGAGGCGTGCTGGGGCACCAGATCGGCGATGGGCACAGTCAGGATGCCGCGACCGTGGGTGGCGCTGCGGCGGGTGCAATCATCGGCTCGAACGTGGGCCGCGACACCTACGAAGGCCGCAGCGTCCGTCGCTGCGAAGACATCCCGCCTGGACCGCCCGAATACTGGGATGTCACCTATCAGCACAATCGCATCGATCACCGCGTTCAGATGACCTACGCACCCGGAGTTACCATCGCCGTAAATCGCAACGGGGAACCGCGGCAGTAGCTCGCGTCAAGCAGAGGCTCAGGAAGGCGGCCCGCGAGGCCGCCTCCATGCCCGTGACCTCCACCATGACTACCGCCCGCTTCGATACACGCCGCCGTCCGCGAATTCGCTCAGGTACATCGGAGCGCCATCCGGGCCAAACGCGAGGCTGGTGAAGTCCCGGTCCGGCAATCCTCGCCCGCCCCTGACCCAGTTCACGCCTCCGTCAGTCGAGCGATGGAAGCCGATGCTCGTCGCAGCCATGGCCAAGCCTGCGCGGGCGTCAATCGTCGCCATCGCATTGACGCGCCCCCCTCCCGGTCGGCTGGGAAGCAGCACCCAGGTGCTGCCCCATCCCAACTCCTATACAGACCGGTGGCCGTGGCGGCCAGGGATGGCACACCCTCAGTTGACAGCGCCAGGGCCGTGACCTCCCCCACGCCGGTCAGGACGGTGCGCCAGTTTGTGCCCGCGTCCTCGGTGCGGGCAAGGCCGGATGACGTGCCCGCCACCACCACGGCGCCACGGACGGCCAGATCATTCACCTGGGGACAGGGGTGCCCGGGGAGAGGAACGCGGCGCTCAGGCGCGCCCGCCTGCTCCTGGAATGCGCCGGCCGGACGCCCACCGCCGCTCCGCGGCCGCGCGAATGGAGTGGCAAACCGCGCTCGTTTCGCTTACGCTCAGCGGGAATCTGCCGTCGTACCGGATGGATGTGCCTCAGGTAGACGACCACGGCATGGAGGTCCTCTGCGCTCCGGTTCGAGAAACTCGCCCAGGGCATCGCCGTGGCGGGCGTAACGTAGCCGTAAGGATTCTCATGGCCACCAAAAAACCCACAACAAAATCCAGCCCCAGGACCACCGCCAAGCCCGTGGCAAAGCGCACCCCGCCTGCCAGCCCCCCCGCAGCCATGGATGAAGTGCGGCAAGCAACTGTCGCCGCCTTCCCCATTGTCGGCATAGGCGCGTCCGCTGGCGGACTGGAGGCCTTCGAGCAGTTCTTCCGCGCGTGCCCGGCGGACACTGGCATGGCCTTCGTGTTGGTGCCGCATCTGGACCCGGGCCATGAAAGTCTGCTGGCAGAAATCCTGCAACGCTCCACCGCCATGCAGGTGCTCGAAGCGCTCGACCAGATCGCGGTCGAGCCCAACCATGTCTATGTCATCCCGCCCAACCGCGAGATGGCGATCCTCAACGGCGTGCTACAGCTCTCGGTGCCGGAACTGGTGCGCGGCCAGCGCATGCCGATCGACGGCTTCCTGCGCTCGATCGCCGAGGATCAGGCGGAACGCGCCATCGGCATCATTCTGTCAGGTACCGCCACCGACGGCACGCTGGGCCTGCGCGCCATCCTCGGCAGCGGCGGCGTGTGCATGGTGCAGGAACCCTCGACCGCCAAGTACGACGGCATGCCGAGCAGCGCCATCAATGCCGGCTACGCCACCCACGTCCTGCCGGCGGAGCAGATGCCGACGATGCTGCTGGAAGTGACCCGGCAGTCTGTCTACCGGCAGCGCATGGCGCCCGTCGCGCCGGAGAAGGTGCAAAGCGGCATTAACCAGATCCTGCTGCAACTGCGCAACGCCACCGGCCATGACTTCTCGCTCTACAAGAAGAGCACCATCGGCCGCCGCATCCAGCGCCGCATGGCGCAGCACGCCATCGAGGACGAGGCCGTGTACGCGCACTTCCTCAAGGGCAACCCGACCGAGACGCAACTGCTGTTCAGGGAACTGCTGATCAACGTCACCAGCTTCTTCCGCGACCCCGAGGCCTTTGTCGCGCTGAAAGACACCATCCTGCCGGCGCTCCTGAAGGGCAAGCCGGCCGGCTACGATTTCCGCGTCTGGGTGGCCGGCTGCGCCACGGGCGAAGAGGCCTATTCGATCGCCATCGTGCTCAGGGAGTTGCAGGACGAGATCCTTGCCCTCCACGATCAGGAACTGCACATCCAGATCTACGCCACCGACCTCGACGAGGACGCCATTGCCGTAGCGCGCACCGGACGCTATCCGCCCAACATCGCGCAGGACGTGACCCCGGAACGAATTCGCCGCTTCTTCATCAAGGACGATGCTGGCTACAAGGTCAAGAAGGACGTTCGCGATATGGTGGTGTTCGCCGCGCAGAACGTGATCAAGGACCCGCCCTTCACCAAGCTCGACCTGCTCAGTTGCCGCAACCTGATGATCTATCTGGAGACGGAACTGCAAAACCGCCTGATCCCCAACTTTCACTATGCGCTGCGGCCCGGCGGCGTGCTGTTCGTGTCCACCTCGGAGAGCATCACCAGCCGCCCCGACCTGTTTACGGCGATCGACCGCAAGTGGAAGTTTTATCGCGTTAGCCACGCCCTCGGCGCGCCCCATCTCAAGGCCAATGTCGACATGGCCTGGGCCACCAGCCCCGGCACCACGGGTACCCGCGGCATCAGCAGCACCGCCGCCGGGCCGACGGCCGAGGTAACCACCGGCAAAGCCGTCACCAGCCGCGCCGGCAACGTCGCCGCGCTGAGCACCAGCGCCTTGCTGCAGAACTACGCGCCGGCCTCGGTCGCCACCGACAGCCGCGGCAACATCCTCTACGTGCATGGCGACACCGGCCGCTACCTGCGCCCTGCGCCTGGCCCGATGAGCGACAACGTGGTCGAGATGGCGCGCGAAGGCCTGCAACTCGACCTGCGTCTCGCCATTAACTCGGCCGCCGCGGCAGCCGGGCCGACGCTGAACAAGGAAGTCTCGGTGAAGACCAATGGCGGCTTCTCCACGGTGCGCTTCAGCGTGCGCGCCCTGCCCAGCGGACACCGCGGCGAGCCGCTGCTGCTGGTCAGCTTCGAGGACGTGGCCGAGCTTGGGAAACTCTCTGGAAAGCCTGCCGACCAAGCTGCCGGAAAGCCCGCCGCCGCCAAACCAGCCCGCGGCAAAAGCAGCGCCGCCGCATCGGCCGAAGCCGCGCGCATCGAAGAACTGGAGCGCGAGCTGGCCTATTCGAAGGAGAACCTGCAAGCCACCAGCGAGGAGCAGCAGGCCTCCAACGAGGAACTCAAATCCACCAACGAGGAATTGCAATCCACCAACGAAGAGCTCCAGTCGTCCAACGAAGAACTGGAAACCTCCAAGGAAGAGCTGCAATCGCTGAATGAAGAAACCATAACCGTCAATTCCGAACTGAATGCCAAGATCGAGCAACTCACCGGCATGCAGAACGACATGAAGAACCTGATGGACAGCATCGGCACGGGCACGCTGTTCCTCGACCACCATATGGTGATCCGCCGCTACACGCCGGCGGCGGTGAAGCTGTACCGGCTGATCGCCGGCGACGTCGGCCGTCCCCTGGGCGACATCACCTCGAACATCGAAGGCGAAAACCTGCTGGCCGAGCTCCAGTCTGTGCTCGATACCCTGATCCCCGTCGAGCGCGAAGTGCGCAGCACCGACGGCGCCTGGTACCTGGCGCGCATCCAGCCCTACCGCACGCTGGACAACGTGATCGAAGGCGTGGTGCTGACCTTCACCCCGGTGACCGACTTCAAGCTCGCCAGCGAGGCCGCGCAGCGCGCCACGGCGGAACTGGCAACGACGTTGCAGGCGACGACCCAACTGGCGCGGGAACTGGCCGAAGGTATCGTCGACACCGTGGTCGAGCCGCTGATAGTGCTCGACGGCACCTTGCAGGTGGTCTCTGCCAGCCGCTCCTTCTACCAGCACTTCCAGGTCGCGCCCGAGCAAACGGTAGGCCGCAAGATCTACGGCCTGGGCAATGGCCAGTGGGACATCCCCGGCTTGCGCGAACTACTCGAGAACATTCTGCCAAAGAATCGAGTGATGGACGGTTACGTGGTCGAGCATGGCTTCCCTGGCCTCGGCCCGCGGCGCATGGTGTTGAATGCGAGGCGCATCGTGACCGCGCTGGGGAAGGCCGAGCTGATTCTGCTGGCGATGGTGGCGATAGAAGCGAAGGACAATTCATGAGCCCTCCCGACGAAAAGAAACCGGGTGTGTCGGCAACGCGCGTCATGGCCGAGGCGCAACTGGCCCAACGTCCGGTGACCGAACTGCTTCCTGCCGCAGATCTGCTGCACGAATTGCAAGTGCATCAGGTCGAACTGGAAATGCAGAACGAGACGTTGCGCTTGGCCCAGACCGAGTTGGAAGACTCGCGCGACCGCTATGTTGAACTCTACGAATTCGCCCCTGTCGGCTACCTGATGCTGTCGCGCGAGGGCCAAATCACTTCTATCAACCTGACCGGAGCTGCACTGTTTGGAGAAGATCGCAAGAAACTGCTACAGCGGCGTCTTGAACGCTTGATCGCGCCAGGGGATCAAGAACGCTGGGAGCGGTATTTTGTGCATGCGATGCAACATGACGACAAACAAACTTGCGAATTGACTCTTCAGCGCAGCGATGGCGCACGATTTTCTGTGCGTGTAAATAGCCGGCTGACCAAAGCCGATGTCACAGCACCAGTACTGCGTATCACGCTGACCGACATCACCGAGCGCAAACAGGCCGAAGAGGCGCTCGTCAAGGCCGGGGCGCTGCAGAGCGCGATCTTTAACAGCGCCCACTTCTCCTGCATCGCCACCGACGCCAAGGGCGTGATCCAGATATTCAACGTCGGCGCGGAACACATGCTGGGCTACACCGCCGCCGACGTGATGAACCAGATCACCCCGGCCGACATTTCCGATCCGCAGGAAGTCATAGCACGCGCCAAGGCCTTGAGCACTGAATTCGGAACAAAGATCACGCCCGGCTTCGAGGCATTGGTGTACAAGGCATCGCGCGGCATCGAGGACATCTACGAGTTGACCAAGATCCGCAAGGACGGCAGCCGCTTTCCAGCGGTGGTGTCGGTCACGGCGCTGCGCGATGCCGATAACGCCATCATCGGCTATCTGCTGATCGGCACCGACAACACCGCGCGCAAACAGGTCGAAGCAGAGCAGAGGAAGCTCGACCAGCGTCTCCGCGACCAGCAATTTTACACCCGCTCGCTGATCGAATCCAACATCGATGCGATTGTGACCACCGATCCGTCCGGCATCATCACCGACGCCAACAAACGGATGGAAGCGCTCACCGGCTCCACACGCGACGAATTGATCGGCGCGCCGTTCAAGAACCACTTCACCGATCCGGATCAGGCCGAAGCGAGCATCAAGCTGGCACTGAGACAAAACAAGGTCACCGACTACGAGCTCACCGCACGCTCCAGGAACGGCAAGGAAACCGTGGTGTCGTTCAATGCGAGCACCGTCTACGACCGCGACCGGAAGCTGCAGGGCGTGTTCGCCGCGGCGCGCGACATCACCGAACGCAAGCGCCTGGACCAGGTGCTGCACGAAAAGAACGCAGAGCTGGAGAGCGCCAAGTCTGTGGCGGAAAATGCCAACCTGGCAAAATCGCATTTCCTTTCCAGTATGAGCCATGAACTGCGCACCCCGCTCAACGCCATTCTCGGTTTTGCGCAGGTCATGGAATCCGCCGCTCCGCCGCCGACGCCAGTGCAGAAGCGCAGCGTGGACCAGATCCTGAAGGCCGGATGGTACCTGCTGGAGCTGATCAACGAAATTCTCGATCTTGCGAAAATCGAGTCCGGCCTTTTGACGCTGTCGCACGAACCCGTCTCGCTCGATCACCTCATACTCGAATGCCGGGCCATGATAGAACCGCTGGCGGAAAAGCTCGACATCGGCCTTCAATTTCCTCACTTCGAAACGCCTTCGTACGTCCTTGCCGACCGAACTCGCCTGAAGCAGGTACTGATCAATCTGCTGTTCAACGCGATCAAATACAACAAACCCGGCGGCAAGGTCGTGGTCGACTGCGTGCCGGTTCGGACGAACCTGGTCCGCATCAGCGTCAGGGACACGGGTGAAGGACTTTCCCCGGAAAAGCTGGCGCAGCTGTTCCAGCCGTTCAACCGCCTCGGCAAGGAGGCCAGCGATGTGGAAGGCACCGGCATCGGACTGGTGGTGGCGAAGCAGTTGATCGAGTTGATGGGCGGTGTCATCGGCGTCGATAGCGTGGTAGGCACGGGAACGGTCTTCTGGGTCGAAATGAGCCTGTGCGAACCGCCGCAACTCACCCACGAAATGCACGATGCAGCCACGCATTTTCAACCTACGCACCCAGACGGTGCTGCTCAGCGCACGCTGCTCTATGTCGAAGACAATCCGGCCAATCTGCAACTGGTGGAGGAATTGATCGCGCGCCGTCCGGATCTTCACCTGCTCAGCGCGGCCGACGGCCATCTTGGCATCGAGATGGCACGCGAATTCCGGCCGGAAGTGATCCTGATGGACATCAATCTGCCCGGCATCAGCGGCATCGAAGTCATGAAGATCCTGCGCGCAGATCCGGCGACGGCGTGTATCCCGATCGTAGCGATCAGCGCAAACGCCCTACCCAGCGATATAGCGCGAGGAATGATTGCGGGATTTTTCCGCTATCTCACCAAACCCATTGTGGTCAGCGATTTCATGGATGCGTTGGACGCGACGCTGAAATTGGCGAAAACGGAATCGACCGTCGCAGCGAACAAGGAACAAGGATGAGGGATGCTGAGTCCGACATTCCAGTCAATTTATTCTGTCGTGTGGATTATCTTGGCCATTAAAAATCGGCGCCGTGGCGTGGCACACCCGCTTCCGCCGCGCCCCGCACAAGAAGCGCCGCACCCGTCCGCGCCGCGGTGATGAGTCTTAAGTGAATTTCAAGAGATAGCGACCCGCTTTCTACAGACTGCACAGGTCCCTGCCCCGGGGCGCCGGGGAGTCGGATGCACCGGCTCCCCGGGTTCGTCTACTTGGTCGCTTGAGGCTTCTTCGCGCAGGCGCAATCCTTACCGCAATTGCACTTACCGCCCTTGTCGCATCCGCAGGTTGTTTCGCCACACGCTTTGCATTTCATGTCGTTTTCACCAATTTGTTGGCCGGCACAACGCGCCGGCGGACTCTGACCAATGCAAACGAGGTGCCGCGGTGGCGCGTTCGCGGAGTTCGAGCGAGCCGTCACATGCCCGGCATCTCATGCGGTGGACGATTTTCGTGATTCTGTTGGTGCGGTGGTTCCTCGGAATGGTGAGCTCAAGGCCCGCGTCGCCGGCCTCTCGCGGTCGCAGCTCTTGGGTAGTTCCAGAGCGCGCGGGGGGTTCGAAGCTCGCGCCAGACTCCTTCCCTAGAGGGTTTCTGCAAAGAGCGGTGTGAGACCCGGCATTCCTGAGGAACTTCCTTTCTTCAACGTGGCACGGATAGTGCTCAAGCAAGAACCCTCAATTGCCTGACTTATAAAGGAGAGCTTCGTGAGCAAGGTTTTACGCGGTGTCGTCGCGGGGTGGGGAGCCAAGAAATCCGGATGCGGATGCATCGGCACCATCGTCTTCTTCTTCTTGCTCTGGTCGTTGCTGGGAAACTTCTCGATTTTTCGATAGAGAGTTCCGAGGGAGCCTAGTCACCACCTTGGAGCACGAGCCGCAGTCGGAATCCGGGCCGGCGACGACTTGGCGGGCTCCCTTGAGGTCCATCCGGACCGGCGTTGCGGGAGAACGGCCGGGCGCCAGCGTGAAAGACCCAGGCAGGGGAGTTCAGGCGACGGGTGGCGACAAGGGAGCCGGGAAGCCGGAAGCCGGGCACCGAACTGACGAAAGAAGAACGGGCCGCTCACGCGTAACTGAAGAACTGAGCTGTGACTCCCAGATATCGCAGAGGTCCTTGTGCACCGCGAAATGGTCACTCCCGTTGAGAAGGCGACGCAGACCAACCGGGGTCACGCAGCTTTGATCGGACGAGGTATGACCGGAGTTGAATCCGAGCCTTTCCGATTTCAGTTCGTCACCCTCGGGGTCCTTCTGGCCGCCCTGACTCCCTGGGTCCAGGCCGGAGCGCCGAGCGCCGCGGCCCAGGCCACCTCCACAACTGCGATCGCGCCCGCACCCCCGGCCCCTACCCCGGATATTGTTCCGACACCCCGCATCCTGCCAACGCCTCGAATCCTGCCGACCCCGAGAGTCGCGCCCACCCCGCAGCCGCACGGCTAGACCAGAAACGCGCGCCTGCCGTTCTGATGAGTCAGGGGGCCTTTGCCAAAGGGGAGAAACATGCCTGGACGGCCAGGCACGCTTCAACGGCGAGGGGTTACGAGACTCGATTGGTGTTCTTGGTCGCGGCCGGCATGCCGTCATCGTCGGCGACACTCTCGGCCTCGCTCTGCTTGCCGCTCTTCCGCGCGTCCTTGGGTCCCGTGGCCGCTTTGTCACCCTTCGGGCGACCGCCTTCCGGACGGGCGTGACCGGGGTTTGCGTTCAGCCTGTTTCAATGACCAGCATTCGTGCCACTTGATCCCAGGAACGAAAGGGATTCCTTCCCAGAGCCGTCACCGCCGCCAATGTGTGGCGACGCACCGACCTCACATTCTCTGAGGGTTACCGTGCTCCTGGGTGGGATGGATCCACCGATTCTCTGAAGGAGAACTCATGAGCATAGGAACCCTGTTAATGGTCGTTTTGATCGTGATGTTGATTGGCTCGACGCCACGATGGTCACACAGCAAGAACTGGGGCTATGGCCCGAGCGGCGGCCTGGGTCTCGTGCTGGTCATCGTGCTTCTGATGGTCCTGTCTGGGCGACTGTGAAATGAAGGCATGGCTGGCATGGCTCGGGGCGACTATGCCCAGCCTTGGCATGTCGCCGAGAAATATCGGTGAACCCATTGCGGAACCGAAGAATCACAGTGGGCGCCCACGGCCAGGTACAGGCTCATGGGTTCTCCTGGGATGGGTGGGCATGTACCGGGATGCGGAAAGACGCCTTTCAGGCCCTACACCTCGTCGGCGCCGACGGTGGGCTGCCTGACGAGAAGCAGCCGCGTGAACGTCAGAAATGACCGAAGCGGTCCATCTGCTGGCCCACTTCCAGCTGCGCTCGGCTGGCCGTACCCATGTCGCCGATGACCGCGAACCTGACCTTTCCCTTGTTGGGCACCTTGAGATCCTGCGCGCCGGCGAGGGGGACGAGCGCCAGCCAGAGACCGGCCGCCGCGAAGGGCGATCTCCTCGGCCGTGGCGTTCGGGCCCACGTTGGGAATGCGGTGCACCAGGTCCTGGTGCAGTTCTATGTACTCCCCGATCTCGTCCTCGAACTTCGCGAGCACACTCGCGTCCATCTCGACGTCGGCGGCGGGGGCGATGTGCGCGTTCCGGTGCATGCTGCAGCCGGCGCTCCCGGCCAGGAGCCCGAGCAGCAGACATGAGGCGATGTTCTTCATGGCACTCCTCTGGGCGGACATGGCAAGCATGGCGGTTGGGTTAACCAGGTCCTTGGGCGCATCGCGCAAGGAATCCTCGCCGCGAGCGTAACATCCCGGCACGACCTGAGGAGGCATGCGTTGCACGAGCGGACCGAGAACGAATGAGAGCCTCCCTGCTGGCCCTGCTTGGATCGGTCGCTTACGCGACGGCGCGCTACAACATCTTCAAGGGCGTTCCCTGGAACGATTGGCCCACTTACACGTTGAACAAGGCGTTTGCGCTGGCGGCCCTGCTTCTCGTGGTGCTCTCCGTCCTCCGCAAGAGCCTGGCCAGGCAGCATCCGCCGGACCGGACTCTTTACATGGCCGGCGTGTTCACATTCATGCATGTGGTTCTCTCATTGACCCTGCTGTCCCCGGACTACTACCCGAACTTCTTCTTGCAGCGCAAACTCACCGCGGCAGCCGGCCTGTCGATGGTGCTTGGCGCGGCCGCGGCTGCCGCCATGACCGCAGGCCGGAGGCCGCACGGGGCACAGGATACGGGCGGCGGAGTCAGGAATCTGGCGATCCTGGCCTTTGCCACGGGTGTCCATGCCCTGCTTCAAGGCTTGGTGGGATGGTTCGCGCCATCGACGTGGCCCGGGATGATGCCCCCCATTACGCTCATTTCGTTCCTGCTGGGGCTGGCAGCGGTCGCCGCTGCATTGCGCGCAGGCCACCGCCGCGCCTGAGTGCGGCAATTCCGGCGGGATGTGGGGCAAGGACGATCCTGCCCGCGGGCAGGGTCGAGTCCGGGCAAATCTACAAAGGCCCACCCGGCGGGCGCCAGGCCGGCCCCAGCGCTGCCCTGAGGCTCGGCCTGATTGGACTTGGAACCCCTCTGGTGGTGCGAGCCATCGGCGCGGCTCTTGCTCATCAATAGAGCGGACCGGCGCGCCACCTAAGCCGTCGGACTCCGCCGCAGGATCAACACGCGCCGTAGGCGCTTCGCAAACCGGCCGGATTCCGTGCCGTTTCCAAGTGAGGAGATTGAAAAACGCGGTTAACAGTTCTGATAACGGGGTTGTGCATCGGTAGCCCCCATCGTGTCCACGCCTGCTCTTGCTCTCACCGCTCAAGCCACGACCAAGTACAGCACGATTGATGGCGAGGTGGTGCGTTATGAAGCCGGCAAAGTGATCGTCATCCGGTTCATGATCACTTCCTGCTCCCTGATAGTGGGGTGTAAACGAGGGCTTTCATGGCCGCCCTCTCTTGTCCGGGGTTCGAGCACTTGAAGCAGCGCTACTTCCGAAAGTGCTCCCTGACTTTGGGGGCCATCTGGGGCACGGTCATCTCGTCCGCGGCTTCAACTGTCACGATGCGGGCGCCTGATCCCTTGGCCGCCATGCGCTGTTGGAACTCGCCCTTGGCCTCGCCCGGACCAAAGAGGAAGACCTCGTCGGCCGCAGCCAGATGAAGGATCACTTCGTCGTAGTACCTGTTGAGGCGCTCGGCGAAATGCCGGTCGCGGTGATCACCCTCCGGTGCGTCGTCCGCCGAGAGGCCTTTGACCCGCTCGTGCTTCTCGACCCCGGACTCCATTCGTTCCGTTCGTTCACCCTCGTCGCCGGTAAAGATCACGACGGCTCCTCGATGGTCCATCCACACACCCGCTTGCTTTGTCATCTCGCCTGCAATCTTGGGCGAGCCCGCCCGCGAGGGTCTGTTGGGTGCCGAGCATCAAGGCGGGCCTCCATGAGGCCCCTCAAGCGGCGCCGGGTCTCCCGGTCGACGCCTCCGCTCGACGCGTTCCGCGAGCTTTTGGCCCCAACGCCAGAGTCGACTCGCCGTTAAGACCGCTCGGGTGGGAGCAGGCGCGAACCTGGAGCGGGCCGCTCCGCGGAATCGCCGGTGCAGTCTCCAGTCAAGGCTCATCGGACTGGTGACCGCGGCGGAGGCACGGAAACCTCGCAGACCCGCAGGCCCGGCCACGGTGTTCTTCAATGCGGTAGGGAGGGAGGCCGGCCGGCCCGATCGGAGCAGAGGCGCCGTCCATCCTCGCAGGCATTTCCGCTGGGCGTGCCTACATTTCCGGAAACGACCGGTCTGCGCAGGATCCCATTGCCGTCGGCCGCGAGCGCCCGGGAGCGGCGGGTGGCGGTCGGCATGGAACGATTCCTGCTAACGATAGTCAGGAGAACAATCACCTGGAGGAAACCATGAAGGAACAAACAGATCGTCGGCTAAGGGCGGGGCGAGTTGTCAAGGCGGTGGGTGTGGCGATCGCCGGCGCCACCATCGGTTACGTGGCGGGAACTCTTGCCGCTCCCGCCTCGGGCCGGGAAACTCGCAGGCGCATCGGTCGACGGGTTGAGGACGAGGCTCAGGGCATTGTGCGCAAGGCCAGGCATTCGCTGGCTACCGCGAAGGTTGGGGCGCAGGGTTTGGCTTCGAAGGCCGGGAAATCGCTGACGGACGCGAAGGACAAGATGGCCGACAAGCTGCGCAGCTAGCAGGGTGAGGAACACCCTCTTTTGTAGATTTGTCTTTTAAGTCGGGCTCCCCTCGAGCTCCCGCGAGGAGACCCATGTCACAGCAGAACCAGGTGGCTTCTCGACCATCGCCTACGAGTGCCTCAAGGACGTTCCCCCCAAGCGCCATCTTCCGGATCCATCACTTCCCGGCTAAGGAAGCGATCATGAACATTGTCTATTTCCGCTCTGCCAATTCGTTCCTCGAGCCGATCGGGAATGGCAATTACGTGTCGAGCGTCCAGATCGGGTGGGGGACCTGGGGGCCAAAGGCAGCGGACGCACTGATCGCGGCGGAGGGCGCTCCGTGAGGGCGGAGCGCGAATGAGGGAGGCGAGCCGGCGCCTGCTGGCCGTCAACGCGGGCTCGTCCAGCATTCGCTTCGCGGTGTACGAAGCTGGTGAAGCGCCGCGGCGGCGGCTTTCCGGCACCATCGACCGCATCGGCGAGAGAAACGCCGCCTTGACGGTGGAGGGCGCGGCCGAGAAGGGGCCGCGGCTCCGCGGTCTCGCCGCCGCCGACCACTTCCAGGCGGCGGAGGTCCTGCTCGACTGGCTGGAGGCGCAGCCGGTGTTCGCATCCGTCGAAGCCGCGGGGCACCGGGTGGTGCATGGCATGAAGCACTCCGAGCCGGAGCGGATCACGAAGAAGCTGCTCGCGGAACTGCGCCGCCTCACGCCCTATGACCCCGAACATCTGCGGAGCGAGATCGGGTTGATCGAGGCGTTCTCAAGGCGGCATCCGAAGATGCCCCAGGTTGCGTGCTTCGACACCGCGTTCCACCGCACCATGCCTCAAGTCGCGCGCTTACTGCCCATCCCGCGACGCTACGCGGCGAAAGGCGTGGAGCGATACGGCTTCCATGGGCTTTCCTACGCCTACCTGATGGAGGAGCTCGGCCGCCTCGATCCGGTGGCGGCCATGGGTCGCGTCATCCTCGCGCATCTCGGCAACGGCGCGAGCCTCGCCGCCGTTCGCGATGGAAAGAGTATCGACACCAGCATGGGTTTCACTCCCACCGCGGGACTGGTCATGAGCACCCGCACCGGAGACCTGGATCCGGGTGTCGCCTATTACCTGGCTCGCACCGAGCGCATGAGCGCCGCGCGCTTTCATCGGATGGTGAACCACGAGTCCGGCCTGCTGGGAGTGTCCGGGATCAGCTCCGACGTGCGCGACCTGCTCGCGCGTGAAGCCGCGGACGCGCGCGCGGCGGAAGCGATCGAGCTCTTCTGCTACCAGGCCCGAAAGTGGATCGGGTCCTTCGCCGCGGTTCTCGGCGGTCTGGACACCCTCGTCTTTGCCGGAGGCATCGGTGAGAACGCCGCGGTTGTTCGCGAGCGAATCTGCGCCAGGCTCGGTTTCCTGGGCATCGAGATCGACCCCAAGCAGAACTCCGAGAACGCGGCGGTCATTTCCGGCCCGACCGGCCGTGTGACGGTGCGAGTCATGCGCACCGACGAGGAACTGATGATCGCGAGGTCCGTAAGCCGCGTCCTCAAGCTCGGCTCGACGCCCCCCAAACCACGATCATGAGGGCCAGCTCCCTGGCGTCGGCGGCGCGCGCTGACCCAGCCGTCCCGGAGGCGTCGATCGAGTGGTACGCGCGTTCCGCCGACGAGACCGCCAAGGAGCTGCGCACCGACATTGCCCATGGTCTTGAAAGCGGGGAGGCCGCCGAGCGGCTCACCCGTCACGGTCCGAACACTCTCGGCGCCGCGAAGCAGCGCTCGGCCCTGACCATCCTCGCGCA
>JANLSZ010000373.1:0-32349 GCA_031362685.1 Vicinamibacteria bacterium | reverse complement strand
CTGCGGCGACTCGCGCCCAACGCCCCGACGCCAGCGACCCACCTCAACACCCGGCCCCGCTCCGTCTTTGCCCAAAGGGACTTTGGCGCTCACGGGGAGCGGACTCACTTCAGATCAGGCCGACTGATGAGAAAACACTGGCTCCTGCCTCCTCGGCGCCTTGCGCTCCGGGCGCCTCAGCGCCGACTTATGCACTGTACTTCTGTTACGGGACACTAGCGGCCGGAGGTGGCGTTCAGAATTCTCATCGCCGCACACGCAGCCCCGAAACCGTTGTCGATGTTCACCACCACAACTCCGGCCGCGCAGCTCGCCAGAGAAGCGGCCAGTGCGGTTTCGCCCCCTCGAGCGGCCCCGTAACCCACCGAGGTGGGAACGGCGATAACCACCGAACGGACCAGGCCGCCGAGGACGCTGACGAGGGCGGCGTCCATCCCGGCCACGGCAATGACCACTTCATGGGCGCGAATGTCTTCGAGGCGGGAGAGAAGGCGATGCAGGCCGGCCACCCCCACGTCGTTGAACTCCGACACCGTCTCGCCGTAGTACTCCAGGGTTCGGACAGCTTCGCGACTCACCGGCAGGTCGGAGGTTCCGGCGCACACCACGGCCACCCGAGCCGCGGCGCGGAGTTCGCGCCTCGCTCCGAGAACCGCCGTTCGCGACACCGGATCGTAGTGGAGAAGCGAGCGCACCCCGGCATCGAGCGCCCCATGCCGGCCTTCGTCGAGGCGGGTAAGCAGCATCGGGCGAGAAGCGGCGGCCATCGTCTCCACGATCCGATTGATCTGCGCGCTTGTCTTGCCCGCGCAAAAAAGCGCCTCGTCGAGGCCGACGCGATCGGCCCGGAGCAGGTCGAGGTCGAATTCGTTCACGAGGCCGGATGAAGGAAAGCGCTGCCCTGACGGTAGATCTCAAAGTTCACAACACCCTCGAGGCCGGCGGCCCGGGCCCGCACGGCAATTCGCTCGGTCCAGGCGCGCTGGTCTTCGGGACGCAGCTCGTGAAGAGAGGCCTCGTCCATCTCCACCACCACTCCGCGATGCCGGACCCGACAGCGCACCGTCTTGGGGGTGAGGGCGTGGCGCAGCTCGGTCTCGATGGCGTCGATGAGGGCCAGTGCGGGCGCCTCGATGCGAAGGCCGGTCTCCACCCGGCTCGAAAGACAAGGCGCAGACGGCAACTCGGCGATCTCACCGAGGCCAAGGTGTCGCGCCAACTCCCGCACTCGCACTTTGCCGAGGCCCGCTTCCACGAACGGATGCCGCACCCCTCGCTCCTGAGCGGCCAGAAGTCCGGGCCGGTAATCGCCCAGATCATCCAGGTTGGCGCCCGAGACAACGATCGCCTTGAAACGCGACCGAATGGCGTCGTAGAGATGGCTCTTGCAGAAGTAGCAGCGGTTGACCGGGTTCGCGCGATACGCTTCGTCGGCGAACTCGCCGGCGTTCAGAATGGTCAGGGTGGCGCCCCGGCTCCCGGCAAAGGCCTTCACCCGAGCGGTGGCTTCGGTGGGAACGGCGGGAGAGACGGCGTGAACAAGGGTGGCTCGCGCGCCGAGGACGTGGGTCGAGAACGCCGCGAGAGTGAGGCTGTCGACACCGCCGCTCACCGCGACCACAACCTCACCGCAGCCGGCCAGAACTTCTTCGAGCCGAGAGATCGCAGCCGCGAGCTCCGGCGCTTCACGCAGGGGAGGATGTTTCATGGGGGTGGAGTGTATGCGCGAGGCGCGATCGATCACTGCTGTTCCGCCGCGCGGCGCAGACGCTCGCGTTCATGGTGGCCCGCCACCTCACGCAGGCTCTCCGTCTCGGCCTTCGCCGTCACATGAGAGCCGCGCTCGGCCGCTTTGGTATCCACCCTACGATCGCCGACGTTCACCGTCCTCCTGGATCGGGGCAGCGTGTGTCTTCGGATGTCGAGAAGCCGCAGGCCCAGAGTAGTCGTCTCCTGAAAACACAAATCGGCCACCCCCTCCTCGGCCTCGGGGCGACACAGAACCCGCACCGAGATCGCCACCCGCCCTTTCTTCCCGAGGCCAGGGGTCTGAAGCACGTCGAGAACCTGGGGATGAGCGCGCACGTGGTCGAGCCCGATGGCGAGATCCTCGGGCGTCTGATCGTCAACTTCGAATTCGATCGAGGTCACTTGGTCGCCCCGCCCGGTGGGCTTCGTGGAATCGAAGACCAGCGCCCGGACACAATTCGAGACTCCGGGCAGAGTGCGCGTGCCGAACCCAAGACCCGTGCTTCGCATCCGGCGTTCCCGCGGCGCCGCACCCGGCAAGGACATAAGGCGCCGGGCGATGGCCGCGCCGGTGGGCGTCACTCTCTCGCCGCCGATACCGTCGTCGCGCACGACCAGACCGCGGAGCAGCAGGACGGTCGCGGGAGCGGGCACGGGCAGGAGTCCGTGCGCTGATTTCACGAAACCCGCGCCGAGGGGCAATGGGCCCACCGTCCAGGTGGCGGGAGCAAGGGCGTGAATGATCATGGCCGCGGCCACAATGTCGGCGATCGAGTCCCATTCACCCAGTTCGTGGAAGCTCACGGTGTCGGTCGTGGCTCCGTGGACCTGGGCCTCCGCTTCGGCCAGAGCCGTGAAGATGGAGAGAGCGTGGTCACGCACCCCGGAATCGAGCGGCGCCGCGGTCAGAGCCGACCGAATCACCGAAAAAGGCTTATGTCCATGCTCGGGATCGTGCGCGTGCGCCTGATGATCCTGGTGCGCCGGGCCTGGACCCTCCCGAGGCGCGGTCTCGACCACCAGAAACCGCTTTCCCGTGAGAGCGTGATCGGCATGGGCGATCAGGTCGCATCGAAACCGGTCCGGGAGACCGGCCGCGCGCACCGCGTTAATGACCCCCGCCTCCAGGGCCGGAAAGGCATCGAGCATCGCGGCCACGAACATGTCCCCGGCCATTCCCCCGACCGGGTCAAGGTGAATGTGCATTAGGCCGGTACGGGCCGGGTCCCGGCCATGGGGGGGACATTGATCATGTCGGCGGGGTGATTGGTTCCGATGCCGAGAAGCCCCAGGGCGCTCAGTTGCCGGAACTCCACCGGGTCGTCGCAGACCCAGGTCGCCACCCCGAGGTTCCGCTGTCGAGCCCGCTCCAGCAAGCCGGGAGAGAGATGCCCCTTTTCGGGCATCACGAAGGCCGCGCCCACTCGAAGGGCGGCCGCGAACATGACCTCTTCGGGATCACGATAGAAGAGGTGTCCGCGCGGGGCATCGGGCAGGATCGTCGCCATTCGCTCCAGTATCGGGGTCGAGAAAGAGATGAGAGCGACGTCCGTCTCCATATCGGGGGAGACGCGCACTCCCGACTTCACGATTTCAAGGGCAATCCGGCGCTCGAATTCGTCGCTGTCCTTCTCCGACGACTCTTTCTTGATCTCAAGCATGAGCCGGGCCCGGCCCTTGAGGAGGGCGAGGAGTTGGCCCAGGGTGAGAACGCGCTGGGGCGAGAACCTGGAACCAAAGTTCTTCGGGTAGGAAACATCGGCCGCCTGAACCTCGGCCAGGGTCAGCATTCGCACCTCGCCGGTTCGGTCGGAGGTACGGTCGAGGGTGGGATCGTGGATCACCACGATGTGTCCATCGCTGGTCATCTGGACATCGCATTCGACCAGAGTGGCGCCCATGGCGATCGCACTCTCGAACGAGGCGAACGTATTCTCGGGCGCCGCGGAGGAATTGCCGCGGTGGGCGATGACCAGCGTCGCGGTCACTGGCCCGGGGAGTTTCCGGCGGCCCGTCGGGCCGTGATTTCGAAGACCCGCGCCTCGATGAACACCTGAAGCAGGTCGGTATCGAGCTTGCCTTGTTTCGCTTCGTCGTTCAGGATGGCCAGAGCCTTCTCCACCGGCACCGCCTTCTTGTAAGGCCGGTCCCACGCCACCAACGCATCGAAGATGTCGGCGATGGTCATCATGCGCGACTGCAGAGGTATCTCGGTGGATCGGAGCCGCCTCGGGTAGCCGGTGCCATCAAGCTTCTCGTGATGAGCAAAAGCGATCTCTGGAACCCGGGCGAACTCGCCCGTCCAGGGAATCTGCGAAAGGAACTTGAAGGTGTGGGTGACGTGGCTTTCGATCTCCACGCGCTCCTGCTCGGAAAGCGAACCGCGCCGGATCGAGAGAGCCTCCAGTTCGTTGGCCGTGATGTAAGGGCGATTGATCCCGTCCACATCGAGGTAGCTCAAGGCAGGGAGCTCCAGCAGGGCGGTCGCGGTGTTGGCTTCGAGGACGGTGGGTTCGTTCGACTTGGCCACCACTTCGAGGGCCAGATCAATCTCCATCTGCCGCCGGGAGTGATCCGCTTCCAACGCGGTCAGCTCTTCGCGGCTTCCTCCCCCTTCCAGACACGCCACCTTCGCCCGCAGATAATCCGCCTCGATGGTTCTCTTGATCATGCCGAAACGCTGACGGAGCGAGAGCATCTCGCCAAAATAGAGCTTCTTGGCCTTCACCAGCACCTTCTCGCGCACCCCGACCTTGCCGAAGTCGTGGAGGAGGCTCGCGTACCTGATCTCCTTGATCTGATCCCGAGAGAAACGGACGGGCGCAAAGAGGCCGGCCGACGACCCATCCACTTTCTCGGCAAGGCCAACCGTCAGTTCCGCGACCCGGCCCGAATGGCCGGAGGTGGTGGGATCGCGACTTTCAATCGCGGTCACCGAGGCCCCCACGAACGACTCGAACAGCGCTTTGATGTCTGCGATCAGTCGGGTGTTGACCAGCGCGACCGCGGCCTGGGAGGCGAGGGACATCACGAGGTCCAGATCCAGATCGTCGAACGAAACGACCAGGCTGTCCACCAGTGAGCTCGGCTTCAGAATCGCCGCCGGGGATGTCTTCTTGTTGATGAGCTGGATGACCCCAATGATCTCGCCTTGATGGTCGCGCATGGGCACCACCATCATCGACTTCGTGCGGTAGCCGGACTTGACGTCGAACGACCGCGAAATGCGGTAGGGAGCCTCCGCGGGAACGGTGTAGGCGTCCGCCACATTCACCGCCGTGCCGTGAACGGCCACGTAGCCCGCGATCGAGGTCTGATCGAGGGGCATGCGCGATGCCTGAAAGGCGATTTGAACCGAATCGTTTTGGGCAAGGGCAAATTCAAGGGCGTCGGGCTGCCCGGAGGCCCCCCCCTTCACCACCAGATAGAGACTCCCGGCATCAGCGGCGGTGATCTGGCGGGACTTGTCAAGAATGAGAGAGAGAAGGCGGTTTATGTCGTGCTCCGCCGAGAGCGCGGCCCCGATCTTATTGAGTTCAGAGACCTCGGCGTTGCGTCGCGCCAGTTGCCCCTCGAGTACCGAAACTGAGAGCTTTCGGCCTGCCATCTCCTGGGCAAATCGCGAAGCCCGTTCGAGGGCCACAGTGGAAATGGGCGCGGCCAGAACCGAGGGAAGCGAGGGAAGGGCCAAAAGGGTGGGGGTCACGTCTTCGGGCTTTCCCGCCACCACCAACGCCGCCACTGCGGATGGCAGCGCCTTGGACAGGGCCTCCCCCATCGACAACAGGGCCTTGGCATCGGCCACGATGAGGCTCTCCCGATCGCCCAGCAGACGGAGGAGGTGAGCTTCGTCGCTCACTCTGGACACTTCGACCCGAGGCTCCTCAAAGAGCGTAGTGGGATCGCCGAAGACGTACGTTTTCATGAGTATTGACTCCTTCGAGCGTAGCACAGAGCCCTCTTCCTCACGGATCCTTGGGCCGCGGGTGAAGGCCCTCGCATTTCGAAGGCTGCCCCCCCGGTAGTAGGCTCCGGGGCCGTGCTGGACAAACTCCTCAAGAGCAGTGAACATCGGTTGTGGGATCTGATCGCTGAGCGGGCTCGGCCCGGCGGCGACCTGACCGCTCTCGACCGGCGGATCTGGGATCTGTTCGGCGAAACCTGGTCGGTGATGTTCACCGATCTGGCCGGTTTCTCGAGACAGGTTGAAAAGTTCGGGATCCTGCACTTCCTTCAGATCATCCACGAGCACAAGCAGCTTCTCTCCCCGATCATTGCCCGCCGCAACGGCATCCTCATCAAGGTCGAAGCCGACTCGCTCATCATCATTTTCCGGCGCGCCGCGTCCGCGGTGCGTTGCGCCGTCGAAATGCAGGCCGCCATTCAGGAGTTCAACCGGGGGCGGTTACCCGAAACCGAGGTGTTGCTCTGCGTGGGCATCGGCTACGGAGAGATGCTCCGCATCGGCGACCAGGATGTCTTCGGACGCGAAGTGAACGCGGCCAGCAAGCTGGGCGAGGACACTGCGAAGGCCTGGGAGATCCTCCTGACCCGATCGGCGGTCGATGCCGCCGGGGAAATGCCCGGGCTCTCCTTCGAACGCATTGATGCGCAGGTCGCGGGTTCCGCGGAGAACTACCGGGTCTTGTATCGCTGAAAACCCGCCTACCGAGCGGTCTCGTCCGGGAAGGAAACGAACAGCGCCGCAAGGTCGGAGGGCTTTTCAACGATAGTGTCAGGCCGCTCGCGCAACACCCCTTCGCGGTCGTAGCCCCACAGCGCGCCAACCGCGAGGGCGCCCGCATTGCGCGCGGTGACAATGTCGACGGCCGAGTCGCCCACCAGCGCGGTGTGCTCGGGACGAACGCCGGCCTGGGCGGCGATCTTCAGAAGACCCTCGGGATCGGGTTTCCGGGAGGGCAGATCGTCGCCTCCGATCACGGCGATGAACCGGCCGGACAGGCCCAGATCCTGAACGATCACCCGACTCATGGCCCCGGGCTTGTTGGTCAGCACGGCCAGCCGGGAGGACGCCTCGATCCGACCGAGCACCTCTCTCATACCGGGGTAGAGCCGGGTGGTCTCGGTGAGGCGGGATCCGTAAACCGCGAGGAAGCGGTCGAAGATGAGGCCGAGATCATCAGTGTGGTGGCCGGCCGCGTCGACGCAGCGCTCGATCAGTTGCCGCGCGCCCCGGCCCACGAACCCGCGGACCACGTCCGGCGGGAGCCTGGCTTCTTCGCCGTACGTCTCGACCAGAACTTGATTCGCGGAGGCGGCGATGTCCCCGATCGAATCGATCAGCGTGCCGTCGAGATCGAACACCACGAGGCGAGCGAGGAAAGGCGAAACGGAAGGGGTCAACGGATTTTTCTGGCCTCGCCGCCGCTGCAATTGATATAGCCAAGCGCGCACAGGTGTTCGCGCTCGGCCGGGTCGAGATCCTGAACCGCACGCCCCGAGGGTTGGTCCACGTAAACGACCACGCCCGACCTCGATGGCCCGGGCTTGAATATTCCCTCGACCGAATCTCCATCGAGTTCCGGAAGCGGGAAAGGCACCTTGAGAGGGTGGATGCCCCTCTCGCCCACGAAGACGTCGGCGGGTGCCAGGTCGCGCGAACCCAGCCGCCCGCGCAGGGTGACCGGAACTCCCACCGGCCGGACCCGGAAGAACACATCCCGGGGAGCGCCGGCTCTGGGGGAAAGCGTGATCTCAAGGAGGCGGCCGCTGTTCTTGATTTCCGCTTTCTCGCTCAGACCGAGCCCGGCGGTTTCGACGGCCTCGATCCATCCCGATGTTTCAACCCACAGCGTCTGGGCCTTCGGGGAGAGGGCGCGTATGACGTGTCGATAGGGCGTCACTTGCATGGTCGCCTCGACCGCGGATCTGAGCGGCCGGGCCGCGGAGGGGTTTCCACCCATGAGATTCGTCTGCTCCTTCGGATCCTTCGTCAAGTCGAAGAAGAGCTCGTCGGCCTGGGGGGAGAAACGGCGTATGTACTTCGCCTGTCCCGTCCGGATACCCGACGAAACGAAGCCACGATGGGAGATCTCGGATACCACCGTCTGCTCGGGAACCTTGGAGAAAGTCACCCCCTGGAGCGGGCGGCCAATGATCGCCGGCGGGTCGGGCACGGGCAGGCCCACGGCTTCGAGGATGGTGGGCAGGACATCCGAAAGGCCGACCATCTGAGCGACCCTTGAGGCCGCGCCACGCTGGCCCGCGAACTTGACGATCATCGGCACGTGAACGAGCTCGTCGAAAACCGATCGGCCGTGCAGCCACCCGCCGTGGTCCTGAAACTCTTCGCCGTGGTCGGCAACGAAGAAGATCAACGCGTCTTCGTAAACGCCGCGCTTCTTGAGTTCGTCGATGAAACGTCCGAACTGCTGGTCGCCGTAGGCAACATCCCCGTCGTACTGCGCGATCAGCCGCTCGCGATCGAGGGGCTCCTTGAAATCGGTGCGCGGGTCGATACCGGGATGATCGGGAAACGCCGCCTTCGGTTCGAACATGGTGTCGAAAGGGGCGGGCGGCGAATAGGGAACGTGGGGGTCCATGGTGTGGACGTAGAGGAACGCGGGCAGACCACGCCGGGAATCCAGGAACGCGAGCGCCCGGTCGACCACCAGACGCGTATCCACCATCTTGGAACGCCGGCCCTCGTCACCGTGAAGGCCCGCGAACACGTCGAACCCCTGGTGAAAGTTGGAGTCAGCCGCGTAGATCACCGAATTCGCCATCACCGCGCCGGTCGCGAAACCGCGGGAGTTGAGCATCTCGGCAAGGGTGACCTGCCCCGAATCCAGCGGATCGCGCAGTTGCACCGCGCGGTGCCGCGAGGGCAGGCGCGAGGTCATGAGTGAAGCAACCGACGGCTTGGTCCACGAAGAGTGGGCGATGGCGTTTTCGAAAAGAACCGCATCGGTCGCGAACTTCTCCAACTCCGGTGTGGTCTTCCGTGGGTAGCCGTAGGGGGTCGTGTGATCGGCGCGCAAGGTGTCGACGAGGTACACAATCACCAGCGGGTCCTTGCCGACCGCAAACTTCGGGTCGATGGCGATGGCCGGGGAGCCCCAGAAGGCGCGAAAGAGGTCGCCGTCTTTCTCGAAGGCTCGGGTCTCGAGAACCAGTTCGCGATCTTTGCCGGCGAAACGGGACAGGTCTGCGCGCAGATCTACAAAGGACCGATGCTCCGGCCTGGAAATCGGATCTATCACCTGCGAGAGAACGGTGTGAGTCTTGCCGTTCTCGGTCACGCCGATGACGAACTCCACCGCGCCCTTGGACTGCTTGTCTTCCGGTATCCCGGCCGCGATGTGGAGGACGCCCCCCCGCGGGATATCGGTTTTGAGGACGATCTTCGACGGAGGCGAACCGGGAAGGACCCGCAGACCCACGTCGTCGACGTAGGTCATCCGGCCCTGAGTGTCGGCCACGAACGCCCGGCCCTCGCCTACCACTTTGCCGTCCACCAGCCGGGCCGCATATCCGCCCAGGTCGACCCCGGCCTCTTTCGTGCACGCGACGCCAAAAACCGCGAGGGCCAGGAAGAAAGTGCGATGGAAAACCCGACCGCTCATGAGCTCAGGAAGTCGTGGATCAGCCGGGCCACCAGGGTGGGTTGCTCCTCCTGCGGCATGTGCCCGGTTTGAAGCACGACCTTGCGCGCGCCCTTTATGGCCGCAACAAAACGATCGGCGTCCGACTCGGGCAGCCAGGGATCGAACCTCCCCCACAACACCAGGGTTTTCGCCTGAATCGCGCTCAGGCCGGCCACGAAATCTTCATCCAATGGCGAGAGCAACAGCGATCGAGCCGAGGCCATGGCGCCGGGGCGCAAAGAGGGCGCCACGTACTCATCGATACGCTCTTCCGTGACCATGGCGTCGTCCTCGATCAGGTAGCGCAGGGTCGCCCCGAAGAGAAGGCGCCTCACGGGCAGGCGGTCCGCCAGGACGCCCGCGGTCTTCGACGCGAGCATCTGGACGATGAACGGTCGCTCCGCGGGCTTCATGGCAAACCCGGCCGAATCAAGGATCACGACATGATCCACCCGGTCGCGTTCACGAGCGGCCATGAGGATGGAGATAGCACCCCCCATGCTGTTGCCGACGAAATGGGCCTTCTGAATCCCGAGCGCCTGCATCAGGCCGACCACGGTTTTCGAATAATCGTCGAACGAGAGGTCGTCAGGTTGAGACGAAGCGCCGAAGCCCGGGAGGTCGAGGGCGATCACATCGAAGTTTTCCGAGAGCGGACCGATGACGCCGGCCCAGGTGTAGATGGACGAGGCGAGGCCGTGGATGAGAATGACCGAGGGCCCTTGCCCCTTGCGAACGTAACGCACGTCCATGCGCCCGATCCTTGTGGTGTGGGTCTGAAGTCCCGCCCGAACCAGCCATTGTCCGGTCGGAGGCGTCTTCTCCTTGGGGAGCAGAAGGATGACCACGAGGGCGACCAGGAGAAGGATGAAAGCCCGACGCACAAACTTCGCCAATGAAAGTCCCTAGGCCTCTATGAGCCGCAGGATCTCCGGAAGGGCGAGGCGGACCGACTCGCGCCCCGCCTGGTAGAACGCGGGAATCTTGCGGGGCTGCATCCAGCCCGAATCTCCCATGGCGGGGGCGATCACCAGATCGGCGCCGGACAACTCGACCCGGGTCCGCGAACGAAGAAGGGTCAGACCCGCGCGCAAGGCAATCGCGACAAAGGACTCGGCCGCCGGCCAGCGCGTCCCTCCGTTCACATCCACCGCCACCACCACACCTTCGTCGCCCGCGAGTTCGCGGGCCAGCTTCACCGGCACCACGTCGGTCACCCCGCCGTCGTAAAGACGCCGGCCCTCGAGTTGAAAGGGCGGGAACACTCCGGGGAAGCTGCAGGATGCACGCACCGCATCCCTTACGTTGCCGGTCCTGAACACCACGCCCTGCCCGGTATCAAGGTCAGTGGCGAGGACGGCAAGAGGGGCGGAGAGGTCTTCGAATCGTTCCTTGGGCAGGAACTCGTCGATCAGAATGCCAAGCTTGGTTCCGGAGAGGAGGCCTCCTCCCCACCCGCGGACCCAAAACCAGGGATGCAGCCGCGAGGCTTCTTCGACCAGCGCCGCCATGCTGGCGCCACCGAGGTGAGCGGCGGCCACAATGGAGCCGCCTGAAACTCCCGCGTACCCGGTCGGCCTGACCCCCTGAGCTTCGAGTTCATCGATGACGCCGGCGTGGGCGGCGGCGTGCGCGCCCCCGCCGGAGAGCGCCAGCACCAGCGGCTTTCGGGAAGTCACGAGGCCAAAATCTCCTGAAGCGACTCCACTTCGAAGTGTTCAGTTCGCAGCGCCCGGATCGCATGCACCATCGCGGCCGCTCCGGTCAGGGTGGTGAAGGCGAGGATGCCCTGCTGAGTGGCCTGCTTTCGAATGGCGCCGTCATCCTGAAACGACTTCTGCCCCAGGGGCGTGTTGATCACGAGCTGAATCTGACCACCCCGGATCAGATCGAGGCAATCGGGCTTTGCCTCGCCCACCTTCGACACGGCCTGGGCCGGGACGCCCCCCTGGGCAAGGAAGGCGGCGGTGCCGCCGGTGGCGAGGATGTTGAACCCGAACTCGTGAAGGGAACGGGCCATCTCGAGGACGCCCGCCTTGTCGTTGTCATGCACCGAGATGAAGACGGCGCCGCTCGTGGGGATTGACGTGCCCGCGGCGGCCTGGCCCTTGGCGAAGGCGACGCCCACGCTGCGGGCGATGCCCATCACTTCGCCGGTGGACTTCATCTCCGGCCCGAGCAGGATGTCGCTGCCCTGGAACTTCACGAAGGGCAGCACCGACTCCTTGACGAAGACGCGCTTCACTTCGAGGTCCTTCACCAGGCCCAGTTCCTCGAGGGTGCGCCCCGCGGAAATCTTCGCGGCAATCTTCGCCATGGGAACGCCGGTGGCCTTGCTGACGAACGGCGTCGTCCGGGAAGCCCGTGGATTGACCTCGAGCACGTAGACCTTGTCGTTCTTGATCGCGTACTGGACGTTCATGAGCCCTCTTACATCGAGGGCCAGACCCAGACGGCGCGTGTAGTCGCGAATGGTGGCGATGTGTTCGGCCTTCACCTTGTAGGTCGGAAGCACCATGGCGGAGTCGCCGCTGTGAATTCCGGCTTCTTCTATGTGCTCCAGGATCCCGCCGATGATCACCCGATGGCCGTCACCCAGCGCGTCCACATCGACTTCGAACGCGTCTTCGAGGAAGCGATCGACCAGGATGGGATGATCGGGAGAGGCCTTCACCGCCTCGCCCGCGTACTTTTCGAGGTCGTCATCCGAATAGACAATGGCCATGGCTCGGCCGCCCAGGACGTACGACGGACGCACCAGAACGGGATAGCCGATGCGCCGCGCCACCTCGCGGGCTTCGGCGATGGACGACGCGGTGCCGCTCTCCGGTTGCGCGATCTTCAGTTCATCAAGAAGCTTCGCGAAACGCCTCCGGTCTTCGGCCAGGTCGATCATGTCGGGCGAAGTGCCCCAGATGGGAACGCCGGCGCGCAAGAGGGGAAGAGCCAGCCTCAACGGGGTCTGCCCGCCGAACTGGATGACCACGCCGTCCGGCTTCTCGCGCTCGACGATATTCATGACGTCTTCGAAGGTGAGGGGCTCGAAGTAGAGACGGTCGGAGGTGTCGTAGTCGGTGGACACCGTCTCGGGGTTGCAGTTGACCATGAGGGTTTCGCAACCCTCCTCGTGAAACGCGAAGCTCGCGTGACAGCAGCAATAGTCGAACTCGATACCCTGCCCGATGCGATTCGGGCCGCTGCCAAGAATCATGACCTTGCGCCTGGTGGTCGGCTCGGCCTCGCACTCGTTCTCGTAGGTCGAGTAGAGATACGGCGTGTGCGACTCAAACTCGGCGGCGCAGGTATCGACGCGTTTGTAGACGGGCGTCACTTTCAGGCTCTTGCGTTTGGCGCGTACCTCCGATTCAGACACCCCCAGCAGGTCGCCGATGCGGGCATCCGAAAAACCCAACTGCTTCGAGCGTTGCCACGCCGAAGCACTCGCCCCGAGGCCGCCTTTGACAATGGCTTTCTCCGCCTCGACGATCTGCTGGAGCTGATCGAGAAACCAGGGGTCGATGGCGGTGACGGCGTGGATGTTCTCGATGCTGCGCCCCTGATCGAATGCGCTTCGGACATGAAACAGGCGATCGGGGCTCGGTCGCGCCATCTCGGCATCCAGAGCCTCACCGGTGAGACCGGAATCGTTGATGCCCTTGAGAAAGAATCCCGAGGCGCCAATCTCCAGACCGCGCAGGCCCTTCTGGAAGGCCTCCTTGAACGTTCCGCCAATGGCCATCACTTCGCCCACCGACTTCATCTGCGTGCCCAGGGTCGACGACGCGCCCGGAAACTTCTCGAAGGCAAAGCGCGGGATCTTCACCACCACGTAATCGATGGTGGGCTCGAACGACGCCGGCGTCACCTTGGTGATGTCGTTGGTGATTTCGTCGAGGGTGTAACCAATGGCGAGAAGGGCGGCGATTTTGGCGATGGGAAAGCCCGTGGCCTTCGAGGCAAGGGCGGAAGACCGCGAGACCCGGGGATTCATTTCGATGACGATGAGCCGGCCGGTCCTGGGATCGGTGGCGAACTGAATGTTCGAACCACCGGTCTCGACCCCGACTTCGCGGATGATGTCGCGGGCGGCGTTCCGCATCCGCTGATACTCGGGGTCGGAGAGAGTCTGCGCTGGCGCCACGGTTATGGAGTCGCCGGTGTGCACGCCCATGGGATCGAAGTTCTCGATCGAGCAGATCACCACGAAGTTGTCGGCCTTGTCGCGCATGACCTCGAGCTCGTATTCCTTCCAGCCGAGGATCGACTCTTCAATGAGGACCTCGTGGACGGGCGACATCATCAGACCGCGGGTTACGATCTCTTCGAACTCCGCCTCGCTGCGCGCGATGCCGCCGCCGGAACCGCCCATGGTGAAGGACGGCCGGATGATGGCCGGGATGCCGGTCTGCTTCACCGCGGCCTTGGCCTCCTCCATCGACTTCACCACCGCGCTCCTTGGCACCTCGAGGCCGATGCGGTGCATGGCCTCCTTGAACAGCTGACGATCCTCGCCCACTTCGACGGCGCGGCGTGACGCCCCGATCAGACGGATGCCCAGTCGATCGAGGGTGCCGCGCTTGGCCAGAGCGATCGCGAGATTGAGCGCGGTCTGGCCGCCTACGGTGGGCAGAACCGCATCGGGCCGCTCCTTTTCGAGGATCTTCTCCACGAACTCCGGAGTCAGCGGCTCCACGTAAGTGGCATCCGCATACTCGGGGTCGGTCATGATGGTGGCCGGATTCGAGTTCACCAGGATGACGCGGACGCCTTCGCGTCTCAAAACCTTGATGGCCTGGGTGCCCGAGTAGTCGAACTCGCAGGCCTGGCCGATGACGATGGGCCCGGAGCCAATGACCAGGACGGACTTGATGGAAGCGTCTTTAGGCACGGGAGAACCCGCTCCTCGTCGAATCGGTGACGGAATCAGTCAGCCTTTGAAGGAGGAATGCGGCCCCGAGGAAATAGACGAGGCCGAAGGCCTGGGTCTCCAGCCCGCTGGCCGTGGAGACGATGAGGGGACACGGCAACGAAGCGGCGGCCACCGACGCAAGGACGCCCGCTTCTCCGCCCCGGCGGCCTCGATCCAGGGCGCTCCAGACGAGCAGGGCGATGCTCGGGAGGTAAAGGGCGGAGACGGGAACCTCGTACAAACGATCCTTCCAGCCGAACCAGTCGACCGGCATCGTGTACTTGTAGTGGAACAGCGGTGCGGATCGCGACTCGCCGGCGCGCGGGCCCCACGGGGCGAGCTTCGTGAGCCCGACAGTGGCCACCAGTCTTTCCGCCAGGACGCCTGCGTACCATCCGGGCGAGGTCAGGACCCCGGAGATGAAGGCCCTTCGAAACGTCGCCTCGTGGGTGGCATTCACGTCCTTGGGATCCGCGAAACCTGGAACCCCCTGGCTCGCCAGGAAACGATTGGCATCCGTGTCGTACCAGGAGTAGCCGCGGTCCGTCCCGAAATCTCCCAGCCCCTCCCACAGCGAAAGCCAGACATTGTGGGTCTGGTGCGGCCGCAGGAGCAGAGTCGACAACAGAATCATCGCCGCGGCCAGCGCGGTCGCCGGCAAACGCGACAGGCCACCCCGACGGAATCCGATGGCGGCGACCACGAAGGCGGTGGGGACGAAAAAGACAGTGCCGCTCCGGCACCAGAGGGCGGCCATCAGTATCGCGGAGAGAAATCCGGCCCGCAAGGCGAGCGCCGGCCAGGCGAGTTCACGACCCGTCCGCCTCAGCAGGGCCGCCACCGCGAACGCGGCTACCGCCACCAGCGCGCCCAAATAGAAGGAATCGCCGAGTGAGGCAGGGCCAGACTCTCGAAAAAGAACGGGGAGAGGCCGACCAGTAGGCCGAGGGCCGCCGCCGTGACGCCGAACCCGGCCGCAACAAGCTCATAGGTCACCCAGCCCAGGACCGGGACGAACGCGATGGCGCCGAGCCAGAGAAGCAGATAGGGCGCAACCCCGCCCAGCACGCGAAAGCCCAGACTCAGCAACAGACTCCGGCCTCTATCCTCGAACGGCGGGGCGGCATAAGGGGCCCGGCGCGTCCGGAATTTCTGATCGTTCACCGTTCGCCAGAACTGGTGCGGTTCGATCTCGAAGGTCCGGACCTTCTCCTCAAGGAGCTCCCGGTAGATCCGACTCAAGGGCGCGAGTTCGCCCGTCTCCCGCTCCATAGCTGGCCCCGGCGAGGTGGCGTCGACATAGCGAGCGATCCCGAGTGTTGTGTCGTCCCAGAATCGCCAGGAGGAAGGAAGACCATGAATGCCTTCCCGTCCGACGAAGGCGATCTGACTCCACAGTAGAAGGGTCGCGAGCAGGGTCAGGGTGCACACCCGGGTCCGGATCATTCAGCTCTCCCCGGGCCCGCGGCTCTCATCATCTGGACGAAACCGGCGAATAGATGCCGCGAGTCGTGGGGGCCGGGGCTCGACTCCGGGTGGTACTGAACCGAGATCACCGGAAGCTCGCGATGACGAAAACCTTCCACGGTGTTGTCGTTGAGATTCACGTGCGTGAGTTCGAACTGCCGGTTCTCGAAGACACTTCGATCGAGAGCGAAGCCGTGGTTCTGGGAGGTGATCTCGACCTTGCCGGTCTGCAGGTCCTTGACCGGATGATTCGCGCCGCGATGCCCGAACTTGAGCTTGTAGGTCTTGCCGCCGCAGGCGAGACCGAGAATCTGATGGCCGAGGCAGATACCGAAAAGAGGCGTGCCGGAATCCATGATGGCCTTCGCGGACTCGATCGCGTACGTGCAGGCATCCGGATCTCCCGGGCCGTTCGAAAGGAAGACGCCGTCGGGCTTCAGGGCGAGGGTCTCCGCGGCCGTGGTGGTCGCCGGCACCACCCGCACCTCACAGCCGGAGGCGGCGAGAAGGCGCAGGATGTTTCGCTTGATTCCGAAGTCGTAGGCCACCACCTTGAACCGGGGCGCCACCACGCTCCCCGGATCCTTGAAGTCGTAAGCGGCGGTGGTAGTGACTTCCTTCGCGAGGTCGAGGCCATTCATATCCCGTGCGGCCCGGGCGCGTTTAACCAGAGCATCGAGATCGCCGGTGGCGGTGGAGATGACGCCTCGCTTCGCGCCGTGGGTTCGAATGTGCCGGGTGAGCGCGCGGGTATCAATGCCGGAGATCCCCACGATGCCCTGAAGGTCCAGCCACCATTCCAGCGAACCTTCCGACCGATAGCTCGAGTCCAGCGACGCGATCTCGCGCACCACGAATCCAGTGACCTGGGCCCGGACCGATTCCATGTCGTGAGCGCACACCCCGTAGTTGCCGATGTGTGGATAGGTCATCGTCACGATCTGGCCGGCGTAGGAGGGGTCGGTGAGGATCTCCTGGTAGCCGGCGAGGGCGGTGTTGAAGACAACTTCGCCCGAGGTGTCGCCCATCCGGCCGAAGCTCAGGCCAGGGAACGAAGCTCCGTCCTCAAGGACGAGTGCGCACGAAGACCGAACGCCCGCCGGGGGGCGATTCTGCGCCTCGACCGTGCTCACCGAACGCGGCCCGTTTTGGCGATGGGCCAGACACAAAACGACGCCTTGCCGTAGATGTATTTTTCAGGGACTGAACCGAACGAGCGGCTGTCCATGCTGCTCGATCGATGATCGCCCATCACGAAATAATGGCCGCGTTCCACCGTGGTCTCAGGCATGTCGTAGTGGTCGCGGTAATCCGGCAAGAGATAGGGCTCCGGAACGGGCTCGGCGTTGACGTATACCGACCCCGCGCGAATCTCGACCCGGTCGCCGGGCAGACCGATCACGCGTTTGATGTATGAAACCGAAGGATCGCGCGGGTAGTAAAACACCACCACGTCTCCCCGCTCGACCCCCTGGAAGCGATAGATGAACTTGTTGACCAGGATGCGCTCGTTGTCTTCGATCCGTGGCTGCATCGACGCCCCCTGGACCCGCACCGGTTGGGCCACGAAGGTAACGATGAAAAAACAGAACAGAACGGTGATCGACACGTCGTGGAGGAGATCCCAGGCGGCGGAGAGGTGCGGACGACGGTGCGCGCGCGTGGTCGCCAGGGGTTCGACCGGGCCGGCCGTTTCGGAGGCGTCAACCGGACTTGTCATTTTCCCGATTGGCTCGCCGCCTGGTTCTGGTCCGGTGTTCTCGCTCACGGCCGACGCTCAACCACACGGGTTCCGGCGAGGCGATCGTGGAGGGTATCGCCATCGACCAGAATCATCATGAAACCCAAACCGAAGGTGGACAGAGACAGCGAGAAACCGGCGAAGCGGACCAGGGCCTGACGAAGGCCGAACGGCTTCGCGCCGTCCTTCATGACGATGCCCAGGCCGAGCAGTTCCTTGCCGGGAGTAGCGCCTCGAGCGGCCCAGAAGCCGACAAAGTATGCCGGGAATGAAAGGACGGGCAGGACCATCAGATAGGCGGCCAGCTGTCCACCGCCGTCGAAATTGAGATAGACCCCAAGGGGCGGCAATGAAAACAGGGCGAAGAGGGCGGCTCCAGCCAGAAGATCCACCAGAGAAGCGAGCAACCTCTTCTCGGCCGTCGCCGCGGGCAGATTTCCGTCAAGAGCGCCCGTGGGTACTCTCTCCGACCGATCGAGTCGCTTCTGAAGGCTGCGGTCGGCCGGGTTGGTGAGCGAGTCGCCGCACGAATTGCAGAACTTGGCCGGACCCACGACCCGGGCATTGCAGGACACGCACCGGCTCACCGCCTGTTCGTTTTCAATGGTGGTGCCGCAGTGGCGGCAGAACACGTCCCCGGCCTGGAAGCTCTGGGCGCAGGAGGAACATCTCATTCTCTGAGACGAAGGGTGCTGAATCACTTTGGCAAGGCTCCCCTCGACCAGGGCTTCGGGAGCGCGGAAGAGAAGACGTGAAGCGCCCAGCCACAAGACATCGCCATCCGACAGCTTCCGTTCGGAGACGCGGTCTCCATTGAGCAGAGAGCCGTTGGCCGACTCGCAGTCATGGAAGAGATACTCGCGACCATCGAAGACTATGCGGGCATGACGCCTCGACACCAAGGCGTCGGGGATCACGACATCATTGGTCGGATCGCGGCCAATCGACAGGTCGGCCCTCGGAAGGTCGATCTCCTTCCTCGAGGGCATCTGCGGATTGATGATGAGTTTCGCCAATTTATGATCCTTCCGACTTCCCTCGCTGTCCGAACGTGTACTTGCGGAGAACTCTGACCGGAACGGTCTTCCCGTCTTTTTGACCAGGTTCGTATCGCCACTTCCGCAGGCCTTCCACGAAGAAGGCGTCAATCTCCGGCGACGCCGACACCACGATCTTAGGGTCGTCAACGATTCCCTCGGGTGTGACGATCCAGGAGACTGTGACCGAAACCACACGCCCCGGTTCGAGCTTGGGCGCCGGCATGTCGTGGGAAAACAGGAGGGGCGACTTTTCCACCTCCGCTTCCGGATAGACCGGCAGGTTGTTCCACATCTCGGCCGCCGCCGGCGCGGTCCGTCCGGCCCTGCCCAAGACCATGAGGCCCACCCCCAGAGCCAGAATGGTCAGGAGGACGATCCCTGCCAGGATGATCTTCGGAGCCGTCGACGGACGCAGCGCTATGAGAGTCGGAGGGGGCGACTGGGGCGCCATGGTGGGCGTCCTCGAAATCGGGGGTCGGGTGGGGGGAGGAGGAGCGGGTGCGGGCCGTGGCGGTGCGGAACGGGTCGGAATCTTGGACGCGGAACGATCCGGCATCCGAATCTTGGCCGCCGCCGCCTTCTCGGACTCGGACATGATGACGGTTCGGTCCGCAGGGTTTGGCAGAATCCCGGGCTGACTCGCCGTCCGGCTGCCGTCGAAGAACGTCGCCGGCGGAGCGGAGGGCAGCTTCGGCATTTCGCGGGTCGGTGGAAGCAGCCCGTCGAGCGGGCTGACGCTCGAAGAGGCCGCCGCGTTTTCCGATCCGGCAGTCTTCTGCGGAACGACGGCGGCCGACGCCGGCTTGGACAGGAGGTTCTCCACCTCCTGTCGCGACATCCGCTGCTGAGTGGAAGGCAGCTCGACATCCTGATCGGGAGAGACCATGGTCGCGTCCGACGATGAAACCAGCTTCTTTGCGTTCAAACCCTGGTCGAACCCAACCGTGACGGCGAGGCCGTCCTCGTCCGCCCAGTCCGATGGCGGCGCTTTGGAGACAGGCTCGGAAGAATTGGTCGAGACCAGGGTGGCATCAGCCGAGGAAGCCTGGTCGGCTGCGGCGGCCGCGACCTCGAACTCGGCGGTGGCCGAGGTGTCGATGGGTCGCTGTCGGGGCGGGGGGGGCGGCGGAGCGACGGGAGGAAGAATGCCTCGCCTCGTGGTGGGCGGCGGATCGGGTATGGCGATCCGGGTCACCGGGAGCACTTCTTCACCAGGCGCCACCATCCCGAGGCAGGACTTGAGGGCCCGGGCGAAGGATGCCCCGTCGACGAACCGGTGAGACGGGTCCTTGGCCAGCGCCCGTTCAAACACGAACATGAAGTCGCGACTGGGGATCCCGAGGGCGCGGAGTTCCTTGGGTTCGATCGGAGGCGAATAAACGAGAGCCTCCAGAAGTTCGGGCTGGGTCTTGCCCACGAAGGGCCGGTGTCCCGAAAGCATCTCGTACGCACATATCGCGAGAGCGAACAGATCGCTGCCGGCCGAGAGTTCCTGCCCGCGGATCTGTTCGGGCGACATGTAGGCGGGCGTACCGAGAATTTCTCCGTGCTGGGTCAACTGAGAGCCTTCAACGCGGGCAATTCCGAAGTCGGCGATCCGGATGCGTTTGTCGCTGGCCAGGATGATGTTGGCCGGCCGGATATCGCGATGCACGACGCCGCGGGCGTGCGCGAAGTCGAGGGCCAAAGCCGCCTGCTCGACCACCCGGATCGTCTCATTGGAATCGAGACGGCCCGCGCGAGCAAGAGCCACATCGAGGGTCGGACCCTCCACGTGTTCGAAGACCAGATAGGGCAGGCCGTCTATCTCGCCCACATCGAAGAGCGCCACAATGTTCGGGTGAGACAGACCGCCCGAGATCCGCGCCTCGTGATAGAAGCGCTGCAGGAAGGTATCCCGATGAGGCCCGGGTTCGAGGTCAACCCGAAAGGTCTTGATGGCCAGGATGCGCCCGATGAACGGGTCGGTCGCCCGATAGACGGTGCCGGTGCTGCCCGATCCCAGCTTCTCAAGGACATCGTAACGCCCGATCTTGGCGGGAATCCGGCTCGGCCCTTCGTTTGGGACGGGTGATTTCGGAACGGAATTGGACATTTTCGTTAGGGACGCTCAGAGCACCGGGATATATGAGAGCGGTCCGGCCTGAAACCAAGGCGTGGCCTGAGGTTGCAACTATAAGTCGAAAGTCAGGTGGGGCCTTCAGCCGAAGACGGCAATCAGAGGCGCATGGTCTGAGGGCTGGGCGCCTTTTCGCTCATCCCGGTCCACCCGCACCTCGGTGCAAACCGAGGCGAACGACTTCGAGGCAAGGATGTGATCGATTCGCAGTCCATCACCCTTGGGGAACGCGAGCATCCGATAGTCCCACCATGTGAACGGCCCCTCCCCGTGATGGTGAAGGCGCGTGGTGTCCACCAGGCCGAGAGCGAGGAGGTCCTGGAACGCCGTGGTCATCTCCGGATGAAAGAGCACGCTGTTCTTCCATCGGTCGGGCTTGGCCACGTCCCGGGCCTCGGGAGCGATGTTGATATCACCGCAGATCGCCACTTTCCCGTCAAGCCCGAGTCGGAATGAAACATAGGCGCGGAGACCCTTCAGCCACGAGTGCTTGTAAGCCCACTTCTCCGAGCCCACGTCGCCGCCGTTCGGCACGTAGATGGACACCACCCTGACACCCATGACATCCGCGGCGATCACCCTGGCCTGGGGATCGTCGTCGCCGTCCTCGAAGGTGCGGGAGACGTTCTCGATGGGAAGGCCCGCTTTGGCGAGTATGGCCACGCCGTTGTACGTCTTCTGGCCAAAGGTCACCGACTCATAGCCCGCGGCGCGGACCGCGTCTTTGGGAAAGTCGTCGTCCACCACCTTGAGCTCTTGAAGGCAGAGGACATCGGGCTGCTCTCGAGCGAGGAACGCGGCAAGACGCGCCTCCCGGACCCGGACCGAGTTCACGTTCCAGGTGGCGATTTTCACTTGGTCGGTGGGCGATCCCGGGAGGGGGCCGGCTTCCGCCACTCGTCGATCAGGCTGGCCACCAGACCGGTCCAGCCGGTCTGATGCGACGCACCCAGGCCCTCGCCGGTATCACCGTGGAAATATTCGTAGAACAGGATGAGATCCCGCCAGTGAGGATCAGTCTGGAACTTTTCCCTTTGTCCGTGGCACGGCCGGCGACCGTTCGCATCGCGGGTGAAGATTCGGATCAGCCGGTCGGACATCTCCTTGGCCGCGTCCCAAAGCGGTTTCTCTTCGCCGTCTTCGCCTCCCACCCGGACCTTGAAGGTCGGTCCGTACGCGGTGCCCAGCTTTCGAAGGGCCTCGATCATGAGGAAGGTGGTCGGAAACCAGATGGGGCCGCGCCAATTCGAGTTCCCGCCTTTTAGCTTCGCCCGCGCTTCGGCGGGGTCGTAGGTAACCATGCGGGAGCCCAGACGGAAAGGTTCACGCTCGTGGACCTTCGACAAACTCCTCAGACCAAATTCCGACCAGAACTCTTTGGGATCAAAGACCCGATCGAGGATGCGTCGCGTTTGTTCGGGGTCGACGATGGCGAGGACATGGGTGGTGAAGCCTTCGCGGTTCAGCGGATAGCAGACGTTCTGGACCACGTGGGCCTTGTTGCGCACAAACCAGACCATCCCCTCCTTGAACTCCGTGAAGGGCTCGATCCACTTCTCCTCCAGCCTTTCAATGGCGTAAAGGGGGACCAGACCCACCAGCGACCTCACCCGGAACTTCTCGAACGTGCCGTCGGGAGAACGAAGGACGTCGTAGAAGAAACCATCGGCCTCGTCGAAGAGCTGGTAGTTCCGTCCCCCCATCCTCTTCATGGCCGCGCCCACGTAGATGTAGTGCTGGAAGAACTTCGTGGCCAGGCCTTCGTAAGCCTTGTTCTCGCGCGCGAGTTCGAGGGCAATCCGCATGAGCTGGAGGCACACCATGCCCATCCAGCCGGTGGCATCCGACTGTTCGAGCACCGTCCCGTGCGGCAGCTTCTCGCTTCGATCGATGACCGTGATGTTGTCCAGGCCGAGGAAACCGCCCTCGAAGACGTTATTGCCTTCGCTGTCCACCTTGTTGACCCACCAGGCGAAATTGATCAGGAGCTTGTGGAAACACTTCTCGAGGAAGAGTCGATCCCCTTTCCCGCGCTGCACGCGGTCCATGTTGTAGACCCGCCACACCGCCCAGGCTTGAACCGGCGGGTTCAGGTCGGAGAACTCCCATTCGTAGGCCGGGATCTGTCCCGAAGGATGCTGGAATTGCTCAAACAGGAGCAGCCAGAGTTGCTCCTTGGCGAACTCGGGATCGATCACGGCCAGGGGCACGCAGTGGAAGGCAAGATCCCAGGCCGCGAACCAGGGGTACTCCCACTTGTCCGGCATCGACATGATGCGCATGGAGTTCAAGTGGCGCCAATGCTCGTTTCGAATCTGCTTGCGTGACTCCGGCGGCGGCCAGTCGGGCCGGTCTCCTTCGAGCCACACCGCCACATCGAAGAGATAGATCTGCTTGGTCCACAGCATCCCGGCAAACGCCTGCCGCTGAACGAGCTTTTCATCCGCGGTGGCCGTCTCGGGTTGGATGCTTGCGTAGAACGCGTCGGCCTCGGCCCGGCGCTTGTCAACGATGGCGGGAATCCCGGTAAGAGGATCGGGATGGAACTCGGTGGCGAACCGAAGACATACCTCGACGCTCTCGCCCGGGGGCACTAGAAAACGGTAGTGGAAGGCCGCCTTGGTGCCGACCTCCTCGGGGTTGATCGCGTCTTCTCCGCGAACCACGTGACGATGAAACGCGTCCTTGGTATAGGGAGATCGGCTCGTGGCCGCCGGACCGTAGACGGCCTCGGCGTGGGTCTCGTTGTCGGTGAACAGGGTCTCCGCCCCGGTGGGTCCATACAAGTGGCGGGGGCCGAGCTTGTACTGAAACGGGAGCTGCTTTGGCGGACGGGCCTCTCGATCATCGGCAATGACGCTGACAAAACCAGGGCCGGAGGCCCCGGGGATGATCCGGGGCTGGGGCAGATCGGCTTTGCCCCAGCTCCAGGTGTTTCTGAACCACAGGTGCGGAAGGATGTGAAGGGGCGCCGGGTCCGGCCCCCGATTGTGGGCGCGAACCCGCATCACCATGTCTTCGGCGTTTTCCTTGGCGTATTCGACTTCGATGTCGAAGTATCGGTCGTCGTCGAAGATGCCGGTGTCGAGAAGCTCGTATTCGGGCCCCTCGCCCTGGCGGGCCTGGTTCTCGCGAACCAGCTGCTGATAGGGAAACTCGCGCTGCGGGTACTTGTACAGCCACTTCATGTACGCGTGAGTGGGGAGATTGTCGAGGTAGAAGTAGTACTCCTTCACGTCCTCGCCGTGATTCCCCTCGGAAGGGACCACGCCGAAGAGCCGTTCCTTGAGGAAGGGGTCGCGCTCGTTCCAGAACGCGAAGGCGAGACATAGAAGCTGATACCGGTCGGAGATGCCGGCCAGACCGTCTTCGCCCCATCGATACGCTTTGGCTCTGGCGTGTTCATGGGGAAAGTGCGCCCAGGCATTTCCATCCGCCGAATAGTCCTCGCGAACCGTGCCCCAGGCGCGCTCGGAAACATAGGGGCCCCAATGGCGCCAGGTCGCGAGCGCTCCGTCCTTCTCGGCCAGGCGCTCGTGTTCAGGCGTCGGGGGCGACATCGCGCTCAGTCTATGGCAAACCTCGAGAGGCCTGGGCGCGGCTCGGCCCACACCCGATGCTCCAGTCTCGTTTAGTCTTTCGCCTTCCGATGTTCTCCAACCGAATGCCGTCAGACTTCGCCGAGAATGCGCTCTCGCTTCGCACCCAGGAGATGCGTCTCGCCGGCGCACGCATCCTCGACCTCACCGAGTCGAACCCCACTCGCGCGGGTCTTCTCGCCCCTCCTGAATTGATCGGCCTTCTCGGCAACCCCGGCAGCGCCCATTACCGGCCTGAACCTTGCGGTCTTCGTTCGGCCCGTGAGGCGGTGAGCCGCGATTACGCGACCCGCGGCGTCGCCGTCGACCCCGGCCACATCGTTCTCACCGCCAGCAGCAGCGAGTCGTACTCGCTTCTCTTCAAGCTGCTCGGTAACCCGGGCGACGAAATCCTTGTCCCCACTCCCTCCTATCCGCTTTTTGGATTCCTCGCCGACCTCGACGGTCTCCGGGTGCGCCCCTATCCGCTTCACTTCGACCACGAGTGGCACCTGAGCATCGACTCGCTGAATGCCCTCATCACGGAGAAGACTCGCGCGGTGGTGGTGGTCCATCCCAACAATCCGACGGGATCCTTCCTGAAACGACCCGAAGCGCAGGCACTCTTGGGTCTGGGTGCGAAACGCGGCGTCGCCATCATCGCGGACGAGGTCTTCGCGGACTTCGGTTTCGCGGCCGACCCGCGTCGGCAGGAGACGTTCGCCCGTGATTCCCTCGCACTCTGCTTCGCGCTCGGAGGCCTCTCGAAATCGTGCGCGCTGCCCCAGATGAAGCTCGGCTGGATCGCCATCTCGGGCCCGGCCAACCTTCGAAACGCGGCTCTAGCTCGGCTCGAATTCATCGCCGACACGTACCTCTCGGTTGGCACTCCGGTTCAGCTCGCCTTGCCAGGAATCCTCGAGCAGAAGCCGTGGCTGCAGGGGCCGATCAAGGCCCGACTCGCCCGGAATCTCAAGGCGCTGAAAACGGCGGTCGCCGCTCATCCTGAGCTCTCGCTCCTCCCTCCCGAAGGAGGATGGTCGGCCCTCCTCCAGTGCCCGGCCACCAGGAGCGACGAAGAAAGAGCGCTTAGGGCGCTCGACGCAGGCGTGCTCGTCCATCCCGGGCATTTCTTCGACTTCGAATCGGGCTGCTATCTGGTCGTGAGTCTGCTCTGCGAAACGGAGAGCTTCGACGCCTCCCTCCCGCCTCTGATGGAGGCGGCAGTGCGATAAGGTTCACTCTCCATGAAACGAATCAGCCCCGAAGAAGCCGCGACAAAGATGGAGGAGGGATACCTCTACCTCGACGTCCGCTCCGTGCCCGAGTTCGAGACCGGCCATCCGAAGGGCGCCTTCAACATCCCTCTGATGCACGCAGGCAAGTTCGGCATGTCGCCCAATTCGAAGTTCATGGAAGAGGTCTCAAAGGCGTTTCCAAAGGACGCAAAGATCGTGGTCGGCTGCAAGAGCGGCGGACGGTCGGTGGGCGCGGCGGGCCTGATGGAGATGTCGGGTTACAAGGATCTCCTCGAACAGCGCGCTGGTTTCGACGGCAACGGCAGTGAGGCCGGCTGGAGGTCCACCGCGCTGCCTCAGTCGATGACGCCAGAGCCCGGACGGGCATACGCGGATTTGAAAACCTAGTTTCCCGTAACCAGCGCGGTCTGAAGGATCCATACCGTGCAGCGGAGTCGAGCGCGCGGCCGCGCTCACGACCACGGTCCGCCATTGGAGGGTTGAAGACCGCTCCCCTGCTCGAGGATAAGCTGAGGCCCGGACCAGAGCCATGACGAATCAAGCCCCGCTGCAGGACGCAGTGACGCGGAACGATCCGGCCGCGGTGACCGCGGCCCTCGACGCGGGTGAGGTGGAGGCGTATCTGCGCGATGGCGTGCGCTGGTCCTGGCTCGCCGAGGCCTTGCGGCTGGGACATCGCGAGGCCGCGCGGGCCTTCCTGGCCCATCCACGCGGCTTTTTGTTTGAGTCGCAGTGCTGGTCGCTCCACGGTCTGGTCCAAGGTCCGCATGACGATGTCGAGATGCTCCTGGCTCTGCTCGACCGAGGAGCCCTTCCCCCCTATTCCCCGGGCGGGACGCCGCTCGAGCACACCATCGCCGAGACCGGACACCCGCGTATCGCCGAAGCTCTCTTCAAACGTGGACAACTCGTTCCCGCCTACCTCGATGAGGCGGGCTGGGTTCCTTTGTTCCGGGCGGTGCGCAAGGGCGATGTGGCCATGGCCCAGGTGTTCCTCGACCACGGCGCGCCCCTGAACTCACGCATCGAGTGGCGCGATCGGCGCAGCGCGTTGCACATAGCACTCGAAGCCACGAAGGATCGCGAAGCCATGGTGACCTGGCTGTTGGACCGGGGGATCGATACGCGCCTGGTGGACGAGGCAGGCCTCACCGCGGCCGAGCGGGCGGTGGAAGTGGGCCAGGAAGCTCTGGCCCGGCTTATCAAGGAGCGCCGGGCCAGTGGCGGTCCGCGCTGGCATCGAGAGGCGGTGCGGGCCGGGATGAACGATGTGGTGTGCGCGTGCTATGACAAGGCCAACGGTTTCTGCTTCGACCCCAACGATGTGGTCCATCCCTTCCTCATTGGCGGCGACTACGACGGCGCCTACCCCGATACTCCGCGCGCGGCGCTTGAGTTCGTGCGTCGCTGCGATCCGAAGTCCGACCTCGGCCACCGGGTGACGCCCTGGATTCCGGTCATCGAGCGCATCCTGGCCGGGAAGGATGTGGGCCTCGATGAGATCCTGCCTCTGGGCCGGCGTCGAGAGCGGCCGTAAGACGCGAGGCCTTGATGATGAAACGAGTGGAGATTCTCAACATCGACATTACGCAGGTGGCGGTGGACGTCATCGTGAATGCCGCCAATCAAACCCTCCTGGGCGGAGGCGGCGTGGATGGCGCGATCCACCGGGCCGCCGGCCCGGATCTCTTCAACGAGTGCCGGCACCTGGGTGGCTGCGAGACGGGATCCGCGAAGATCACCAGGGGCTATCGGCTGCACGCAACCCACGTTATCCACGCGGTAGGGCCGGTGTGGCAGGGAGGTTCCCACGGCGAGGATGAACTGCTCGTGTCGTGCCACCGCGTTGCTCTGCAGATCGCGGAAAGCCACGGTCTGAACTCCATCGCTTTCCCCGCCATCAGCTGCGGGATCTACGCGTTCCCGGTGGAGCGGGCGGCGGAGGTGGTCATGCGGACAATGGCCGAAGAGCTGTCCCGCTGCCCCACGATCAAGCGCGTGGTGTTCGCGGTGCGTGAGGCGTCGGTGGAAACCGCCTTCCGGCGCGCCCTGAAAGCCCAGCGGCCGGCCTTTGCTATAAACACCCCACCATGATCAATCGACGCGATTTCGTGACCTCCACCGCGGCCGCACTGGCGGTGGCACAGCCCCTCGAAGTACTCGCTCAATCCACGCCGGTCCCCAAAAAGGCGCCGGATCTCCTCGTGCCGCGCGCCGTTCGCCCGGTGGTGATCTCCGACTACTCGGGGTGGGAGTTCAAGAACGGGGGCGCTGAAAACGCGGTGCAGCGCGCATTCCGACTGATCACCGAAGGCAAGGATGTGCTCGACGCGCTGATCGCCGGGGTCAACATCCCGGAACTGGATCCGCTCGAGAACGGCATTGGCTATGGCGCTCTGCCCAACGCTGACGGCGTGGTGCAGCTCGATGCCTCATGCATGCACGGCCCGAAGAAGCGGGCGGGAGCGGTGGCCTGCCTCGAGGGCGTGCGCACACCCTCGCTGGTGGCCCGGGCGGTGATGGACTACACCGACCACCATCTGCTGAGCGGGGCCGGAGCCCAGAAGTTCGCGCGCGCCATGGGCTTCACCGTCGAGGACGACCTCAACACCGAAGACTCTCGACGCCTGTTTCGGGAATGGAAACGTCGGGTGGATCCCGAACACTGGCTCGACCCCAACGGAAAAGAGCGCCAGCCCAAGCCCAGCCACGAGCGCGACCCCGGCTACGAGGCGGGGTTGTCGATGGTACGCGACGGCCTGATTCGCGAAGGCAGTTTCTGGGGCACCATCAACTGCGACGCCATCGGGCCCAACGGTGATATCTGCGGAGTGACCACGACGAGCGGACTGGCCTGGAAGATCCCGGGACGCACCGGCGACTCCCCGATCCTCGGCGCCGGCCTCTACGTGGACAACGAGGTGGGGGCCGCGGGCTCCACCGGACGCGGCGAGGCCAACCTCTACAACCTGTCGTCGTTTTCGATCGTGGATTCGATGCGCCGTGGCCTGTCACCGAAGGACGCGGGGATGGAGGCGCTCAAGCGTATCCGCGCCAATACGGTCGAGCCCCGGCTCCTCAACGGCAAAGGCAACCCTAACTTCAATATCCGGTTCTTCGTGCTCAACAAGCGCGGCGAGTACGCGGGGGTGGCGATGTACCACGCCGGGGAGACGAAGTACGCGGTGTGCACGGAGAACGGAGCCCAGACGCTGGAACTCGAACCCCTTTTGCCCGGCGGACCAGACGCGTGAGGGCCCGCGAAATCGGAATGACGCGCGGCGCGATCTGATGACCAGGCGCCCCGCCCTGCTCGCCGCCCTCGGCGCGATGTTTTCGGTAAACGCCGCGGCCGAACGCGAGCCGGTGCTGAAGCAGATCGGCGTTCCGCACGACTACTACTTCCGCGAGATGTACCTGCCCCAGGCGCAAAGCGGTCCCACCGCGCCGGCCTGGTCGCCCGACGCGCGGTCTCTGGTGGTGGCGATGCAGGGCTCGCTCTGGCGCATCGAACCCGACACCGGCGCCGCCACCCAAATCACGAATGGTCCGGGTTACGACTCGCAGCCCGACTGGTCGCCCGACGGTCGTTTCATCGTCTACGCGTCCTATCAGGGCGACGCGGTGGAGTTGTGGCGAGTCGAGGTCGCAACCGGGGTGGCCGCCCCACTGACCAGCAACGGCGCGGTCAATGTGGAGCCGCGTTTCTCCCCCGATGGAACCCGCATCGCGTTCGTCTCGACAGCGTTCAAGGGGCGCTTTCATCTGCACGTGATGGACTTCAACCACGGCGAACCGGGCACGCTGGTTCGACTCGGCGAGGATCGCGACAGCGGCCTGCCCCGTTATTACTACAGCAAGTTCGACCACGAGCTCAGCCCGACCTGGTCGCCGGACGGCAAGGAGATCCTCTTCGTCTCGAACCGCGGCCGGATCTGGGGCAGCGGCGGCTTCTGGCGAATGCGGGCGGAGCGGGGCGCCGAGCCCCGCGAGATCCGCTACGAAGAGACGAACTGGCGCGCGGAGCCCGACTGGTCGCGCGACGGAAAGCGCGTGGTCTACAGCTCCTATCTGGGGCGCAACTGGCACCAGCTCTGGCTGATGACCAGCGAAGGCGGCGATGTGTTCCCCCTGACCTACGGCGAGTTCGACGCCACCGCCCCGCGTTTTTCGCCGGACTCGCGGCGTATCGCCTACATCTCGAACGAACATGGCAACTCCGAACTGATGTTGCTCGATCTGCCCGGCGGGCATCGACAGACGGTGGTGGTGAAGAAACGGATCGCCCTCGGACCGGTAGCGACCCTGGAGTTACAAGTCGTGGATGCTCGCAACGGCCGCGAGATGCCGGGGCGCCTGTCCGTGACTGGACCGGATGGGCGGAGTTACGCGCCCGACGATGCCTGGCGCCACGCCGACGATCACTTCGATCGGGCCGAGCGGAAGATCGAGTACGGTTACTTCCACACTGCGGGAACCGCGACGTTGCGCGTGCCCGCGGGGACCCTGACCGTCGAAGCGGCGCGCGGCCTCGAGTACGGCATGGTTCGCCGCTCGCTCACCCTGGCCGCGGGAGCCCGCGAGCGCCTGACCCTAGCCCTGCCCCGACTCGACGACCTGCCCGCGCGCGGCTGGTGGAGCGGCGACCTGCACGTGCACATGAACTACGGCGGCGCCTACCGTAACGATCCGAAGCGCCTGGCCTTCCAGGCCTCGGCCGAGGATCTGCATGTGGTCGAGAACCTGATCGTCAACAAAGAACAGCGCGTGCCCGACCTCGCATATTTCCGAGGCCGCGGCGCGGATCCCGCCTCCACGGTTGAGACGATCCTGGCCCACACCCAGGAGTACCACACGAGCTACTGGGGCCACACCGGCCTTCTGGGCCTGCGCGAGAACATCCTGCTTCCCGCCTACGTGGGTTACGTCAACACCCCGGCGGCGAGCCTGTATCCGGACAACGCGAAGATCTTCGACCTCGCCCACGCCCAGGGCGCGCTCACCGGCTATGTCCACCCCTTCGACGCCTACCCGGATCCGGCGAAGCTGGACGAACCCCTCACCGACGCTCTGCCCGTGGACGTCGCCCTGGGCAAGCTCGACTACTACGAAGTGGTGGGCTTCTCCGACCACCGGGCCACCGCGCGCGTCTGGTATCAACTGCTCAACTGCGGCTTCCGCCTTCCCGCCGGAGCGGGCACGGACGCCATGGCGAACTACGCCTCGTTGCGCGGGCCGGTCGGTCTCAACCGCGTCTTCGTCAAGGCCGGGCCAATCCTGGACCACGAGCGCTTCCTGGCCGGACTGAAGGCGGGGCGCACCTTCGCGACCAACGGGCCGTTGCTCGGTTTCACCCTGCAGGGGAAGGAAGCGGGAGACGAGATACTCCTTCCCACGGCTGGCCGCCTCCAGGCCACCGTCTCGCTCCGTTCGATCGTGCCCGTCGACAAACTGGAGATCGTCGCCAACGGGGAGGTCGTGGCCAGCCTGCTGCTTTCCGGCGACCACATCTCATTCACCGGAACCGTGGAGCTGAAAGTCGAACGCAGCGGCTGGTACACCCTGCGCGCCTCGGCGGATCACTCGCGCGCGCCCGTGCTGGACATCTATCCGTTCGCCACCACGAGCCCCATCTACGTAACGGTGGCCGGCGCCCCCGTGCGGCACGCCGCGGATGCGCGTTACTTCATCGCCTGGATCGACCGGCTCCTCACCGCGGCCGGAGCGCACCCCGCCTGGAACACGCCCGAAGAACGCGGCGAAGTGCTGGCGCGTCTGCAGGCGGCGCGCCAGGTATTCGTGGACCGCGCCACACCCTGACTCATGGCGAAGACAGGCGGAGCGTCGCCTGAACCACGCTCGATCGCTTCTGATCGTCTTCCAGGGTCACGTACATCAGCACCGTTCCGTCCGGAAGCTGCACCAGGGTGGGATCGAAGAGGCCGGTGGCTCCGGCGACGAAAGACGTGGCTTCGATGGGGGCACCCGCCTGCGGCGTGAAGGTCATTCCGTCTGCACTGGTGAAGATGTACAGCCGGGCGAGGCGCATGGTGACCGCCAGATACCCGCCCGAGGCCAGAGCCAGAACGGCCGGATCGACATTGGTGTCGGCGGGGCCCGATAGGGCGATGTCGCTGAACGGATTGTTCCCCTCGAACGTGAACGTCGCGCCCTGGTCGCTGGAAATGGCCGTCCGCGCGTTCGGTCGCGTGGCGCCCTTGTCGACATAGATGAGATGGTATCGGCCGTCAGCCGAGCGGTAGACATCAGGGACGCCGATCCACCCCTGGCTATCGGAGGCAGCGGCATCGTAGACCGTGCGCAGGGGATTCCGGACGAAGGTGCCGCCGTTTTCCTGAAGCCGATACAACACCGCGCGGTTCGTGCCCGGCGGAGCAAGTCCCAGCACATACAACTCGCGCACCCCCGCGGCGTTCTGACGCGGGACGGTTTCGGCGGGACCATAGCCCGTGCCGTCCAACGCGCCGGCCAGGCCGGAGAGGATTTCGGCGGTCGACTGGCTCCCACCATCGCGGGACCGGTACAAGCGCACCCCCTGCGGCGTCCCCACGGTCAGCCACACTTCGTCGCTCACCCATCCCACGTTCGGGATCGATGCGTTCAGGATGCGGAAGGCAGCGTTCGGCGTCGCGCGCCAGGTCGTGGAAGCGCTCGTCGGTGGTGACGAGGTGGAGGGCATGGGAGCGGTGGTTGCCGTCCCGCAAGCGATCGAGGCGAGGATCAGGACCAAAAGAGAGGAGCGCACCACCGGGACTTTACGGCGAACCGAAGGAGGGCCCGGGATGAAGGCCGCGAAGACGGCTAACATCGGTCGCTCGGCGCCGTTCTTGGCCATCCCATCCTGAGGAGTCTCCAGATG
>JANLSZ010000370.1:0-8340 GCA_031362685.1 Vicinamibacteria bacterium | reverse complement strand
CGTGCCCGGGGGCACGGTCGGCAATCTGTCGGCCCTGCACGCCGCCCGCCATGCCGCGTCGATCAAACGCGGCGGTGGTCGACCCGTGCGCTGGCGGATTGCCGCGTCAACCGAGGCCCATTCCTCCATCGCTCAAACCGCGCGGATACTGGATGTGGACCTGGTCGAAGTTCCAGTCGATGACGATCACAGATTGACCGGACCGGCGCTCCAAGCCACCTTCGACGGGATCACGGATAACAGCATCTTCGCGGTCGTGGCTTCCGCGGGAGCGACCAATCTAGGGACGATCGACGACCTCGAAAGCGTCGCCGACGTTTGCCGAGAACGCGGAACCTGGCTTCACGTGGATGGGGCCTATGGGCTCGCCGCCCTGGCCGCGCCGAGCAAGCGGGCGGCGTTTGCGGGAGTTGAACGTGCCGACAGTTTCATCGTCGATCCGCATAAGTGGCTTTTCGCGCCCTATGACTGCTGCGCCCTCCTCTACCGGAACCCCACTTTGGCTCGGGCGGCCCATAGCCAGTCGGCCACCTACCTTGATGCCATCAACACGAGAAGCGAGTGGAACCCCGCGGACTACGCGGTGCACCTGAGCCGGCGAGTGCGCGGGCTGCCCTTCTGGTTCTCGCTCGCCGTCCATGGGACCGACGCCTATGCCGAGGCCATCGAGACCACCCTCTCCGTGACCAGGAAGGCGGCGGAGGCGATCAAGGCTCGTCCTGAATTGGAACTCCTGCTCGACCCTACGCTCAGCATTGTGGTTTTCCGCCGCCGGGGCTGGAGCGCCGCAGACTACGATGCCTGGTCGGCGAGACTTCTCGAGCTGGGCACTGCTTTCGTGGCGCCCTCGAGTTTCCGAGGCGAGACGGTCGCGCGACTCGCGATCCTGAACCCGCAGACGACTCTGGAGGATATCGAACTCGTGCTCGATTCGATGCGGTGATCCAACCTGGAGCGAGGGCCGTCGAGCTCTGCGGGCGGACGCGCGCTCTATCGCATCCCGTCGAAAAGCGCGCGGTGCCCGGCCACGATGCGGGTCCGGGTGGCTTCGTCCGGTTCCAGGTTCCAGTCCCCGTGCTGAAAGGTGCCGCCGAGCAGAATGCCGTCGCGTCGAGGGAACATGTAGAGATTGTCGGAGATCACGATGTAGTTGACCTCCCGCTGGGGGAGCAGGAAGGTGAGCTGGCCGCGCACCGGTTCGAGTTCGTCGTCGCCGAAAAGCGCTTTCGCTCCGAGGCCGGTGCAGTTGAGGATCACGGGCTCGGGAAGGCTCATCACCTGCGCGCGATCCTGGAGCGCGCCCACCACGACCTTCCCACCGGCCAGGCGCACATCGCGCAGGAGCGCGTAGAGGTAGACGTGAGGCTCCACCAGCATGGTCGTGAAGCAGCGGGCGTAGCGCGCGGTGAAGGGATGCTCGTTGGGCTCCAGGGCGCGCATCTGCGGGAACAGGTCGCGGATCAGGCCCTGCTCCCACGATTCCTGCGGCGGCTCGTCGGAAAGGACGTAGTTGGTGAGCCACCTTATGCCGTACTCGGCGGCGGGCAGTTGCTGATAGGAGCGGTGGGACAGGCGAGCGGCGCGGGCCAACAGCGCGTCGGACTGGGCGGTGCGCAACTGCGCGTCCATCACCGAGGTGGGCGACCATTGTCCGCCGGCGATGTTCGAGGTGGTGTGAGGGGGCAGGTCCTTCGCGTAGATCGTGACCTCGCCGCCTCTTTGCTGCAGGAGCCGGGCGGTGGCGAGGCCCACGGCGCCGGACCCCAGGGCGGCGAAACGCCGCTCACCTGTGCTCCACGCCTCGTCCACGGCCAGCTCGGAGGTGCCCCAGGAGAGTGTGATGCCGCCGCCGCCGTGGCCGTAGTTGTGTACCAGTGTCTTGTCGCCGAGCTTCTCCGCGCGGACCACGAAGCCCGAAGGGCGGTAGGGCCGCAGGCCGACCACGGTCCGGATGATCCGGTCCTCGGCCACCAGAACGCGGGGCAGTCGCTCGGCCGTTCGCGTGGGCGCCGCAGAGATGGGCCGCCGCGTTGCGCAGGCGGAGAGGCCGGCCCCCAGGCCGGCCAGACCGGCGGCCCTGAGCACGTCGCGCCGCGATATCGGGCCCATCATGCCTAGATCGTAACCCGATTATGGACAACCATTCACTCTTGAGCCCCTAGAACGCTTTTATCGGAGACCTTCCTGCGAGCGCGGGTGTTTGACATCCCAGATCATAAGCGCCGAGGTCTGGGCGGTGCCGGTTACGACGGCGTCATCAAGGCCGCAAGCGAAACCGGACTCGCGGAGGTCGCCTCTGCGCTGAGGACGCGTCGCAGATAGCCCGCCTGGCCGAGGTGGAAGGCGGCGTGTGAACACAGGTGCTGAAGAAAGAGCGCGGTGGCGATCTCCTTGCCCTGAAACATGCTCAATGGGTATGGACTGGCGAGAACATCCGGCGTCAGGGTGGGCAGGACCTTCTCCACTGCCGCGATGGCTGCTTCGAGTTCGGCCTTGATCTCCGCGCGCGTGCCTGAAGTGCGCGAGAACTCCAGGTCGCGATTCCGCGAGTAGCCCGTGGCTCCCAACACCGCGCCGACGAAATGCTGCAGGTTCCCGGCCACGTGAAGGGCCAGGTTCGCGGCCGAGTTGGTCACACCGGGCGCCGCTTTCCAGACCGTCTCGTCGTCCGGAAACAGGTCGAGTTCTCGCGCAAACGCGTTCAGTTCGCGCACCAGCAGGGTCGCGAGATTGGTGGTGAAGTCGTTCATCCGCTCATTCCTCCGAAGTGGGACCGGCTGGCGCCCAGACTACCTCGCGCCCGCAGGAGGTGGCTACACTTGCCCCCCAGCCTCAGGAGGCCAAATGAAGAAGCTCGCCTTGACCATGGTGACCCTGTTTCTCGCGAGCCCGGCGGCGCGCGCCGCGGACTGGCCGCAGTGGCGGGGGCCGAGCGGCAACGGGGTGAGCGCCGAAAAGGGCCTGCCGGTCATGTGGAGCAAGGACAAGAACATCGCCTGGCGGGCGAAGCTCGAAGGCCAGGGGGTCTCGTCGCCGATCGTATCCGGCGACCAGGTCATCGTGACCTCTCAAGTCGGACGCGGCGATGTTCGCCCGGGCACCCATCCCATGCTCGGCCAGCGTGGTGACACCAGTGAGCGCACCTTGACCGCAGCTCCGAGCGACCAGGTCGTCTTCCTCGTCGAGGCCTACAGCCGCAAGGATGGAAAGCGGTTGTGGCAATATCGTCTGCCCGCCGAGCGCACCGCCGAGAAGCTGCCCGAGGTGCACCAGAAGACGAATCTGGCGAATCCGAGCCCGAGCACGGATGGGGAGCGCGTCTACGCGTGGTTCGGGACGGGGCAGTTCGTGGCTCTGGACATGAAGGGCAAGCTCGTCTGGCAGAAACACCTCGCGAAAGAGTACGGCGCGTACGCGATCACCTGGGGTCATTCGAGTTCGCCCACGATCTACGGGGACACCCTGATTCTTCTTTGCGACCATGAGCCGGCTTCGTACCTGCTCGCCCTCGACAAGAGAACCGGGGCGCAGAGGTGGAAGGCCGATCGCGGAAAGGGACTTCGCTCCTACAGCACCCCCACCGTGGTTTCAGGGCCGAGCGGCGACGAGCTGGTGGTGAATTCGAGCGAGCGCATCGAGGGTTACGACCCGAAGAGTGGAGAGCGCCTCTGGTTCTACGAGGAGCCCAACCAGTTCCCCACTACCGTTCCGTCCTTCACCGACGGCGTCATCGTCACCAGCCGCGGGTATCGCAGCGGCCCCTACATGGCGATTCGTCCGGGCGGGCGGGGCAATATCGCCGGCACGAAGAACCTCCTGTGGCATGTGCCGACCGGAGCCCCCTACGTCTCTTCGGTCGTTCATTACAACGGCGTCGTCTACATGGCGAGCGACCTGGGCATCCTGCAGGCCGCCGACGCCGCAACGGGCGTGCGCCTCTTTCAAGGGCGCACCGGGAACCTCTACAGCGCCGCACCGATAGCAGGTGACGGCAAGGTCTATTTCGTCAGCGAGACCGGCGAGACCGTGGTGCTCAAGGCGGCGCGCGAGTTCGAGATCCTGGCCAGAAACCAACTCGACGGCCGGTTCATAGCCTCACCGGTGATCGCGAACGGACTTCTGCTGCTGCGAAGCGACGAGGAACTGATCGCGGTGGGGAGCGCTCCCGGGGAGCCCTCCCCCGGTCCCCGAAACTGACGCCGACGATCCCACCTCCCGCCAGTCGCCGGTTACCTCGTCGCCACGCCTCCGAGCGCGAACCATAAGAATCCCATGTTGGGCGCGAGCTGGCCGCTCACCAGCATCTGATCGATGTCCGCGGGCTCGAAGTAGGCGAGAGCGGCAATCTCTTCTTTCTGGTGCGCGAAGTCGACCAGGGCGAGCGCGGTGCGGCCGAGGTACATGGCCGCGTGATACGTGACGTTGATGATCTGCGCGTCGGCGGTCGCCGCGTACCGAATGTCGCGCAAGCCCAGTTCGAGGCGGATCCGTCGAGCGCGGACCGGTCGAACCTCCGCCGAGGCAGGCTCGAGATCCTCAACCAGCGCCACCCGGTCCGCGTCGGCGCGGCCGAAGAGTTCCTCATTGGCCTCGCGGATCAGCGCGTCATCGAAGGACTCCCCGGCCTGAACATGGCCGCCGACGCTCTTGTCCCACAGGCCTCCGTTTTCCTTGTCTTCGCGGCGGCGTTGCAGAAGCACCAGACCGTCCTGGTTCACCACCAGCATCTGGACCGCGCCCGCGGCAAAGCCCATGGCCTTCCCTTCGCCCCGCTGCATGGAACCCACCACCACGCCGGAGGCGTCGTAGACGTTGAGGAGCTCGTGGGCCGGGTCGGGCACTCAGCGTTTCTTAGCGCGGAAGAGAAACTGGAACATCGCCCGGCGCATGAAAGCGGGCCAGCGTTCGTCGAGAACGGGAACCGCGGTGGTGGCTCCCGGCTCATTCCAGGTATTGGTCGGACCGGTCACGTCCCACAGGAGGTCGGCGCCCTTGAGTCCGGCGGCGGTGATCTTCTTGTCGGCATTGCCACCGTTATTCGTGAACCGATTCTCGTGAACCCTGGTGCGATCGGAGAAAGCTCCCACGTCGAATGAACCGCGGCCGGGGAAAAGGCTCTCCAACCCCAGCACCGCCACCCCGAAAGAGTTGTGGTCACGAATCTCGTTGTCCGTCACCTCGGTGTCGTCGGCGGCCAGAATGAAGACGCCGCCGCCGGAGGGCACCCGGGCGACAATCGCGGAGGGGTCGGCGAAGTTCTCATGATTGTTGCCAATGATCCGGTTCAAGGCGACGCGCGTCCGCTTCGCTTCCTTCGAAGGGTTGCCGGGCAGGGCAAAGACCAGTATCCCTCCGGCGTTGTCATAGACATGGTTGCGCTCCACCCGGGCGTCCACCGAGTTTTCGATCTCGATGCCGGTGACGTTCCCGTGGGCCACGCAGTCCTCGACCACGATGCCCTTCGACTGGCCCACGTAGATGCCGGCATCGCGGGCGCCGATGACCTCGACCCGTTGAATCTTCACAAAAGACGAGCGGACCGGATATACCCCGTACAACCCGGTGTCCTCGAACTTCGAGTCCTTGAGGGTGAAGTTCGTGGTCTCCTGCGCCACCACCCCGTTGCCCACGTAGTGACGGACTTCGAAGTTCGACATGGTGAAGTCGCGGCCGGAGACGATGACCGCGTCGGAATGAACGCCGTGGCCGTCGAGAGCGGGGCGGGTGGCCGGCGTCCCATCGCCGCCGATCAGGGTGATCTTGTCGACGTCGACGGTGATCGACTCGTAGTACTCGCCGGGTTGAACCCGGATCACCGAGCCGGGGGCGGCCCGGTCGATGGCGTCCTGAATCGACTGACCCGGCTCGACCACGAACTCGCCCCGCGTGGGAACCACCTTCCGGCCCAGACCGACGTTGAGCCGGGCCACCTCGGCCCGCGCGGGGTTCTTCATCCGGGCCACCACCGGGAGAGTAGAGGGCACCCGGCGCGGCGATTCCGCGAGGGCGCTCTCGTCCGTCAACGCGGTCAGGAAAGCGATCAGATCGAGCCGCTGCTGGTAGGTGAGGTTGATGGGCCGGATCTTGTCGTCGAGATTCGGGGTCTTGAAGCCGAGACCGGGGCCGCCGCCCTTCGAGTAGAAGTCGAGGACCTCGTCGAGGGTCCGAAAACGACCGTTGTGCATATAGGGCGCGGTGAGAGCCACGTTGCGCAGGCTCGGCACCTTGAACGCGCCTTTCAGCCCGGCATTACCGGCCACCTCGCCGCGGCCCCGATCAAGGGCTTCGTCGTCGAGTTTCGGCACGCCGATGATCTTGAAGTCCGGAGTGGAGAAGGTGGGCAGAGAGTGGCACTCGAAACAGCGAGCCTGTCCGGAGCGGAAAGTGTCGAAGCCTCGACGTTGCGACAAGGTCAAGGCGCTGCGGTCTCCGGCCACATATCGGTCGAAGGGCGATCGCACCGACAGCTGAGTCCTCTCAAAGGCGGCTATGGCCCGGGTGATGTTCGGAAGATTGATCGACGAACCCATGTGGCCGCCAAAAGCCTGGTCGAACATCGACTGATACTCGGGCAGGGTCGCCACTTCGGTCGACAGCGTCCCTTCGATGGCGCCCATCTCTTCGGGAGCGGTGATGGGGTTGCGTGCCTGATCTTCGAGATCCTTCGCGCGGCCGTCCCAGAATTGAGCGGCGTTGAATGCGGCGTTCCAGATGGCAGGCGCGCCTCGGCGGATAACCCGCCCGCCGGCCCGCCCTGGACCGATTCCCTTTCCCCCTTCCCCCATCGCCTTGCCGCGACCATCGGCATAGCCAAGATCGGGATGGTGGCAGGTGGCGCACGACATGTCGTTCTTGCCCGAGAGGACCGGGTCGTAGAAGAGGAAGCGGCCGAGGGCGGCCCGACGGGCGAACTTTGGATCGGTGACCGAATTGTCGATGCGCTGAGGCATGTCGGGCCATCGGCTGGCCAACCCCCCCGAACCGCTCGGGCCCGCGGTATTCGCAGCGCCCTCGTGATCCACGGGAAGAGCCATGGACGCGACGAACCCCGTGACCAGAATGGGCAGGCCCACGAGCAGACCCACGATGCCCCCGATGATGTTCAAGGCCCGCGGTTTCTTGCGAGCCGCCGTCCGCGACGGTTGGCTGTAGGTGCTAGGTCGTTTGGGCGGCGAGGGCATGTTCTCCCCGTTCGATGCCAAGCCGCGTCACCAGCCAGCGTCCCTGGACCACAACCCATGCGGCGCAAACGGCTCCGGCCAGATAGAAGACATTCCGATAGGCCGACACCGGATCCGCCCCGTTTCGCCCCAGGGCCACCAGAATGCCGCCGCACATGGGGCCCAGGAGCATTCCTAAAGCCCCCGCGGTGTTGACCAGCGCCATCATGCGACCGCGCATTTCGGAGGGAACGAGGGTGGCGGCGTAGCACAGAACCGTGCCGTACATGAAAGAGGACGCGACCCCGGCCACGATCATCGATACCGGGAGAAAGCCTTTGGGAACCAGGGCCAGAGACGTGATGGCCACGCCGTAAAGCAGGGTTCCGAAGCCGAGCAAGGCGGCCCGCGGCAGTCGGTCGCCCATTCGGCTCGCCGGATACATGAGCAGCGCGAAGGGGAGCATCAACATCGAATAGAGGAGGCCGACGCTGCGGTCGGAGAGACCATGGGTCCGAGTGGCGAACAGAGCGAAGGTCACGATGATGAGGCCCACAGTGAAACGCTCGACGAACGCGGCGGAAAGAGGACCGATGACGTTCGGGTCGCGGAGGGAGAGTCTGTGCTTCGCGGTGGCCTCGCTTCGTTCGATGGGCAGAGTCGAGGAATAGAGAAACGGCGCGGCCAGCGCCACCATGGCCGAAAGCGAGGCGCCCACCAGAAACGGCAGCCGAGGGCTCTCGCCCACCAGAATGCCGCCCAGGCCGCTGCCGAAGGCGATGGCCAGCATCACGGCACCTCCAGCCATTCCCATGGCCCGACCCGCGCCCACCAGGGGTTTGTATGCGGCCGCGCGGGCGAGAAGGAGGGTCGCCGCTCCGAGATGAAAAGCCCCCTCGATCGTGCGAAGGAAGAGCACCAGCGGGATGGCCAGAGGCAGAGACACGACCACGAGCAGCAGGGCGTCCAGGCCAGCCAGGGTCATGAGCCATCGAGCGGACCCCTGGGCACTGCCCGAAGAAACCAGCCGCGCGATCAAGGGCGTGGTCAGGATGGCGCCCAGCATGTTGAGGGACATGAAGGCGTGCATCGGACCCTCAGCGCCCCCGTGGAATTGGGCGAAGAGAGGTCGGATGGCGGGGGCCAGGAGAGTCGCGGGCAACATCTGGAGAAAGACCGC
>JANLSZ010000364.1:0-15860 GCA_031362685.1 Vicinamibacteria bacterium | reverse complement strand
GAGACGCAGAACCGTCACTACGCGCACGTCGACTGCCCGGGTCACGCGGACTACATCAAGAACATGATTACCGGAGCGGCGCAGATGGACGGCGCCATCCTGGTGGTCTCGGCCGCCGACGGCCCCATGCCCCAGACCAAGGAGCACATCCTGCTCGCTCGTCAGGTGGGGGTGCCCTCGATCGTGGTCTTCCTCAACAAGTGCGACCTGGTGGACGACGCCGAGCTGCTCGACCTGGTGGAGCTCGAAGTGCGTGAACTGCTCAAGCACTACGGCTTTCCGGGCGACGAAATCCCGGTGATCCGTGGTTCCGCGGTCAAGGCCCTCGATGGCGACGGCAAGGACGCGGGTGCGGAGCCCATTCTCAAACTGATGTCCGAGGTCGACCGCTACATTCCCATGCCGACCCGCGAGGTCGACAAGCCCTTTCTGATGCCCATCGAAGACATCTTCACCATCTCCGGCCGCGGCACCGTGGCCACCGGTCGGGTAGAGCGTGGCAAGGTGAAGGTGGGCGAGGAAGTCGATCTGGTCGGCCTCCGCCCCACCGAGAAGAAGGTGGTCACCGGCATCGAAATGTTCAAGAAGCTCCTCGACGAGGGCACGGCCGGCGACAACGTCGGCGTTTTGCTCCGCGGCACCGAGCGCAAGGACATCGAGCGCGGCATGGTTCTGGCCAAGCCCGGCAGCATCAAGCCCTTCGTGAAGTTCAAGGGCGAGGTCTACATCCTCACCAAGGAAGAGGGTGGGCGCCACACCCCCTTCTTCACCGGCTACCGCCCGCAGTTCTACTTCCGCACCACCGACGTCACGGGTGTGGCCACCCTGCCCGCGGGCGTCGAGATGGTCATGCCGGGGGACAACACCCAGGTTGAAGTCACCCTCAACAACCCGATCGCCATGGAAAAGGGCCTGCGCTTCGCCATCCGCGAGGGTGGCCGAACCGTCGGTTCCGGCACGGTTTCGGACATCATCGAGTAGTCGCTACTCCCTCCGTCGATAACAGAAGCGAGTCCACAGAAAAGCCATGATGCTCAACGAGAAGATCCGAATCCGGTTGCGCGCTTTCGATTACCGCGTTCTGGATCAGTCCACGTCCGAGATCGTCGAGACCGCGAAACGGACCGGAGCCCGCGTGGCCGGCCCCATTCCGCTCCCGACCATCAAGAATCGGTGGACCGTCCTGCGCTCGCCTCACGTCGACAAGAAGAGTCGAGAACAATTTGAGATCCGGACCCATAAGCGAATCATCGACATCTGCGAGCCCACCCCTCAGACAGTGGACGCGTTGATGAAGCTCGACCTGCCGGCGGGCGTTGACGTCGAGATCAAGGCTTTCGGCAAGGAGCACGCTCGCGCGTAGGAATCACATGCCAGTTCAGGGAATCATCGCAAGAAAAGTGGGCATGACCCAGGTCTATGGGAAGGACGGCCGGGCCATTCCGGCCACCGTCCTCACCGCCGGACCCTGCGTCGTGGTCGAGCGCAAAACCACGGCCAAACACGGCTACTCGTCGGTTCAGGTCGGGTTTGTCGAAGACAAGCGCGTGAAGCACACCACCAAGCCCATGCAGGGTCACTTCAAAAAGGCGGGAATCCCGCCCACCCGCATGACCCGGGAGTTCCGCGTTCCCGACGCCGAAGCCATCAATCCGGGTGACAAGGTGAATGTTTCCTTGTTTGGACCGGGCGACCTGGTGAGCATTACCGGGACCAGCAAGGGCAAGGGGTTTGCCGGCGTGGTCAAGCGCCACCACTTCCGCGGCGGCGACGGCACCCACGGTTCCATGCATCACCGTGCTCCCGGTGGCATCGGCGCCTCCGCCTTCCCATCGCGCGTCATCAAGGGCCTTCGCGCGGCCGGCCACATGGGCGATGAGACGGTGACCACCAAAAACATTCAGGTGGTGGAGATCGACGCCGAGAACAACCTTCTGGTTGTCCGCGGAGCGGTCCCCGGGTCCATCTCGTCCTACGTGGTGGTCAACAAGGCCGGCACCCGCCGGACTGGAAAGTAACGGGGAGCCATGGCTGAATCCAAGAAGACCGCCGCCAAGCCCAAGGCGGAGAAGCGGGCGAAGGTGTCCGCGGCCCCCAAGGCAGCGGTAGTGGCCAAGCCTGCCAAGACCGCCAAGCCTGCCAAGCCTGCCAAGGCTAAGGCGGAGCCGAAGGCTCCGATAGCACCCGCGAAGTCGGCCGACGGGGCCATGATCGTCACCGGCCCCAAAGGCAAGGCCGCCGGAGAAGTGAAGCTCGCTCCTTCGGTGTTCGAACTTCGTCCCAACGACCACTTGCTCTACGAAGCGGTCAAACTCTACCGCGCGGGCGGGCGGTCAGGCACCCACAAGACCAAAAGCCGCGGCGACGTGTCCGGCTCCGGCAAGAAGCCCTGGAAGCAGAAGGGCACCGGTCAGGCCCGGGTCGGCGACAAGCGTACCCCCCTGTGGCGTCACGGCGGCACCGTCTTCGGACCGACGCCCCGCGACTACTCGTACTCGATGCCGAAAAAGGCTCTGACCGCAGCGCTCCGTCAGGCTCTCTCCACCAAGAACCGTACCGGTTCGCTCCGGATCGTCGAGTCGATTCGGGCCGACGCGCCGAAGACCAAGGCTTTGAAGGCCGCGGTCGACGCCATGAACTTCGACGGCAAGACCATCTATGTCGAGACCGAGCCCTCGGACGCTCTCCTCCTTTCCAGCCGGAACATCCCGGGTTTCCGGGTGATCGAGACGTCTCACCTGACCGTTTACGACATCCTCAACTGCAAGACTCTCGCGGTTTCCACCGCGGCGCTCTCGCGACTTGAAGAGAGACTCTCCCGATGAACAGCATTTTCGAAGTCATCCGTCGTCCGCTCGTGACCGAGAAGACCACCCTCCAGAAAGAGACCATTCGCACCCTGGTTTTCGAAGTCCATCGCGACGCCACCAAGCCCGACATCAAGAAGGCGGTGGAGAAGCTGTTCAGCGTCAAGGTCGAACAGGTTCGGGTGGCGAACCTGCCGGGCAAGCTCCGCCGTCAGGGCCGATACCAGGGGCACCGTCCCGACTGGAAGAAGGCCTACGTCCTCCTCAAAGAGGGCGAGAAGATGATCGAGTTCCATGAAGCTGTCTAAGAACCTGTCTAAGGCTGCCGTCTAGAAAAAGAATCCACCATGGCTCTCAAGACCTACGCTCCCACCACTCCCAGCCGCCGCTTCATGGTGACTCCGTCATTCGACGAGATCACGAAGACCCGGCCGGAAAAGGCGCTCACCGAGCCCCTCAAGAAGTCGGGGGGCCGCGACTCGCGCGGCCGGCTCACCATCCGCTTCAGAGGGGGCGGCCACAAGCGCCGCTACCGTGTCATCGATTTCAAGCGTAACAAGGACGGCATCACTGCGAAAGTTGCGGCGATTGAGTACGATCCGAATCGCTCGGCTCGGCTCGCTCTCCTGCACTACACCGACGGCGAGAAGCGCTACATCCTCTGCCCCGACGGCCTGGTGGTCGGCAAGACCGTCATCTCCGGCGAAGGCGCCGACATCCTTCCCGGCAACTCCATGGCCATTCAGCAGATCCCGGCCGGCACCATCATTCACAACATCGAGCTTCGGCCGGGCAAAGGCGCCCAGATGGTCCGCAGCGCCGGGGTGGGCGCGCAGCTGGTGGCCAAGGAAGGCGACTACTCGCAGGTCAAGCTGCCTTCAGGCGAGATCCGCAAGGTCCATGTGCTGTGCAAGGCCACCATCGGTCAGGTCGGAAACGCCGAGCACAAGAACGTCAAGCACGGCAAGGCTGGCCGCAAGCGCTGGCTGGGCAAGAAGCCGCACAACCGGGGCGTCTCCATGAACCCGGTCGACCATCCTCATGGAGGCGGCGAAGGCCGGACCTCCGGCGGCCGGCACCCCGTGACGCCGTGGGGCAAGCCCACCAAGGGTTACAAGACGCGCCGCAACAAGCGCACCCAATCCATGATCGTGAAGAGGCGGAAGTAGGACGGTATGGCTAGATCAACCTCAAAGGGCCCGTTCATCGACGGACACCTGCTCAAGAAAGTCGAAGAGCAGAACAAGTCGCTGGAAAAGAAGGTCATCAAGACCTGGTCGCGTCGCTCGACCATCTTCCCGGAAATGGTGGGAAACACCATTGCCGTGTACAACGGAAGGAAGTTTGTTCCGGTGTACGTCTCCGAGAGCATGGTCGGGCACAAACTCGGCGAGTTCTCACCCACCCGCACCTTCAAGAGCCACTCCTCGAAGGTCGAGAAGGTGGCCAAGACCGCCGCCGCCGCCGCCCCCGCCGCCACCGCCGCCCCGGCAGGAAGGGTCTAACCAGCCATGCTCGAAGTCAAGGCGGAAGCCAAGTACATCCGCACCTCGGCCCAGAAGACCGGCCTGGTGCTCGCGACCATTCGCGGGAAGTCGGTGGCAGACGCCATCGCGGCGCTCCAGTTTTCGGAGAAGAAGGTGGCCAAGAGCGTCGAGAAGGTGCTCCGTTCCGCGATCGCCAACGCGACGCAGGAGGCCGAGCGCGTGCAGCAGCGTCGCCTGGACGAAGAAGACCTCGTGGTCTCGCAGGCCTACGCCAACCAGGGTCCCACGTTCAAGCGGGTGCGCCCGGCGCCCATGGGCCGCGCCTATCAGACGATCAAACGCACCACCCACATCGTTGTGCATCTGGCGGAAAAGGAATAACCCTCACCATGGGTCAAAAAGTTCACCCCACCGGCCTGCGGCTCGGATACAACAAACCCTGGCGCAGCCGCTGGTTCGCGGCCGCCGACTACGCCAAGCTGCTTCATGAAGATCTGAAGCTCAAGAAAGACCTCAAGGCCCGCTTCCAGCATGCGGGGGTGGCCAAGATCGAGATCGAGCGCGCCACCAACAAGCTGAAGGTCGGCATCTTCACTTCGCGGCCCGGCATCATCATCGGCAAGAAGGGCCAGGAAGTCGAGAAGCTCAAGCAGGAGCTCCAGAAGAGCACCGGCAAAGAGGTCTTCATCAATATCCAGGAGATCCTGAAGCCCGAGCTCGACGCGCAGCTCGTATCCGAGTCGGTTTCAGGCCAGCTCGAAAAGCGTATCGCCTTCCGGCGCGCCATGCGGAAGGCGGTTGAATCCGCTCTTCGCTTCGGGGCCAAGGGAATCAAGATCCGGGTTTCGGGTCGTTTGAACGGCGCGGAAATTGCGCGTTCCGAGTGGTACCTCCACGGGCAACTCCCCCTGCACACCATCCGCGCCGATATCGACTACGGCTTCTCGGAAGCGAAGACCACCTATGGCCGCATCGGGGTGAAGTGCTGGATCTACAACGGCGAATCCGAGCCGGTTTCGGCGCGCACCCGCAACATGGCCCAGGCCGGCTCGACCCTCGGAGCAGGAGCTTAAGACCATGTTGATGCCCAAGAAGGTCAAGTACCGCAAGCAGCAGCGCGGCAAGCGGGCCGGCAAAGCGTGGTCGGGAAGCTCGGTCTCCTTTGGCGACTACGGTCTGAAGTCCACCGAAGTTGCCTGGGTGACCGATCGTCAGATCGAGGCCGCGCGCATCGCCATCTCGCGCCACGTCAAGCGCGAAGGCCGCATGTGGATTCGGATATTCCCCGACAAGCCGATCACCAAGAAGCCGCAGGAAACCCGCATGGGTAAAGGCAAGGGCGCGCCCGAACAGTGGGTCGCCGTGGTCAAGCCCGGACGGGTTCTCTATGAGATGGAAGGCGTCACCGAAGAGATGGCGAAAGAGGCGTTCCGCCTGGCCGCCCACAAGCTCCCGGTGAAGACGAGGTTCGTCCGCCGCTTCGAGATGGAAGTGACAAGGTAATTACAAGCCAGTGAAACTCGAAAGACTTAGAGAAATGGGCCCCGAGGCCCTGACCACTCTGGAGCGCGAGCAGCGCGAGAAGATCTTCAAGCTGCGCTTTCAGCATTCGATGGGGCAGCTCGAGAGTTCGGCCTCGGCCCGCACCGCCAAACGCGATCTGGCCCGGACGCTCACCATCGCCGCGCAGAAGCGTCGCGCCGTCAAAGCCTGAAGCGCGCACCCTAGCTAAGGAATTCAAACCGTCATGACAGCCACCGTTGAGCAAACCCCCCCGGCCGAAAAGGCGCGGCGCCAGAACACGAAGGTGGGCGTGGTCGTCTCCGACAAGATGGAGAAGACCCGCACCGTAGCGGTGCAGCGCTCGGTTCGTCACCCTTTCTACAAGAAGATCATCCGTCGCACCTCCACCTTCCATGCCCACGACGAGAAGAACGTCTCGCGCGAAGGCGACACGGTGAAGATCGTTGAAACACGTCCGCTCTCCAAGCTGAAGCGGTGGCGTCTGGTCGAAGTCATCGGCAAAGCGAAGGCCACCTCGTAACCACCTTGCCTGAGCCCCCTTCAAAGACCACGACTGAAGAGAGAGATTAACCATGATCCAAATGCGAACTGTTATGGACGTCGCCGACAACTCGGGGGCGCGAAGAATTTCGTGCATCCTCCCGGTCGGCAACTCCACCGGGCGTTACGCGAGACTCGGCGACATCATCACCGCGAACGTCAAGGAATCGACCCCCGAAGCCCCCGAAAGCGTCAGGAAGGGCAAGGTCGTGAAGGCGGTGATCGTGCGCTGCAAGAAAGAGCAGCGGCGTAAAGATGGCTCCTACATTCGCTTCGACCGCAACGCGGCGGTTCTGATCAAGGAAGACAACGAACCGGTGGGAACGCGCGTCTTCGGCCCGGTGGCGCGCGAGCTGCGCGATCGCAAGTTCATGAAGATCGTCTCTCTCGCCCCCGAGGTTCTCTAGTTTCAGGTCTCAGGCTCTAGACAAAAAACACTATGGCATTCAGGTTTTCCCGCAAGAACGGCCCCCAGAAGATGGACAAGATCCGCCTTCGCAAGGGTGACCTTGTCGAGGTGCTCACCGGCAAAGACCGGAAGAAGCGCGGCAAGATTCTCGAAGTGAATCGCGCAACCGGACGGGTCGTCGTCCAGGGCGTCAGCATGATCAAGCGGCACACCCGGCCGAACCCGCAGCGCAACATCAAGGGCGGCATCGCCGAGCGCGAAGGGTCGGTGCATGCCTCGAACGTGATGGTGGTGGCTTCCGAGAACAACAAGCGCTCACGAATCGGCTCGAAGATTGTGGACGGCAAACGGGTCCGCGTGGCCATCAAGACCGGCGAGGTGCTCGACAAATGACGGCCCGACTGAAGGATGCGTTCACCAAGACCGTGGTCCCCCACCTCATGAAGGAGGGCGGCTATACCAACGTGATGGCGGTGCCCCGCCTGAAGAGCGTGGTTCTCAACATGGGGGTCGGCGAAGCCACCCAGAACATCAAGATCCTCGACGCCGCCGCCGAAGAGCTTGGCCGTATCGTGGGCCAGAAGCCGGCGATTCGCAGAGCCAAGAAGGCGATCGCCGCGTTCAAGGTGCGTGAGGGCATGCCCATCGCCGCCACCGTTACCCTGAGGGGCGACCGGATGTACGAGTTCGTCGACCGCCTTTTCAACATCGCCCTGCCCCGCGTCCGGGACTTCCGCGGCGTTTCAGCCAACGCCTTCGACGGACGGGGGAACTACACCCTCGGCCTCAAGGACCAGATCATTTTTCCGGAGATCGACTACGCCAAGGTCGAGAAGCTCCGCGGCATGAACGTCACCTTCGTCACCACGGCGAACACCGATGGCGAGGGCCGGGCGCTGCTCAAGGCTCTCGGCATGCCCTTCCGAAACTAGGACTTTAGGAGAACCCAAGGTGGCCAAGACTTCTCTCATTGCAAAGGCGCTCAAGAAACCCAAGTTCGCGGTTCAGGGCTACACGCGTTGCCGCCGGTGCGGCCGTCCGCGTGGGTATCTCAGGAAGTTCGAAATGTGCCGTATCTGCTTCCGTCAACTCGCCCTCGCCGGGGAAATCCCCGGCGTCATCAAGGCAAGCTGGTAGGACATCCTTAGGTAATGGATAAAGGCCTCATAAGGTAAGCAAAGCTCATGAATATGACCGATCCCATCGGGGACATGCTGACACGCATCCGCAACGGTGTACGCGCGCGCGCGCCCAAAGTCGATGTGCCCGCCTCCCGCCTGAAGACCGAGATCGCCAAGATCCTCAAGGACGAGGGCTACATCGCCAACTTCAAACCCGGCGACGCCAAACCGGTGGCCCAAAAGCCGCCGGTCATCCGGATCTATCTCCGGTACGGGCCCAACCTCGAGAAGGTCATCACCGACCTCCAGAGGGTTTCCAAGCCCGGCTGTCGTATCTACTGCCGGAAGGACGGGATTCCCCGCGTCTACGGCGGTCTTGGCATCAACATCCTTTCGACTCCGAAGGGTCTCATGACCGGTCGCGCCGCAACGATGGCGGGCGTGGGCGGCGAGATCCTCTGCAACGTCTGGTAACCATCCAAAATGTCCCGCATAGGTCGCAAACCGATTCTCCTGCCCAAGGGCGTCACCGTCAGTGTCGCCGCGGGCGCCGTGACCGTCAAAGGCCCGAAAGGGTCTCTGCAGGCGCCCCTTCCTCCCGGCATCAGCGCCGAGGTAAAGGGCACCGACCTTTCCTACTCCCGGGCCGAGGACAACCGCCAGCAGCGCGCGTTCCACGGCCTGGCCCGAGCGCTCGGGAGCAACGCGGTGAAGGGTGTCACCGACGGATTCACCAAAGAGATGGACATCGTGGGCGTCGGCTACCGGGCCCAGTCGGAAGGCAAGAACAAGATTGTGTTCTCGCTCGGCTACTCCCACCCGGTCGAGTACATCATCCAGGACGGCGTCACCGTGACCGTAGATAAGCTGACTCACCTGGTGGTGACCGGCATCGACCGGCAGAAGGTGGGCCAGGTGGCCGCCGAGATCCATGACCTTCGTCCACCCGATCCCTACAAGCAAAAGGGAATCCGGTATGTGGGCGAGATCCTCAAGAAGAAGGCCGGCAAGGCCGGAGCCACGGGCGCCAAGTAACCCCTCCGAGGCCCCGGAAAGTTTTAAGAGCCCCAGAAAGTTTTAAGAGACCGCGATGAATCGAACAAAAGAGGACATCAGGACCAGGATCCACCGCAGGATCCGCAAGCGCATGAGCGGAACCGCCGACCGGCCGCGTCTGGCGGTTTTTCGTTCGCAGTCCCACATCTATGCGCAGGTCATCAACGACGAGTCCGGAACGACGGTTTGCACCGCATCCTCGCTCGACGAGGCCCTGAAAAAGGACCTCAAGCGCGGAGCCACGGTGTCGGCGGCCAAGGCGGTGGGGAAGCTCATCGCCGATCGGGCCAAGGAAAAGTCGGTGGAGCGCGTGGTGTTTGACCGCGGCGGATTCCTGTACCACGGCCGTATCAAGGCGTTGGCCGACGCCGCTCGCGAGGGAGGCCTCCAGTTCTAACCATGCGTAAAGGCATCGAAAAGATCGATATTTCAAGCCTCGACCTGAAGGATCAGGTCGTGGGAATCAACCGCGTCACCAAGGTGGTCAAGGGCGGTAAGAACATGTCCTTCTCCGCCCTGGTGGTGGTGGGGGACGGGGCCGGCCATGTCGGCTACGGCATGGGCAAGGCTCGTGAAGTTCCCTCCGCCATCAAGAAGGGCATCGAGGCGGCGAAGAAGAACGTCATCCGGGTGTCCATCACCAAGGAGGGCTCGACCATTCCCCACACCGTCACCGGTCACTTCGGTTCGGGCGCGGTGCTGCTCAAGCCCGCCTCCGCCGGAACCGGCGTCATCGCGGGCGGGGCGGTTCGAGCCGTCATCTCCGCGGTGGGCATCCACAACGTTCTCACCAAGAGCCTGGGCAGTTCCACCGCCCACAACGTGGTCAAGGCCACCATCGACGCTCTGCAGCGATTGAAGGATCCGCTCATGGTCGCTCGTCTGCGCGGCCGGGACGTTTCCGAGTTCATGGTGGCTCCCAAGATCAGGGCCAAGGGCAAGGTCGAAGCGAGTGCGGTGGCGGCGACGCCGGCCCCGATCGCCGCGGCCTCCGCCCCCGAAGCGGTCTAGTCATCTCCTCTAAGCACACAAGCGAAGCGATCCATCGAGAAACACCTATGACGCAGCAGAAGACCAGCAAACCCAAACCCACCGGAACCTTCAAGGTCGAGCTCTACGGAAGCATCATCGGGGCCACCGAAGGGCAGCGAGCCTGCGTTCGCGGCCTGGGCCTGCGCCGGATGCGCCATGTGGTCGAGCGCATCGACACCGTCGAGAACCGCGGCATGGCCAAGAAGGTCCCGCATCTGGTCCGCTTCGTCTAGCCGAAATCAGAAGCCAAAGAATCAAGGAATAACAGAAGATCATGACCACCGGTCTTAGCGATCTCCGTCCCAATCCGGGCTCCACCCACAACCGCAAGCGCGTCGGCCGCGGGCCTGGCAGCGGCAGCGGCAAGACGTCCGGCCGCGGTGAAAAAGGTCAGAAGAGCCGCAGCGGCTTCGCCCGCAAGCCTGGCTTCGAAGGCGGCCAGATGCCGCTCTTCCGCCGCCTGCCGCGACGAGGCTTCAACAACATCTTCCGCGTCGAGTACGCGGTGGTGAATCTTCAGCAACTCGAGCTGTTCCGCGCCAGTTCCAGCGTCGGCCCCGACGACTTCGTGGCCAAGGGTTTCATTGGCAAGAATGAAACGGGGACGGTGAAGGTCCTCGGCAAGGGCAAGCTCGCCAAGGCTCTGACCGTGAAGGCGCACCGATTCAGCGCCTCCGCCAAAGAAGCGATCGAGAAGGCCGGCGGCAAAGCCGAACTGATCGGCGTCAAGGCCGCGGCCTAAGAGCCGCTTCAACCCCACTCTTCGAAGACGATCCACCGAATAAGCACAGTCGAGGCCAGATGAACATATTGCAAAGCCTCCGCAACATTTGGGATGTCCCGGATCTGCGTAGGCGTGTGCTCTTCACTCTTTCCATGCTGTCGATCTATCGACTTGGCTCCCACATTCCGACTCCCGGGATCAATTCGAAGTCGCTGGTGGAGTTCTTCGAGCAGAACAAGACGAACGTCTTTGGCTTGGTCGACATGTTCTCGGGCGGCAACCTCGGAAACTTCACGATTTTCGCCCTCGGCATCATGCCGTACATATCGGCGTCGATCATCCTGCAGCTTCTGACCGTGGTCTGGCCCTTCCTGGAGCGGATCAGCAAGGAAGGCGAGCTCGGCCGGCGCAAGATCACCCAGTACACCCGCTACGGCACCGTCCTTCTTGCCCTGGTTCAGTCCTTCGGCATCGCCCTTTGGCTGGAGCGGACCACGCTGACTCAAAACTTCAAGATCGTGGAGACCCCGGGCTGGGGCTTCCGTCTCTTCGCCGCCCTCACCATGACCACCGGCACCGCCTTCATCATGTGGCTGGGCGAGCAGATCACCGAGCGGGGCATCGGTAACGGGATGAGCCTGATCATCTTCGCCGGCATTGTGGTCGGCTTCCCGCGCGGCGTGATCGACACCTTCTCGAAGATCCAGCGGGGCGAGCTTTCGCTCATCACCGCGATCGTCCTCGTGGCCCTTATGGTGGTGGTCGTCGCCTTCATCGTATTTGTCGAGCGTGGGCAGAGACGGCTCACCGTTCAGTACGCCAAGCGCGTGGTCGGCAACAAAATGATGGGCGGGGCCTCCACCCATTTGCCCCTCCGGGTGAACACCTCCGGAGTCATTCCCGTGATCTTCGCCTCCTCCATCATCGCTTTTCCCCAGACCATCATTCAAATGTTCGCCCCGACCAATGCCTGGATGCAGTCGGTCTCCGAGCAGCTGCGCTGGGGCATGCCCCTGTACAACCTTCTCTACGTCACCTTCATCATCTTCTTCTGCTACTTCTACACCGCGATCGTATTCAACCCGGAAGACGTGGCGGAAAACATGCGGAAGGCCGGCGGTTTCATTCCCGGCATCCGGCCGGGCAAGCGCACGGCCGAGTATCTGGACAAGGTGCTCGGACGCATCACCTTCGGCGGCGCGCTTTATCTGGCCACCATCGCGCTGCTCCCCGAATTCCTCATCACCGGGTTCAAAGTGGCGCCGCTTCCGTTGATTGGCCCCTGGCTCGACGCGTTTCTCACCAATAACGGCCTGTCCTGGATCACCGAAGGCCTCGGCCTGACCTTCCTCTTTGGCGGCACTTCGCTCCTCATCGTCGTCGGCGTGGCCATGGACACCGTGGCCCAGATCGAGGCTCAACTGGTCATGCGTCACTACGATGGCTTCACCGGTCGAGGCCGGAGGATTCGTGGGCGCCGCTGATGCGAAGCCGAAGCGTCCTCTGTGCTTCCTCCTCCTGGGCCCTCCTGGCGCAGGCAAGGGAACTCAGTCGGCCCTCATCGCGCGCCGGACAGGCGTCGCTCGGATTTCCACCGGGGAAATGTTGAGAGACGCCATCGCCCGCAAGACGCCTCTGGGCGAAAAGGCGGCTCCGCTGATGGATAACGGGAAGCTCGTCCCGGATTCCCTGCTGGTCGCGCTGATCGCCGAGCGCGTGACCGAGCCCGACTGCACCAACGGCCTGTTGCTCGACGGCTTCCCGCGCACGGTGAACCAGGCTGAGGCTTTGGACCAGCTCGTAAGAGAGCGTGAGATGGAACTCGTGGTGATGAACTTCGACGTGCCGCGCGCGGTGTTGCTTCGCCGGCTCTCCGGCCGTCGCTGGTGCCCCACCTGCCAGGCCACGTACCACCTCGAAACCTCGCCCTCGAAGAGGCCGGGCTTGTGCGACCAGTGCGGCTCCAGCCTTATTCAGAGGGCCGACGATCGGGAGAACGTAGTGGCCAAGCGCCTCGAGGCCTATGAGGCCCAGACCGTTCCGGTCATCCAGCACTACGAGAAGCGCGTCCCCGTCCATCGGGTCGACGGCTATCGGGATGTGAATGAGGTCTTCGCCGAGATTGAGCAGTACCTCTCGGGAGCAAGGCAATGACCACGCTCCGTTCGTTCGCCGAGATGGAAACCATGCATCGCGCCTGCAGCATCACGGTGGAGACGCTTGCTATCCTGGCCGAGCACACCCGGCCCGGGATCACCACCAGGGATCTCGATCTGATCGCCGCGGAGAACCTGAAGAAGCGCGGGGCCAAGTCGGCCTTCCTCGGCTACCACGGCTTTCCCGCGACTCTGTGCGTTTCCGTCAACGAGGAAGTGGTCCACGGGATTCCCGGGAAGCGCATCCTCAAGGAAGGCGACATCGTCGGTCTCGACTTTGGCGCCATTGTGGACGGCTATTACGGCGATGCCGCGCGGACGGTGGCGGTGGGTCAGGTGAGCGCGGAGGCCGCCCGGCTCATGAGGGTGACCGAAGAGTCGTTGCACAAGGCCATCGAGACCGCTCAGCCGGGCATGCGTCTCGGCGATCTGGGCCACGCGGTCGAGAGTCATGCGGTCAAACACGGATACACCGTGGTTCGCGAGTTGTCGGGTCACGGAATCGGGCGAAAACTCCACGAGGATCCCCAGGTGCCGAACTACGGCCCCCCGGGGAAGCGCGAGCGTTTGCAGCCCGGGATGTGCCTGGCCATCGAGCCCATGCTGAACGCGGGAGGCGCCGCCACACGGACGCTCAGCGACAAGTGGACGGTGGTTACCGAAGACCAGTCGCTTTCTGCGCACTACGAGCTTACAATTGCCGTCACGGAACACGGTCCGTGGGTGTTATCCGAGCCTTATCCCTTCGCGCACAGCGTGCGTCATGCATGAACGTCCCTATGTATGGCAAAGGCACGAAGCGAGCGAATTGAGATGACAGCCCGGGTCATGGAAGCGTTGCCGTCCGCCCTGTTCAGGGTCGAAACCCTTGGGGAGAATGGGAAGATCCGCCAGGCGACCGCGCATTGCGCTGCTTCAGACGCTTTGCGGGTGAGGCCGGGTGATGTGGTGGTTGTGGAGTTTTCACCGTTCGACCTTTCGCGCGGGCGCATCGTGAGATGCGTTCAAAGCTAGGGGAGCAAGACGAGAGATATATGAAACGGAGTCTCAAGAAGTGAAGGTCCGATCGTCGGTCAAGAAAATTTGCGTCAAGTGCCGCGTCATCAAACGGCGGGGCGTCGTCCGCGTCATTTGCAGCAACACTAAGCACAAGCAGCGGCAGGGGTAAGAATGGCTCGCATCGCAGGCGTGGACCTCCCTCGAACCAAACGGGTCGAGGCAGGTCTTCAATACATTTATGGCGTCGGCCCGCATCGGGCGGTCAAGATCCTCGCCGAGGTGAAGATCGACCCGAACGTTCGGGTCAAGGATCTTTCCGAAGAGGAAGTGAGCCGAATCGCCAAGGCCGTGGAAGCTCAGGGCGCGGTCGAAGGCGACCTGCGCAAGCAGGTGTCCCTCGACATCAAGCGCCTGATCGAGATCGGCTCGTACCGCGGCTCGCGGCATAGACGGAATCTCCCGGTTCGCGGGCAGCGAACCAAGACGAATGCGCGAACCCGCAAGGGGCCCCGCAAGGGCGCGCGCGTCAACAAGAAGTGACGTCGGACTCATCCCTTTAGGACAAGAACCACAGCATGGCAGCCCCAACAACGACGACCACCACCACTCCCGCGGCCAAGGCCGAGACCGGCAAGAAGACCCGCAAGGAGCGCAAGCATGTGCCGCATGGCACGGTGAGCATCCAGGCTTCCTTCAACAACACCAAGATCACGATTACGGATGCCGCCGGCAACGTGATCGCCTGGGCGAGTTCGGGGAGCCAGGGCTTCAAGGGCTCCCGCAAGGGCACGCCTTTTGCGGCCCAGCAGGCGGCCACCAACGCGGCCACCAACGCCAAGGATCACGGGCTCAAGTCCGTCGACGTTCGCATTCAGGGGCCGGGGAGCGGACGCGAGTCGGCCATCCGCGCCTTCACTGCGGTGGGCGTCGAGGTGAAGTCCATCCGTGACATCACCCCCATCCCTCACAATGGCTGCAGGCCGCCCAAGCGGCGCCGCGTCTAATTTCAAGAAGCTCAAGAAAGCGAAGCGGAGAAACAAGTGGCTCGATACATCGGACCCACCGGAAAACTATCCCGACGTGAAGGGATCAACCTCTTCCTCAAAGGCCGCCGTGACACATCCGGCAAGGCGGCCATCGAGAAGCGCAACTATCCGCCGGGCCAGCACGGCCGGAACGCCAAGCCCAAGACCCAGGGCTATGGGCTCCAGATGCGCGAGAAGCAGAAGGTCAAGCGCATCTACGGGGTGCTCGAGCGGCAGTTCCGTCGCACCTTCGACCGCGCGTCCCAGCAGAAGGGTGTGGTCGGCGAAACCCTCTTGATTCTTCTCGAGCGTCGGCTCGACAGCGCCGTCTTCCGCATGGGCTTCGCCGCCTCGCGCGCGCAATCGCGTCAGCTGGTCGGCCACGGTCATGTGAAGGTGAACGGCCGCAAGGTCGATATCGCCTCGTTTGAAGTCAGCCTGGGCGATGAGATTTCCCTTTCCGAGCGCGCGGCCAAGCTTCAGTACGTGGCCGATGCGATCGAAGACGCCAAGGGCCGCACCGCCCCGCGCTGGATCGAACTCGACTCCGTCGCCCGCAAGGGCAAGGTGAAGGCCATGCCCTCGCGCGACGACGTGAACTTCCCGATCCAGGAGCAGCTCATCGTCGAGCTCTACTCGAAGTAGCCTGCGCCGAGGGCCTGGGCGCAACGCGCCCGGGCACGAAGGCGTCTCCCATTTTTTCGTTTCACCCCTTTACCTCCCCCAACCCGTACCGACTTTAAGGAAACAGAACCACGATGCTTTGGAAAGGCTTTCAGCGCCCCCGCCACCTCGATATGGACGACGAGGTTTCGAACGACATGTACGGCCGCTTTTTCGCTCAGCCCTTCGAGCGCGGTTTTGGAACCACGGTCGGAAACGCCATGCGTCGAGTTCTGCTCTCCTCCATCGAGGGCGCGGCCATCACCGCGATCCGCATCGAGGGGGTGCTGCATGAGTTCTCGCCCATCCCCGGGGCC